>JAZKDM010000217.1:0-3126 GCA_040387535.1 Pseudomonadota bacterium | reverse complement strand
TTTGTTGGGAGTCTTCGGTAACGTGTATCTGAATTTGACTTTTATCAGCACTAAAATCCAAGGCATTCTCTAATAGATTATATAGTGCTTGCCCCAATAGAAACGCGTCTGCTTGTATCGAAATCGGCGGGTTGGCAGCAAACAAAAAACCGATATTTCGTTGCGTGGCTTTGCTATTTAATAGATCGATTTGCGTTTGAATTAAATCATTTAAATTGACTAGGCTGACATGCTGCAACTGCTGTTGATGCTCCAAACTCGCTAAACCCAGCATGTTTTGAATAATGGTCTGCACGCGGTGAGATTGCGTTTTAATTTGCGCTAAAAATTGGGTTTGATCGGCCGGCGGCATATTAGGTGAAATTAATTCCAGCGCGCCTAAAATAGCGGTAATCGGGCTTTTTAGCTCATGGGTTAAATGCTGAACAGAATCCTGCACGTATTGCTTACCGTCCAATTCGCTGCGCATGGTTTGCATGGCGCGCGCTAAATCGGTCAATTCATCGTTACTGGAAGTTGGCGGGTCAGCTTTATCACCTTTGGCGACATGCATCGCATAATCGCGCAAGGCATTGATTTTTCTAGTGAATCGCCATGTAAACAAAGCGCCGATGGCAATCGATAGCACAAATAACAAGGCGCCCCAGCGAATGATTTTTGCTTGAGCACGCTCAATAAAAGGGAGTAGGGCACGGTTAGGCTTTGCAACGGTTAGGCTGCCAATAATCGCTTTTCCGTCTTTAATCGGCGCGGCAATATACATAATAGTATCGCTATTTTTGTCGCCAGCAATCACTGGGCTAGAGCGAACGCCATACTGCCCTTGTAGTGTTAAGTAAACGTCGTTCCATTTGCTGTAATCTTGGCCTAAGGCGATATTGGCGGAATCAAAAATCACCAATCCTTTTTGGTCAGTAATATAGATGCGGTAATCGGCCGCCTGCTTTTTGATACCCCAAATATTGATACCACTTTTGTTGGGCGAACGTGCGCTTGCTAAATACTTTTTTAGACCTAGCGCAAAGCTGCCATCACTGATGTGACCCGATTTAACATCTTCAGCAGCCAATTCAGCCAGTATGCTGGCGGTGTCAACCAAGGTATCTTCCATCGCCTGTCGCACACCTGGCTTTACCTCTTCTACAAACACAATCAGCACAAACCAAGCCGCTAAACCAACCAACACAAAATAGCCTAAAAATATTTTTAGGCTTATATTTATTTTGAATTTTTTGAGTATAGGCTTCATGCCGTTAAGCTATAACCCATGCCGCGGTGCGTAATAATTCCCTCACAACTAGCATCTATCAGCCTAAGCTTGGCGCGTAAGGTTTTAATATGCGCATCAACCGTGCGCTCTAAAGTATTTTCTGCCTGCGCCCATACAATATCCATGAGTTGACTACGCGAAAATACGCGTTTAGGTTGCTCAATTAATGTTTTCAGTAATAGATATTCGTATCTGGTTAAGCTTAAATATTCGCCGTGATAAGAAATTCTGCAAGCTGATTCATCTAGCGCATAAATTACAGACGATTTTGTAGCTGGCTCACCTCTCACATTGCGCCTTAAAATAGCATGTACTCGGGCAACCACTTCACGCGGGCTAAATGGCTTGGTCACGTAATCATCTGCGCCAATCTCTAAGCCAACTATCCGGTCGATTTCGTGATTGCGCGCGGTTAAAAACAATAAGGGAATGCTTGAAATTGAAGCAATAGAGCTTGCGCGAATTTGTTTGCAAACATCGAATCCTGACATATCTGGCAAGCCAACATCCAATATCACAAAATCAAATGCGGTCCCTTGCATGGCAATAATCGCCTCATGGCCTAGTAGTACATGCGTAGTCAGAATGCCCGCTTCTTTAAAGGCATACAGCAAAGTATCCGCGATAGCTGGTTCGTCTTCAATGATTAAAACATGCAGTGACATGCCGCTATTTTAGGCTAGATTGATAATGGATTGCTTGATTCTGTAATAAAAAAGGCCTGCAAAAGCAGGCCTTTTCTCGGAATACCAATTGAATGCTTTAGATTAAATTGCGCCTAAACAGCGTCAGATAAAGTCACGTATTTCATTTGACCGTTAATAATCATAAAGCTTGCATCCATCATGCCGTGTGGTTTCAGTACGGCATCACGATATACCCACATCACACCAGCAACATCGCCAGCCGTGTTTTTCATCATGATAATTTCGTCTGGTTTGCCAAAGTTGTTGGCCACTTGGTTAGGCAGTGTGTTTTCTACAATGTCGTGAAACTTGATTGATGACATCACTTTGCCGTCATGCGCGGCGTTTTGATTGAATCCTGCAGCGTTGGCTTTAAATGAGCCAAAGGCGATTGTTGCGATTACTAGACCACCTAGTAAAATGCTTTTTGTTAATTCTCTTTTCATTGTTTTCTCCATCTAATTAACTTAGATGAATCATATCAAAGAGATATGTCGGATTGATGACGAGCGTGTAACTGAAGTGTAAACAAGTTTTGAAACAAGCTAATCAATTGTAAACTTTCATTAAACAAGGGCCTGCACATGAAGACCCTTGTTTAATCTTACTCAAAAAACCCTTTTACTTTATCTACCCAGCTTTTATTACGCGGGCTATGTTTGCCCGAATCAGCTTGAGTGCTGATTTCAAATTCACGCAATAAATCTTTTTGCTTTTCGGTTAACTTAACAGGTGTTTCAACTACTACATGCACCATTAAATCGCCGTTTTCAGATTGGCGTAACGGTTTAATGCCTTTGCCTTTTAATCTAAATACACCACCTGTTTGCGTTTCGGCTGGTATTTTCATTTTGGCAGAACCGCCTAAAGTGGGCACTTCAATCTCGCCACCCAAAGCCGCCGTACTAAAGCTAATCGGCATTTCACAATGTAAGTTTCCACCATCACGCTGGAATATCTCATGTTGTTTTAAGTGCACCACAACATATAAATCGCCCGTTGGGCCACCGTTAACGCCAGCTTCGCCTTCGCCTGTTAAGCGAATACGGTCTCCTTCATCCACCCCAGCGGGGATTTTAACTGATAAGGTTTTGTTGATTTTTTCGCGGCCTGCGCCGTGGCAAGTGCCGCATTTGTCATCTTCTTTAATGACTTTGCCGCTGCCATGAC
>JAZKDM010000216.1:0-2854 GCA_040387535.1 Pseudomonadota bacterium | reverse complement strand
TGGCTGTGTTTAGAAGCAACTTGCTTCATGGCGTTTCCCTTCTGCTTGAAACATTGTTAACCCGAATAGTGGTAGAAAAAACATGCCTTTTAAAGCCGTCATTAAAAGGGCCTAGTGTCGTATTGCCAAGAGTATAGGTTTTACTATCAGCGTAGCCGGAGGTAACCGTTTCTGCTCGTGCTAAGACGTAAATCTTAACGGCGACCACATTCGCTAATTGTTCAAAAGTGCAAGGCACGGCATCGGTACAACTGACAAACACATCTGGTATACCGTCGCCTCGATTGATCGGTGAGGTTAAATTTGTACTATCTAGCCATTTGACAGCTGCATTGTATAAGTTGGTGGGGTCGCCATTAACGATGACATTTGTACCATTATCGCTAACGTTATCAATCCCTAACATCACTTTAAAGCCTTCAATATTCTCTATCAGCGGCACTGCATCTTGGTGTGCAAGCGTAACACCGTTGAGATCAAACTGAGAGATCATCAATGTGGGAATGCCATCACCAGCCGTCTTTGCATAATCGCGGATATGGTAAATGTTAGAAATAAATTTGCGCTTTTCTGCAACAGTTGTGCAATTTCTTTCGTGAAAAATTCCAAAGCCTGCTGTGTCTAACAAATACCCAAAGCCAAAGGTATATTTAGATGTTAAATCTGGCACTAGCGCCCAAGGAAGTGCGGGAGATGGTGCAAGTGTTGCTACCTTGGTGCTACCATCGTAAGCACTAACCAAGCGTGTTTGCCCTGCCCCAGTACCGGATGTGATACGGACACTGCGGCCTTTGTAAAAGTCATTCACAGTAGAAGAAAAATCACCTAAAGTAATCGTTGTTGCAGTTGCACCCTTCACAGAAGATGAAATTTCCTGCTCACATTGAGATGCTTGAAAATAAAGCTTACCAGCTGTATCAACTTCGCAATTCGCCTCTCCTGGCACGCAAGTATCGGCATGACGAACCACTAATAAATCAGTATTTGCCTTTCTATTTGCAGCCAAATCAGTGACACAGCCTGCACCTGATGGCGCCGCGCCTGCAAAGGCTTGAACAGGAATTCCAATAAAATTAGTCACATTATCCATTGTCCACGGTGTAGCGTAATCGAGGCATGGGTTTGGAACAGCATTAGGCACATCGCCTGGCACAGCTGAAAAACTAAGATCATCAAACTGCGGCGCAAAATCACCCCAAAACCCTGCATGGACAATATCAGCCTGTAACAACTGCATTGCAAAGCGGCCATTTTCAATTTGACTATTGGCCTTTGCCATCTCTTGATTAGTACGATTAATACCAAGAAATAACGCGCCTAACGCAGCTGTAATAATTAAGCCAATAGTGATTGCCACCATTAGCTCTATCAAACTAAGGCCGCTTTGATAGGATATTTTTTGAGGCCTAGCTTTTAAATTTTTATAATTGATATTCATGTTGTAAGCCAATTATTAAAGCGTTGCAATTTGCACAATTGTAGTGACAACGCGGCGACATAGATCGCTTACACAAGCGGCCCCCGTTGCGGCGCTGTTGTAGCTGCCTTGACCACAAGAAACACTAGCAGGCGGAGCAGAAATAGGCACTAAACCTTGCCATGCCACGGTAATCATATATTGGCCAGTAGTTGCATCTATAGTTTCTACACATCCACGGCCACCAATCATGGCACCCACGTTACTGGCTCCAACGGTTTCGGCAGATCCTTGCAATGCCTTGCACCATTCGTTTTTATCTCTATCTAGTTGTGTAGTTAAAGCAGTGGGGCAAACCATGCCAGCGCCTACTGGGGTTGTCGTAACGTAATTGGCAGCATCAATACGGTTTGTGGTAATTCTGCTAGCCATATCATTCAATAAGATAAGCGCTTGTGAGCGCTGATACGATTCCATTTCAGAGATTTGCAAACGAGATTGCAAACCAGCCAACCCAAGCAAACCGACGGCAAGAATAGCAATGGTCACTAACACCTCAAGTAACGTGGTGCCGCGTTGAAAATTAATTGGGCTAAACGGCATAATTACCACTTGCCTGCTGGGGATTTAACCCCTTGATGGTTAAGCGTTAACGGACCATCACTTGCTTGCGAACTGCCAACAACTGGCGTGAAGGTAATCGTGTAAGTTGGAGGTGTTGCAGAATTGTCAACCGTAACATCATAACCATACTTTGCGCTGACCTCAGCTGGCGGGACATACCCACTAGATACTAAAGTAGCTGTATTGGCATAAGCCTTATCCGCAAATAAAAACTGTTGTTGACGGTTTGCAATATCCATCATCTGCGATTGAGCAGCCGAGCGGTTGCTTCGCCTTACGTATTCTGTGTAACTAGGAAATGCTATCGACGCCAAAATACCAATAATGGCGACCACAACCATCAGCTCAATTAAAGTAAATCCTCGCTGCAAACTTTTCAACCTGTTCATTTTGAATATCCTATTTTGCTTGATTGAATCATGCCAAACATAAACTGGCGAGGCTAGCAGTATCCGACAATCGGCAAAATAGCGGTAACAAACGGCAATTATTCGTTTTACAAGTGACTTTTTTCAAAGAAATTCACGTCTCTTAGATTGGCGCATTAATGTTAAAATAATGCATTAGATGATTTCGGAATAATCATGTTGAAAATAAAATCTGATTGGCTGATACCTACTTTACTAGGCGCTGTCATCTGCACACTAGTTGGCTGTGGCACCAAAGGACCTTTGTATATTCCTGAGCAGCGTTACCCGCAAGAAGCCGCTAAGCCAGCTATTGATACCAATAAAATCGATGCTGAAAAAGCCTCTCCAACTCAACCTACAGTTAAAGAATAACAACGTGAACGAATTTGAACTAAAAAACGGC
>JAZKDM010000215.1:12359-18432 GCA_040387535.1 Pseudomonadota bacterium | reverse complement strand
CAGTAAAACTTAACTGCACAAAAGGACTCATTTTTTCATTTAAATCATATGAAACTGTGCTGTTAATTGTTTTAGATGTAGAACTAACAAAACTCGAATCTGTATATGTCGTTTTAGAGTAGTTAGCCCCAAGTGAGAATCTAAGTCTCTCAGTGAGTGAATGGGTGAAATTGGCAGCTAAAGTTTTGCTAACTGAAGTACCATCAACATCTAATAACGCATTGGTATTGAACTGGGCAAAGCGAGAGCTTCGTTTATCGTAACCTGCAGTTACTGAAAAAGCGCCTTTTTCAAGTTCTCGCACCCATCCGAGATTTAAACTTGGATCTTCACGGTCTACACTAAGGTTTTTGTTTGAAGATCTTTGTAAAGTTAATGCTAAATTACTAAACCATCTATTTTTATCATCTACAGCCTCAACAGAATACTTGGGAATTGTGGTGTAACGCCACACACCTTGCTTTTGTTGCAATAAATTTAAATTGGTATCGTAATCAACGTTAATTGGCAACGATGCTTGTTGCAAGATAACCAACGCTTGCGCTGGTATTGAAAACAGCAACGCACATGCTAGCAAGAACTGGGTGTTCACTTTTTGCATCAAATTTTTAGTCTTATCAGTTAAGTTTTGGTTTAATTTATCAGTCGTTTTAAAACAAAAAATTTATGGGACTAAAATAGTATCGCCTGTTTTTAAAAGCACATTGGTTTCCAGTGCTTTACCTTGAATTAAATCATCATAATTAACTGAGATAACACTAGAGCCGTTTTTGGTGCTACGTAGCACTTTTAGCTCGTCTGTTTCTGCAAACTTATCTAAACCACCCGCTTGGCTTAGTGCTTGCAAAACAGTTAAAGGGCTAGTTAACAATATTGGGCCAGATTTTAATACTTTACCAATCACATACACAAGATTGCCGTTTGTATTGGTAATAACAACCGTTACTTGTGGGTCTGGTAAATAAGTTTTCAATTTCTCAGTGATACGTTTTTCAGCTTCTGGAGTAGTTGTACCACCCACTTCTACACGACCTGCTAATGGGAACGTAATGCTGCCGTCTGGCAATACTCTGATTTCTTTTTTGAGGCTTTCTTCACCCCAAACAGAAACTTCCAAGATGTCGCCCTCGCTGAGTTTATACATTTCATTTGACTCTGCGCTAACCGCAGAACCTGAAATGAGAAAGCTAGCTAAAAAAACTGAATAAAAGAATTTGGTATTTAAGTGGATATTCATTATGTCGCTCCCAGTAAAACAGTAATATAAGCCAAACAATAATATAAAAAAAAGGGCCTGTCGCCCTTTTCATTATAAAAAGAAGATGATTAAAGTGATTTATATCATATTTTTGCTAAATGTATCATTTAATACAAAAATACAGTCTAAATCCAAATCAATTTTACAAGTTGATTCTATAATTTTGTGGCAATTTCTCAATAGCCCAACTGGGTGTAGCTTCAACGTGCACACAAAGATTGTAATTACCTAATATGCGCCTTTGCCAGTAAAAGCAGTTGCTGTTCGCATTAAGATTGATATATCCAGCCAAACTGACCAGTTATTAATATATTCAATATCAGATTCAATACGCTTTGTCATTTGATCAAGCTCTTTTGTTTCACCTCTGTAACCACGCACCTGCGCTAAGCCTGTAATGCCTGGCTTAATATTATGGCGTGCGTAATAGTCACCTATGCGCTGCGAGTAAACTTCATCGTGTTGCACTGCGTGTGGCCTAGGTCCTACCAATGACATATCGCCTTTAAGCACATTAAAAATTTGCGGCAATTCATCTAAACTTGTTCTTCGAATAAATGCGCCGACTCTGGTAATGCGTGGGTCGTTCTTTTCCGCTTGTTTAAGCGGCTCATTTTCAGACACTTGTTGATTGGTGCGCATGCTGCGGAATTTCCAAATACTAAATGCTTTGCCATTCCATCCAGTTCTATTTTGCCTGAAGAAAATTGGCCCCGGGCTATCGAGCTTAACGGCAATGGCTACCGCTATAAGTACTGGGATGATTAGAATTAAAATTAAAAAGGACAATACTTTGTCTTCAATGGCTTTAGACAGCTTGCTCATGCCAGTTAATGGCGTTTCTGATAGCGTTAAGACTGGAATTCCTGCAATTTCTTTTACGCTATGATTAATTAATCGGAGTGAAAAGATGTCTGGAATCCAATGAATAGAGACATGTTTATCTAGCAACACAAAATAAAGCTCCTCTAATACCCGAGAAGACTCTAATGGCGTAACAATATAAATGGTATTAATGTCATGCTCATCAATTAAATCAGGTAGTTCAGCCACTTTTCCTAAATGAATAGTGCGGCTTCTAGGATAGTTATTTAATTCGGACTTTTGCTCTTTACGTTGCTGATTGGCTTCTTCTTCGATTGAAACATTACCAATGACGCGTTCATTTAACCAAGGGTTAGAAGAGATTTTATGCTCTAAATAATTGGCCAATTGCCCTTGGCCGACAATAATTACGTTATCCGTAACATGGGAATGTTTGTGAATACGTCTGTTAATAGTTCTAACGGCGTAATGAATAAAGCTTTGCACCACAAAGCCCACCAAAAATAGCTCTGTGATAAATATACGAGAATAAGCATGACTTTGTTTAGTTAAAAAACCTAAAACAAATAATGCTAAAAAGCTGACTGACCATGCGTTAAATAAGCTGAACAACTTTGATGCAAAACTTGAGCTTGTGCGGTAAATGGCAAATCGGTCGTACATAACCGAAACCAAACCCAATAACACTAACAGTAAAATAACGTAATCTTGTGTTAAATAACCAATGTTGTATTGAATAAAAAACCAAGCAACGCCTAAAATTGCTATGCCATCAAGCAACGGCTGTAATACATTAATAAGGCTGCGTCTGCGCTGTAGCACAGACCTTGATTTTGATCTAATTACCATTAAACAATACTACAATCTATGCAAGTCTCTGTGGTGTGTACTTAGCAACAGCTTGCGCTCTGCAAGACACATCTAATTTTTGAAAAATACGTTTCAAGTGATTTTTGACGGTATTAGGGCTAATTGTTAAAATCATACCGATTTCAAAATTGGTTTTACCTGTTTTAACCCAGTGCAAAATCTCATGCTCGCGCTCACTTAAACCGCCCATGTTGAGCTCTTCAATTAACTCTTCTTCTACTGCTGGCGTTTCCATGTATTCAACACGACGTAGCGCTGAATCAACATGCGGCATCAATAATCCTAGCACCGAATGCTGTACTTGAAATTCGCGCGCTTTATCAAAAAACACGTAAATACAATCGTTTTTGCCGCGAGTGTCGCGTACACCATAAACCAACAATGAGTTCATACCCACTAATTTACGCGTAAATGGCGTTGGCGACTGTGCGTTAATGCCCGCAGCATCAAAAAAGTTAATGCGGAACCATCTTTCACCATTATCTAACCAGCGCTGATGAAGATTTGACATTAAGTAGGCAAATACACCAGGCGCATCAATCAGCTTTTGAGTACGAATATCATCTATATTAGATGACACATCGAAATTGAGATCACCGGTGGCAAAATCACCCCACGCAGCGACTAAAATATCGTGCGGAAGTACTTCATTGACGCTGCCTTGTAACCAATTGAAAAAATCCACGTGCTTTTGAACTGAAAATGATTTTTGAATCACTTTAAAAACTTGTTCCCAGTTTTGATTTGTCGTATTGTTGTTCATCACTGCATTCCTCTCACGATTCATATCGATTAGATGAGGATACAGTTGCATTTTTAATACCACTTTCGCTTCAATTTTATTTTTATATAAATCAATAAGTTATGAGAGCCACACCATTACTAACTACTCATTTTGTGATTAAACATCATCAGTGATGTCATTGGTTCGACACTGTACAACAAATCCAACAGCATTTTTATAATTAACGATATTTAATAACTACACTATATAACTAAAACACCTTTTTGTTGCAATTGGTTGACAAGCTTAAGCCTGCAAAGCATAAATAGCTGGAAGATTACGCCACCATCCGTAAACATCCATGCCGCAACCAAATACATATAAATCTGGCACCATTAGCCCTACATAATCAGCTTGAACAGGTTTGTAAATATCCAGTTTCTTTTCCACCAATACAGCAATTTTAATATTTTTCGCACCCAACTGTTCACACTCGCCCACAATGGCTTTTAAGGTGATACCTGCGTCTAAAATATCATCTAGTATCAATACATTGCGATTATTGATACTGTTTTTAGGCTTAACCAGCCATTCCACCACATTGCCGCTGGTGCCGTGGTAACGCGTGGCATGAATATAATCAAACTCTAGCGGAAATTTTAATTGCGGCAACAGTTGGCCGGTAAAAAAAACACCACCTCCCATTACACATAGCACAACGGGAGGCTCATTCGCGTAATCTACATTAAGCTGATGTGCTATCGTGGAAATAGCTTGATCAACGGCTTGCTGATGATGGATTAACTGCGCTTTATCTAAATAGTCTTTTGGGTTAGTGTGATGCATCGCCTGTATTTACAATTGCATTGCTTTTAAATAAGCCAAAAAGTCTTTTGCAATTTCTGGGTGTTTAAGTGCCAGTTCAACGTTGGCCTTCATAAAACCAAGCTTGCTACCGCAATCATAGCGCTTTCCTTCAAAGCGGTACGCATAAATCGGTTCTAACTGCATCAGGTCAGATATACCATCGGTGAGTTGAATTTCACCACCCTTACCCGGCTTTACTTTTTCTAAACAATCAAAAATTTTCGGCGTTAAGATATAACGGCCTACAACCGCCAAATTAGATGGCGCATCTGCTGGCTTTGGCTTTTCAACAATACTTTTAAGCTGTAACAAATTTTCGCCAACATTAAAAGCATCTACAATGCCGTAGCTGGCAGTTTCTGAAGGCAGTACATCTTCAACACCTAAAACTGAGCATCGCTTATCTGCATAAACCGCTGCCATTTGCGCTGTGGCGCCAGGCATCGCATCAATCAAATCATCGGCCAAAATCACGCTAAAAGGCGAGTCACCCACTACTGGCTTTGCACACAAAACGGCATGACCAAGACCCAACGCTTTGGGTTGACGTATAAAAATGCAAGAAACATGTGAAGGCAAAATAGCTTTTAGCGCCTCTAACAATTCTTTTTTGCCGCTAGCTTCTAGCGATGCTTCAAGCTCACTGGCATTATCAAAATGGTCTTCAATCGAGCGTTTATTGCGCCCTGTAATAAAAATAAGCTCAGTTGCGCCGGCTGCTATTGCTTCCTCCGCCGCATACTGAATCAACGGCTTATCTACAATTGGCAACATCTCTTTAGGGCTAGCTTTGGTCGCAGGTAAAAAGCGAGTGCCTAAACCTGCTACAGGGAAAACAGCTTTTCGAATCATATTCATTTTATTCTCGTTATTTAATGCAAAGTATTTTGCTCATTACTTATTTCAGGATGCAAAATCAAGCTTGGTTGTTGCGGACTATATTCCTCTACCCAAGATTTTAGCTCATTTTTAACAATCACTTCACTAGTCCCTTGGGCTTGATTAATCCAATTTAACATTTTTTTTACCCACACTTTACTTACGGGCCGCGCTAACGCGATGCGCAATTTTTCATGTGGTGTTGGCATCGTTTGCTCATCATCTGCCAGCAGTTCTTCATACAGCTTTTCGCCTGGGCGCAAGCCAACATATTCAATTTTAATATCTTCTAATTGCAGACCAGATAAGCGAATCATATCGGCGGCAAGATTAGCAATCTTAACGGGCTCACCCATGTCTAGTACAAAAATCTCACCGCCATTACCCATTAAACCCGCTTGCATCACTAACTGCGCCGCTTCAGGAATCGACATAAAATAACGCGTGATTTCTGGATGCGTAATGGTAATTGGGCCACCTTTTGCTATTTGCTCTCTAAATTTAGGAATCACGCTGCCACTACTGCCTAGTACATTACCAAAACGTACAATCACAAAACGCGTGCCGTTATCATCAACTGAACTTGCCTCTTGCAAGCCCTGACAAACCATCTCTGCCAAGCGCTTGCTTGCGCCCATCACATTGGTTGG
>JAZKDM010000215.1:0-12259 GCA_040387535.1 Pseudomonadota bacterium | reverse complement strand
CTTTTAGCTAAATCTTTTACCAACGCAATAGCAGCATCACCCGCACCCAACAGCAATACTGGCTGACCACGTTTATAGGTGTGTCCGTATAGTTTATGATCTTTCCAAGCGCGGTATAGTAGCCTGCTGCCACCCACCATTAAAACTAATAGTAATGGGTTTAAGATTAATACAGACCTAGGCACAAAGTTTTGTGGTTTTAGCATAAATAAAACTGAAACCACAATCAAAGACCCCACAAAAATGGCTTTTAAAACCCGTTGTAAATCGGGCAGGCTGGCAAAGCGCCATACACCTTTGTATAAACCAAATTGTAAAAAACAAAGCACTTGCAATGGCACAGCCCACACGGCTACCTGAATGAGGGAAGGCATAAATTCGAGTGGAATATTAAAATTGAATCGGAGCAAATAAGCTAACACCCAAGCCAATATAGCCGCGCACAAATCGTGCATAAATGCTGAAACTATTTGCCAGTTCACGTGTTTTTTTAGCATATTTATAATTCGTTTGATTTAGTCAATTGCGTATTAAAGTACATTTTACCCAATCATTATATAGGCTCAAGTTTATTTACTGGCCTGAATCCAACGTTTATCAATCCAACGCATTATGATTAAGTAAACCATCGTCCAAAAGAGCAATGCGCAAAAAACAAGTACAGCGGATTCTTTAAGCAGAAAAATGGCGCTTGCTGCCAAACATATCATTAAAATATATTCAGCAAAGGCTGTGTTGCGATGCCCCCAGCCCAACTGCACCAAATGCTGATAGTAATGACTGCGATGTGCTTGCCACACTTTTTCGCCTGCTAGTTGGCGCTTAATCAGCGTTACTGTCGCATCAACAATAAACGGTGAAAACACTAAGATTGGAAACCAAGCAGGCCATAGCGCATTACAATAGCCGTACAAACCCATTGATCCAGCCAAAAAACCAAGCGGAATAGAGCCAGAATCACCCATAAATATTTTGGCAGGATTAAAGTTAAAAAACAAAAATGCCAAACATGCAGCAGAAATGGCTGCATTCATTACAGCAAAATGCATATCGCCCATCATAGTTGACGCAATAGCGTAACTGGCAAAACCAAACAAACCCATGCCACCCGCCAGACCATCAGAGCCATCCATAAAGTTGTATAAATTGGTCATCCAAGTAATAAGCAAGGTTAGTAAAGCAACTAGCCACCAAGCTTGTAGAGGTAGCATCAGCAAAATAAAAGCAGCACTTACCATTAATTGCATTAAAAAGCGCCACTTGACCGATAAACCATAGATATCATCCACTAGCGAAATCAACAACAGACTAAGTGGAAACAATATCCAATAAAAATTGATGGGTATCAATAGCCATGAAATCAGCACACCGGCCATTATCGCCAAGCCACCAATGCGGGGCGTTAGCTTCGTATGTAACGAGCGCTGATTAGGCGTATCCAATGCCATATTGGCAATGCGCGTTTTTAATATCAAAACTAGCAAAAATAGACTGATAAAAAAGGATATGAACAAATACAGCATGCTATAAGCGACCGCTTTCTAAGGATTTTTTATACCAATCAGCTGTCACTTTTAAACCTTGGTCCATAGTAAATGGCGGCTTCCAATCAAGCTCTTGGCGAATTTTTGAACTATCAATCACCAAAGATTGGGTTAGCCTATCAACGCTCGCAAGTTTACCAATAGCCTTTGCTAATAAGCGCATTGTTGAAACAGGAAAGGGCAAAATATAACTAGGTTTGTTTAAAGACAATGCCATTTTTTTGATTAATTGTGGCATGGATACCGCCTCACCATCACTCACTAAATAAGTCTGGCCAGCGGCTTTTGGGTTTAACGCGCAAACAATAACCGCATCCACCAAATTACCAACATAAATTAAGCTGCGCTTAGCTTGGACACTAGCCAATGGCAAAGGCCATTTTTTATTCACCACTTTTAGCAAAGAAGCGAAATTGGCCTTAACACCTGCACCATACACTAAAGGTGGGCGCACAATTACTACCTGCATGCCCGTTTCTTTTTCTATTTTTCGTAGTGCCTTTTCGGCTTCCCACTTGGATATAGCATAGGCATCTTGTGGTTGCGGAATATCACTTTCTGAAAATGGCTGATTTTCTGTAAATTCGCCATTCACTTTGATAGAACTCACAAACACAAACCGCTTAACACCCGCCTTAGCCGCTGCTTGGGCCAGATTAACAGTACCATGCAAGTTAACCGCCAAAAAATCCTGCAAAGGATTCTTTGCTGTGTCTTGCATCACATGTACACGCGCCGCCAAATGCACAATCACATCAACCTTATCCAGCATTGCATCCCAGTTGATTCCATTTTCAATATCAACAATCATATGATATTGAACATTTTCTAATAGATTGTGTGAGCCTCTTGTAAAAGCACTAACGTTAAATTTTCTTAAAACCAACTCATGGCACAATGATTTACCCACTAAGCCGCTGGCACCTGTTATGGCGATATTCAACATATTCTTAATTAAATTTAACCATTAATAGCAATGCTTCAGAAAAAATCTCAACATGCTATTAATGTGTAAAAACAAATAACGCATTTTTCTGTGACTGCTACGTCTTGCCGCATGAATCACCGACGCGTTAGGTGAGAATACGATTTTCTCATCGGCTTTGTGCAGAGACTTGCAGATATCAACATCTTCATAATATAGAAAATAACGCTCATCGAAGCCCCCTACTAACTGATATTTTTCAGCTTTAAACAACATAAACATGCCCGCTACCCAATCAGGGTTAATAAGCACTTTATTTGCCGCATAATCGGCTGATATCTTTTTAGAAAATAATTTTTTAAACACAGTGAATGGCGTAGGAAACTTACGCACACTATCCTCAGCCTGCATTTCAGGGCTCAATACAAGAGGCGCAATAACGGCGGCTGAATATTGATTCAACTCTGCAATTAGCACATTGAAAGGATCTGATAACAACCTTACGTCCGGATTGATGACACAAAAATAGGGTGTATTGCACTGCTCAAATGCTTGATTATGATTAGCACCAAAACCCTTAGCTTGTTGGTTGTAAAGTACGCTTATTGGGAATGGGTAATCGCTTGGTTTAAAAGTTAAACCCTCAGTCAAATTAACAGTTAAAATCACGCAAATATTTTGACAAGAGTACGTTTTTAAATCATCAAGCAAATCTTTCACTAAGTGTTGCTGCTGATGGCTTACTACAGACAGTGTTGTACAAATATCATGCATTGCTACAAGTTTCTAATTCTAAAAAATCGGACATAGTCTAATTTTTTTTATAAATGGCAACTAAGCAATATTGCCTAATATGCTTAGATAGCCAATTACTTTTGAAAATAAAAGGTGTTGAAAAGCAATATAGCATTGACCACTCAGGGTGAAGTTTTTGCAGTTTTGATTCGTCATAAAAGACTTGATGGTCATCGTCATATGCAAATCCTTTAATACCAGGGACCGCGATGATTAAACCACCATTTTTTCGCGTAATTCTTGAACATTCTTTTAGGCTGGAATCGGCATCGCTAATGTGTTCAAGCACATTATCTAACACGCACGCATCAACAGAACCACTTTCCTTAGGATACGGTTGACTGGCTTCAATCAAGTCAACCGACATACCTTTATCTTGGCAATACTTTACAGCATGATGGTTAATTTCAAGCCCTGTTACCTTGTTAGGGAAAGCCCCAAGCAAGCCACTACCTACGCCAGAACCTATTTCAACAATAACGCGGCCAAATCTTCTGGCATTTAAATAGAGTAATGGCGCTACAAAGTAGCGCTTATATAATCTTCCTACAAAACTTATTTCGCTTAAATGAGCGTAATAGGTATCGAAACTCGCATTTTTTTTACTCATTGCTGTATGTTCTATTTCATTTTGGATTGATTAGATAATGCATTTTTAATCGCTTCAAGGTAGGCATATTGATGCTTTTCATCAGGCTCAAGATAGGCACCCTCACTCCACTCATTCCAAGCATTTAAAAAAATAAAATTTTCTGGCAGTTTTCTAACTGAGATTGTATCGAACAATTTAGTTAGCCAGTATTCAAATCGCTTAGGCGAGGCTTCGTAATAGACCGTTGCTCTATTTTTATACCTAGCGGCATTATCCCAATCCACAAAGCAGCCGGGATATGTGGTTAAGTTTGGGTCTGGCTCTAAACTGATAATTGATTGCCAAATACTGTCGTAATCATGAATGATTACTTTCCCCCTCAGTTTGGTTTTTTTGGCGCGAATAAAGTCCTGAATTTTCTCTGGCAACAACCGAAAAACATTAAGCAATGATAACTTAGAAAGTAATAAAGACTTTTTTCTTTGTGATTGAATTGCCATTGCCGGTTGAAAATGAAAAACAGCATCAAAACTTTTAAGTGTTTTTTGATTGGGCAACTCAAATGATTGCTGGTGGATAATATAGATTCCTGGCAGTCCGCTTTCTCTTGCTAATGTCTGCCAATATTCAATCATTTCGTTAATGCTATTAATGTACTGAGGGCGGTATATGATGAAAACAGGCTTCCCTTCTACCTTAATCGCCCTACTGTCTTTCCAAAAATGAATCAGGTAATCAAAATGTTTTTTCCATGATTCTTTATTAGCTGGATGTGTTTGCTCAATCAATATTTCATTATCACGCCCATCCCAGCGACGTGACCATGTCTCGTTAGCCCAAGACAAACAAAAAGGAAAATCCAGCTGCTTATTTGCCAACATTAAATCAGTCGGCTTTTCTAAAAGCTGCTTTCCATCAAACCAATAGTGGTAATGGCAAAAGCCATAAATCCCATATTTTTTTGCCAACTCAATTTGCCATTGTATTGTGCTTAATTCTGACTGATCGTAGTAATTGCCATTTAGCGGAACGCGAGGCTGATAGTGTCCATCAAACTGAGGCGTGCCCTCTTTAACGTTATTCCAATCTGTAAACCCATTTCCCCACCATTGGCTGTTTTCTGCAATTTCGTGAAACTGTGGAAAGTACATCGCAATTATTTTATTTTGTATCATGACAGCAACGAAAAGTGGTTGAGTTAGCGAATATCTATATGAAAATATTAAGGTATTTTAAAGACTGACTATTTCAAGCCTTGGTAACGGGAATACCAGTGTAAATCCCTTAAACAACTCTTGTTTTTCAAAAAAAGCTCTAAAGTGCCAAGGTAAAACAATCAAATAATCAGGATTTTGCTCAAGCAGGCTCTGTTGACTGATAATTGGGATTGATGTGCCTGGTGTAAAGCAGCCATATTTTTCCTCGTTTACCTCGCCCACAAACGCTACTTCATTCGCTTTTAGGCCACAGTATTGCAACAGCACATTGCCTTTTGTAGAAGCGCCTAATGCTGATACTGTTTTATTTTCTTGGTGAGCCTTTTTTATAAAAGTCAGAAGATCAAGTTTTGTTTGCGCCACACGCTCTGCAAAGGCCATATAAGGCAACAATGTATGTAAGCCTTTTGCCATCTCTTCATCTAAAATATATTGCACAGATGGACTCACAGTGAAATCGCCATTCGCTTTAGCAACAGTGACTGAGAAACTTCCGCCATTAACGTCGTTAAACTCAACATCTATCAATTTAAAACCTACTTTATCAGCCATCCATTTAATTTGGCGTAGCGCATAAAACTCTAAATGTTCGTGGCAAACCGTATCGTAAGAATTTGTATCTAGCATGGTTGGCATATAGCTTTGTTCAAACACCCAAACGCCGTCATCAGCCAACACATCATAAACTTGCTGCATAAATCCCATCGGGTCTTCAAGGTCGTAAAACATTGAAAATGAAGTAATAACTTTAGCTTTTTGATTTTGGAAGCGCGCTTTAAACAGCGAAGCAGAGAAAAAGTCAGGAATAAGTGAAATATGTGCAGGGTAATAAGAATGGAATTTTACGCCTGTAGGGTCAATGCCAACCAGCGTTGGCCCTTCAGGATACGCTTGTAAAGTTGTACTGTCATTGCTGCCAATATCAATCACTACATCTTGATTAGACAAAGTCACTAATTCAAGTATTTTTTTAACTTTGCCATGCAAATGCGCCACCATGCTTTTGTTTAAGCCTGAGCGGTACCCATAATTTTCACCGTACATTTCCTCAAGGCTATATGAATGGGCAAGCTGAACTAAGCCGCAGTGACTAACGTCATCATCGCGATGGCATTTAACCAACTGCAGAGGTCCCACAGTAACTTCAGCGTCTAAACTACGCGGAAAAACCCCTGTTAGCATTTGCTCGCCTAAATCAAGCACTTTTACAAGTTGTTCATTGCCGCAAATTCGGCATAAATCTACTTTTTTATAATTCATTTCTGTACTGTTCCCTGAGTTTTTAACACATTTAAATCAGCGTTGACCATTTCGTGAATCATCTCTTTAAATGAGACACTTGGCGACCAATTGAGTACTTTACGCGCCTTACTTGAGTCACCAACTAATTGTAAACCCTCAACGGCTCTTTGATTAAAGGATAAATCAACTTCTATATAGTCTTGATAGTCCATGTCTAAATATTCAAACGCAGTTTTACATAAATCGCGAATTGAGTGAGTCTCACCTGTTGCTATCACAAAATCATCCGCTACTTGCTGCTGTAGCATTAACCACATAGCATTCGTATAATCAGGAGCATACCCCCAGTCACGCTTAGTATCTAAAGCGCCGATGGTTAGTTTTTCTTGCAACCCTAGTTTAATTTTTACGGCTGATTGCGTGACTTTGCGAGTAACAAATTGATTACTTCTAATTGGACTTTCGTGGTTAAACAATATGGCCGAACAAGCAAAAACTCCATAATGCTTTCGATAAATATTAACCATATTATGAGCCAACAACTTAGCGGCACCATAGGGAGTTCTGGGGTTAAACGGCGTCAGCTCATTTTGAGGGCTAGCATTGGGCAATCCAAACATCTCACTACTACCTGCTTGGCAAAACTTTATGTCGAGTCTGGATTTACGAATTGCTTCTAAAAGACTAGCCACAGCGTAGCCGTTGATATTGATCATATTGTACGAGTCATCAAACATACCCGCACCAGTCGCCAATGCGGCTAGATTGAAAATATGAGTCGGCTTTTTATCTACTAAAATAGCACTAATCTCTGCCTCGATTTGCTGGGGAGACTGATTAAAATCTATAGGCTTATCTATGCTAATTAGCTCATGACCCAGCTGATTAACTAATTGAGCTAAATAAGTGCCATCTTGACCAGATGCGCCGAATATTAAAACGCTAGCCTTAGTCATAAAATTCCAAGCTTACTAGCAACTAGTTTGGATATTTTTGTTGAATATTTTGACGTGGCTAAGTCATATATCAACATTTTTGATTTAGATTTGAATAGATAAAGGCTAGCAGACAAAATGCCATTAATTAACTTAACAGGTATTACAGACACAATATAAGGAACAAATGAAATAAAACGGTAATTGAATTTTAGGTAATCTGTATAGGTGTAGTAACCTTGAGCGCGATAAATAATGAGCTGTTTAATCAAACCAAAAAAACTGTTCTGAGTGATTTTTAGCCTGTCATTAAGGGGTATGTGTCCAAAAGATCCAATTAAAGAAGGCCAGTTTTTCATCCAAATTTTAAACGTTTGCGGCTTCCACATTGCATTGCCATAACGGATTGCAATTAATGGTTTTGAGATAACGCTTATTTGCCGAGGTGGCGGCAGTTGTAACAAAACACCAATATGTATAAAGGCTGTTCCATAATAAGTAGCCCGATCTCTCCCTAACCAAAAGTCTCGTTTTGTAACGACACCTCCAATAAACGATAGATATCGAGTACAGTCTCTGTAAAATTGATTAACGGATTTGCTTGAGTAAACGCCATCGTTGGTGATTTTTAATAATGACTCGTTGTAAGTGGCCGATAAATTGTTGTCTTTAACCAAGGCATTCACTACGACCAAGTCATTAATAGAATCACACTTTTCTAACACGCTATCAATAGCATTTTCTAGCATTAGGTCATCATCCGTCATTAACCAGCAATACTCTCCTGATGCGTATTGAATCGCTTTGTCATAATCTCTATCAACCCCAGAGTTTTCTGTCTCACGATAATAAGTAATGCATGGATACTGAGTTGCGTAACGCTCGACAACCTCTGAGGTATTGTCTGGCGATGCTCCATCAACGACAATAATTTCAACATTGGGCTGTAGTTGGCCGATAATAGAATCCAAAGTTTGCGCAATATAAGCGCCTCTTTTATATGTGGCTATGCAAATTGATAATTTAAATTTATCTTGCTTGATGTGATTACTTAACGAGTTCATAAATAATAAAAATAGTTTAAGTTTTCACAAATTTCTGATTTGCAATTAGCTTGAACTGATCGGCCCAAGAAGATCGAAACTTTGTAAATTGATATTGGTTTTCGACAAAGCTAATGCCTTCAATATTACTTAAAAAATTGCTATCAAAACAGTTTGGGTCGACGAAAAATGCGTTTACGCCATGCTGATCAACTGTTATAAATTGGTATCCATGAGCGTTAAATAGCTTTTTCCATGCCGCTATTGAAACACCGTAATAAAGTTTAGTCGTATGTGCTGTTGTGAATATAAAGTCATCTCTATATTCAACCGTGATGCACTCTTCAGGGCCGTATGCCGAGTTATACTCCACCACAAAAATTTTCGGCTTAAAGCCACCTTCTAGTATAGCTTTCGCAATATAGTAATCATTACCATCAATATCCAAAGAGAATAAATCAGGATCTTTGTGCATTGCTACCGATTGCAAACCGCTAATATTTTCACGTGTGACAAAAAGATTTTTACACTCCGCACCAATGCTATACCTTTTTACTACCCTGTCTGCCCTAGCGGCTAATGATTTGTTACCCTCAATCATTAAGCCATTATATTTTTCGGCAACCACCAACCATGCGGTATTGTTTTCAATACCGTCCGACGCGCCTATTTCGATAAAATAACGATTACAGCTTTTTAGCTGTTTGCGTAATACTTCTATAATTCCATCTTCACCGTTTTGACTAAATCCAGAAAACTCCCAAGTGAACGGTCGCTTAAGATCTATTTGCCTGTTGTTGATAGTGGCTGCTGCTTTACTCAGAGCAAGGCTAATTCTAGGAATATCTCTTAAATCATATAAATAGTGGATGATTTTATTTATCATTATGAGTCTCTTGAGTGGCTAGTTTCTCTGCGATTGAAAGTTATTAAACTAAATGGATTTAAGTGTAGTTTACGTAGTGTTGGAGAGGAAATTACTGATAGTAAAATGGCAAGTAATGTAACCATCACTCCTAGCGTAAGTTTAATATAAATAGAGAGCTTGAGGCTTTCTGCGATAAAGTAATAATTGAATATCCCTAATAAAATTGCAATGATTAAAGGGATGCCCACACACTCCGTCACCCATACCCATCTCACATCGCTCAACAGCTCTTTATGTGTCAAGCGCACACCAATAAAAAAATAACAAATGTGAAGTATCGGCCATGCCAACGCACCACCAAGCGGCCCTAATTGTAAAGTTAGATATATTGTAATTGGAACCGTCAGCACAATTAAAATCGCGTTAATTTTAATAGGTATTGATGTTTTTCCATAGGCCAATTGCAAAGCATACGGAAAGTACATAATGCCGTGTATCGCTGAACCAATTGCCAATAGAGAAACCAGTGGAGCAACATCTCTAGCAACAGATTCGTTGCTCGTCCATATAGATACAATATTGTATGAAAATACAGCAAGCAGCATTGCCAATGGAAACAAAATAGATGCTAGCAGGCGTGTGCCCAATAAATATACGTTTGCTAATTGGAGATCATCTTTACTTGCTACAAGCGCGGAAAACTTTGGATAGATAACGTTGTACACAGGGGTTATGAGTAAATACAGGCTACTTACCAAAACGGTAGCGAGCATGTAATGGCCAAAGTTTTCTAAGCTAATTAATCTGCTTAAGATGAGCTTGTCGAGTTGCATAAACACTAAACCTGCTACAGAAATAGCACTCATGCCAATACTAAAGCGCCATATTTGTTTTAATTTAGCGGTGCTAAAAACCAAGCTGTTTGGTCTGCCTACTACTTTCCAAGCCACTGTGCGTATCGTAATCACATAAATTATTCCAACGATTGCCTGCCAAATAAAATAGGCTTCAATGGTTGGTGACAAATACACCAACACAGCTACGGCGCCTAGGTGGCTTAGTGTCACCATGACAATATTTATGCTGCTTTGCATTGATAGTCGCTGCGACCCTATCAATGCGCCTTGGTATAGGGCAATTGGCCATCGGCAAGCAATAACAAATCCTATTAGCATAACAGCATGGGATACAGTATTTGCAGGAAGTTGCTTTGACTGAAGCCAATGATTTGCGATTAGTGGCGATAATCCGATGACTACGATAGCGATTATTAATGCGATTGCCCAGTAGATGACAGCCAATGTATGCAATAAATGCGCCGCGTCTTTAAGAGATTCTGTAGTCGTACTTCGAGCTAACTCTCTATTGATGGTGGATGATAGCCCTAAATCAAGCAATACAATGAGTGCCTGCGCTGTAACAAAAAACCCTATTAGGCCATAAGACTCTGCTCCGAGGTATTTAAGGTAAACAGGAACAACGGCAAAAGTAATGAGCGCCGACCATACTGAGTTTGCCAACCCCGCCAGCAGGTTGCGACCTACCTTCATGCGTCATTACTCATGGTAAGTATTGGTAACGTAGCCGTGTTTTTTTATTAGCTCATCACGTTCAGCCGTTTTGAGGTCGGCTTGAATCATTTCTTTAACCAGCTCATCAAATGTTGTCTTTGGTTGCCATCCAAGCTTTGCTTTTGCTTTGCTTGAGTCACCCAATAGTGTTTCTACCTCTGTTGGGCGGAAATAACGCGGGTCTACCGATACAATACAATTACCTTCGTTGTCATAACCCTTCTCATCTACACCAGAGCCCTCCCAACGAATATGAATCGCCAGCTCTTTGGCAGCCGCATTGACAAAGTCTCTAACACTATATTGCACACCCGTGGCGATTACAAAATCTTCAGGGATTTCTTGTTGCAACATCAACCATTGCACTTCAACATAATCGCGTGCATGGCCCCAATCTCTTTTTGCATCTAAATTGCCAAGATAGAGCTTTTTTTGTAAGCCAAGTTTAATACGGGCTAATGCGCGAGTTATTTTTCTGGTTACAAAATTCTCACCGCGCACTGGCGATTCGTGATTAAACAAAATACCATTACAGGCATAAATGCCATAGGCTTCACGATAATTCACTGTAATCCAGTATGCATATAGCTTCGCTACTGCATAAGGTGAGCGTGGGTAAAATGGTGTTGTTTCTTTTTGCGGCGTTTCTTGTACCAAACCATACAGTTCAGAAGTTGATGCTTGATAGAAGCGCGTTTTTTTCTCTAAGCCAAGAATTCGAATCGCTTCTAGTACCCGTAAAGCGCCCAACGCATCTGAATTAGCTGTGTATTCAGGTTCTTCGAACGAAACGGCAACATGACTTTGTGCGGCTAAGTTATAAATTTCGTCTGGCTGAATTTGTTGAATAATTCGAATCAAACTGCTTGAATCAGTCAAATCGCCATGATGTAAGAAAAAGCGCACCCCGTCTTCATGTGGATCACGATATAAATGATCAATACGTGCTGTGTTAAAAGAAGACGCTCGACGCTTTAGGCCATGAACGATGTAGCCTTTGTTTAACAAAAACTCTGCTAAATAAGCACCGTCTTGCCCTGTGACACCTGTAATTAATGCCACTTTGCTGGTTGTTTTGCCACTCATCGTCTTATTGTCTTCCATAACTATTGTTTATTGAATAAAGTAATGCATATTATTCATGCAACGATTATAAATTACAGACTGTGTTTATTAACAAAACTTAGTGTTGGTTTTCTATTATTTCTTTGTAGGTACCAACCTGTTTTACACGCCCAGCGGCTAATTCAATAATTTGTGAGCAATTTTTTAAAGTGGTTAATCGATGCGCGATAATGATAATGGTTAAGTTATCACTTAAATTATCAATAGCTTGCATTACTGCTTGTTCGGTTTCGCTATCTAGCGCACTGGTTGCTTCGTCAAAAATAATCACATCGGCCTGTTTGTATAATGCACGGGCAATGCCAATTCTTTGGCGTTGACCACCAGACAATCTAACACCACGCTCGCCTACAAAGGTTTTATATTGCAATGGCCAAGTTTCAATTGCATCGGCTATTTGCG
>JAZKDM010000214.1:9611-11270 GCA_040387535.1 Pseudomonadota bacterium | reverse complement strand
AAGCCATGACAAAATCAGAATTAATTAATTTATTAGCAGAGCGTTTTCCACAACTAGTTGTGAAGGACGCTGAGTTATCTGTTAAAGCCATCTTAGATGCAATGACAGATAACTTATCAACTGGCGAGCGCATCGAAATTCGCGGCTTCGGTAGTTTTAGCTTAAATTACCGTCCGCCACGTTTGGGTCGCAACCCTAAAACTGGTAGCAAAGTGCAAGTACCTGCAAAACACGTACCGCACTTTAAAGCCGGTAAAGAGTTGCGCGATCGCGTTGATTCAGCCACATAAATAGTTTTTAGTAGTCAATATTAAAAACGACATTTGAATAACGGTACTTAGAAATAAGTACCGTTTTTTTACGTCCTTAACTATTAGTCATTGTGCCTAAGCTTAGGTAAAATACACTTAGATAAAATATTGAATAAAACAGTTAAATAATCATGATGATTGAATTTGAATATTGGTGGCTTTTAGTACTCCCGCTTTTTTTTACGCTGGGCTGGATTGCGGCGCGCGTCGATATTCGGCAATTATTGTCTGAATCAACCACCCTGCCTGCCGCCTATTTTAAAGGGCTTAACTTTTTAATTGGCGATCAGCATGACAAAGCGGTAGAGGCATTCAGTGAAGCGGTGCAAGCCAATAGCGATTCACTAGAACTACATTTTGCTTTAGGTAGTTTGTTTAGACGCACAGGTGAAACCGACCGCGCTATTAATCTGCATGTAAATTTGCTGGATAAAAAAGAACTGACTGAACCACAACGCAATGCCGTAAAAGCAGAGCTGGCACAGGATTACCTCAAAGCGGGCTTATTTGACCGCGCCGAAGAATTATTTAAAGGTTTAGAAGATCAACGCTATAAACAACCCGCGCTTCATGCTCTATTAGAAATCTATGTGCGTGAGCGCGAATGGGCGCAAGCCATTACCACCGCAACCGAGCTAGAACGCTTATCTGGCGTGCCTTTTAGAGTGGAAATTGCGCAATATTATTGCGAATTAGCCATGAATTTCATCATTGCACAAAATGCCGATGCGGCGCATAGCCAGTTGGCATTGGCATTAGATGCCAATAAAAATTGTATCCGCGCCAATGTATTGTTAGGCGATATTGAAGCCAGCGCAGGCCAGCACCAAACCGCCATTTCTTATTGGAAACGCATTGAGTTTCAGCAGCCAGAGTACTTAGGTTTGGTCGCAGGGAAAATGCTCAAAAGTTATCGCGCGGCCAATCAGCTAAAAGAAGGTTTAGCGCAACTTAACACCTATATTGAAACCTATAAATTAGCTTCATTAATGTCTGTTCTATATGAAGCGACACTAAATGAAGAAGGTGCCGAAAGCGCAGCCAAATTAGCCCGCAATGAGTTAATCCGCCAACCTAGTTTGACTACGCTAGATCAATTACTACAAGCGCGCGCCATGGCAGATGATAATAACTGCAATCAAGATGTACAATTAATGCAGCAAACCGTACGTAACGCCATTGGCAATCGTGCGGCATATCATTGTAATCAATGTGGCTTTCGCGCTAAACAATACCACTGGCAATGCCCTGCTTGTAATGCGTGGGAATCGCTGCCAGCTGAGCCATCAGAGGCCATTAGCCGCGAAATGACGGTTAAAAAATCCAACCAAAAATAAATACTTAAAAG
>JAZKDM010000214.1:8445-9511 GCA_040387535.1 Pseudomonadota bacterium | reverse complement strand
GCGCTGGATTATGCCGACTCCTCCAGTGCGCTTAACCTTGTTAGCCAGCTAGACCCAAGCTTATGTAAGTTGAAAGTTGGCAAAGAATTATTTACCGCCGCAGGCCCACAATTGGTAGAAAAATTAGTCGCCAAAAACTTTCAGGTTTTCTTGGATTTAAAATTTCACGATATTCCCAATACTGTTGCCAAAGCCTGTAAAGCGGCTAGCGATTTAGGCGTATGGATGCTCAATGTGCATGCCAGTGGCGGCCTTGAGATGATGCAGGCAGCAAAGCAAGCGGTTGATAGCGGGACTAATCAACCATTATTGATTGCAGTCACCGTGCTCACCAGCATGAATGAGCATCAGTTTTCTTTAATTGGCATTAATGGAACCTTAGAAAAGCATGTACTTCGGTTAGCTAAACTAACCAAGCAGGCGGGTCTAAACGGCGTAGTTTGTTCTGCAGGTGAAACAGCTATGTTAAGAGCGGAATTAGGTTCCGATTTCTGTTTAGTAACACCTGGCATTCGTCCTGATAATTCCAGCTTAGATGACCAAAAACGCGTTGCCAGCCCTATAGAGGCAATCAAAATGGGCTCACACTACTTAGTCATTGGCCGCCCTATTACACAAAGCACTAACCCAATTGGGGTATTAGTTGCCATTAACCAAGAAATCCAGTCTATAAATTAGCCCGCAAAACTGGTTATTAGCCAACTAAAACAGTACACTAGCGCTGATGACCATGCTCGTCAGAAAACTTAAATAGGGAGAATCAAATGAAAAAAATACTAATCGCCTTACTTGCTAGCCTTGCATTTAGTTTTAACGTTTTTGCCGCCGTTAATTTAAACACTGCCACACAACAAGAATTAGAATCTTTAGAAGGTATTGGCCCAGTTAAGGCACAAGCCATTATTGATTATCGCAAAAAAAATGGCGGCTTTAAGTCTGTTGACGAATTAGAAAAAGTAGACGGCGTGGGTGAAATTACGCTAAAAAATGTACGTAAAGATGTCAGCGTTAGCGGCAGGACGAATGTTGCAACGCCAGCGACACTTAATAAAGAAACTAAGCCAGC
>JAZKDM010000214.1:3751-8345 GCA_040387535.1 Pseudomonadota bacterium | reverse complement strand
AGCAAAAGACAGCAAAGCGAAAGAAACCAAATCTGTTGGCACTGAAAAAGCCTCAAGTTCAGGCAAAATTGCAGATAGCAAAGATGTAAAAGTAGAAAAACCGGCTAAAGAACCAAAAGCAAAAGAAACTAAGGCTAAAGACTCTAAAACAGTTGGCACTGAAAAAGCTTCTGCTGCTGGCAAAACGGCTGACAATAAAGACGTAAAGGCCGAGAAAGCAGCAAAAGCTGATAAAGCAAAAGAAGAAAAGGCAGCGAAAGAGGCTAAGTCTAAAAAAGCAGATAGCGTAGCCGACACTGCAAAAGCCGACAAAAAAGCAGCAGCTGACGCCAAAAAAGTGGAGAAAAAAGCCGCTGCTGATAAAAAAGCGGCCGCTGATGCTAAGAAAACCGCCGCCAAAGCTAATTAATTTATATCGTTTGTTTGAACCAATAATAAAAAAGCCCCATATTTGGGGCTTTTTTATTATTACTGCATGTTAAATATAAGGCATTTAGCTGGTAGCTAATCTAACTTAATGATCATGTTTATCATGGCCATAAGCGTGACCTTTGCCATGTTTGTGTTTATTCTTTTTATTGTGGCGATGATTATCATTGTAATTATTACGTGAACCTGATGACCTATTTGGCTCATCAATCACTTTACCCACTACCGCGCCGCCTGCACCACCCAAACCTGCACCAACCACAGCACCAGTACCTGTGCCAGTTACTTTACGGCCCACATAAGCACCACCTGCACCACCTGCTGCGCCACCAATGACTGCACCAGCTTGGCCTTCGCCTTTAGTTGTTACAGCACCGCCTAAGCCACCGCCAACTGCGCCGCCCAATACTTCACCTGTGCTACCGCCAACCACACCACCAATTGCTGTGCCAGCGGCTGCGCCCAAACCACCGCCAATGGCAGTTTTAGCATTGCTGTCTGCTGCAAATGCTTGACTAGATAATAATAAAACAGCTAATAATGGAGCATGAATATATTTCATTGCGAATTCCCTTTTAATCATTTTTAAATCGTTAATTACAAAGCTTGTGCTTTAGTGTTGCCTAGTTTACAAGAATTGAAAGATAAGCCAATAAGCTAATTCTGAAATAGCTGTAGGCGTATTCCTACAGTAAATATGGCCTACAGCTATTTACAGCTTACTTAACGCGCATACCAGGCATCGCGCCTACATCGGGCGTTAATATAAACGGTCCACCACGCTCATCACTGGCGGCTAACACCATACCCTCAGACAATCCAAATTTCATTTTGCGTGGTGCCAAATTGGCAACCATCACCGTATTACGTCCAATTAAAGCGGCTGGATCATAAGCCGATTTGATACCAGCAAATACTTGGCGCGTAGTTGGCTTACCATCAGTCTCTTCACCAATATCAAGTGTCAGTTTTAATAATTTTTCGGCACCTTCAACGTGTTCAGCATTAACGATTGTTGCAATGCGCAAATCCACTTTGGTGAAATCATCAATGCTAATGTATTCTGGCTCAGGTAAGGCAACGGCTGGTTCAACTTTAGCCTTAACTGGCGTGCTCACTTGTGCTGTTGCTGTCAGGTTTTCTTTATTGCTTTCTGTCATGGCTTCAATCAATTTTGGGTCAACGCGGGTAATTAAATGGGTGTATTCGTTAATCGCATGCTCTGCGCTTAAACTAGCATTAACACTTGCCCAATTAAGAGGTTCAATATTTAAAAACTGCTCGATTTCTGCCGCCAACTTTGGCAAAACAGGTTTTAAATATAAAGTGAGCAATCTAAACATTTCTAGCGCGTCGGAACAAACTTGCTGTAGCGCCGTATCTTGACCCTCTTGTTTTGCCATCACCCAAGGTGCACGTTCAGCTACGAAACCATTTGCCAAATCGCTTAAACGCATAATTTCGCGCAAAGCACGCCCGTAATCGCGGGCTGTGTAAGCGTCAGCAATGGTTTGAGCGGCGCCTTTTAATTCTGCGATGACTGAATTATCAGCTGACGGATTAAGTTTGCCAGCAAAACGTTTATTGATAAAACCCGCTGTACGGCTGGCAATATTGATATATTTACCCACCAGGTCACTGTTCACGCGCGCCACAAAGTCATCCAAACTAAGGTCAATATCTTCCATCGTGCTGTTGAGCTTTGCTGCATAGTAATAACGTAAATACTCTGGATTCTTAATATGGTCTAAATAGCTGCGCGCCGTGATAAACGTGCCGCGCGATTTACTCATTTTTTCGCCATTGACGGTTAAAAAACCATGCGCGAAAATTTGTGTCGGTTTGCGGTGTCCGCTAAATTCCAGTGTTGCTGGCCAGAATAAAGCATGGAAATACAGAATATCTTTGCCAATAAAATGGTATAGCTCTGTTTCGCTGTCTTTCGACCAGTATTCGTCGAAGTCTAAGCCTTTCATTTCACAAAGTTTTTTGAAACTAGCCATATAGCCAATCGGCGCATCCAGCCATACATAAAAGTATTTACCAGGCGCGTCTGGAATCTCAAAGCCAAAATAAGGCGCGTCGCGTGAAATATCCCAATCGTTTAAGCCGTTCTCAAACCATTCACCCATTTTATTGGCGGCTTCGCCTTGTAGAGTGGGCCTACCTTTTATGGCTTCGCTACGCGTCCAGTCTTTTAAAAACGCTTCACATTCACTTAATTTAAAAAAGTAATGTTCTGTTTCCTTGCGCACTGGCGCGGCGCCAGATACCGCTGAATAAGCATTAATCAGTTCAGTTGGATTGTATGTTGCGCCACAAACTTCACAGTTATCGCCGTATTGATCTTTGGCGTGACATTTCGGGCATTCACCTTTAATAAAGCGGTCAGGCAAGAACATGTTTTTAACAGGGTCGTAAAACTGTTCAATAGTTTTAGTCGCAATTTTGCCGTTGGCTTTTAATTTGCGATAAATGGTTTGCGACAGCTCTTTGTTTTCAGGCGCATTGGTTGAGTAGTAATTGTCAAACTCTACTAAAAATTCCTTAAAGTCGGCGCTATGCTCTTTATGCACATTGGCAATCAAGGCTTCTGGTGTGATGCCCTCTTTTTCCGCGCGCAGCATAATTGGTGTGCCATGCGTATCGTCTGCACACACATAATGCACAGTGTGGCCCTGCATTTTTTGAAAGCGCACCCAAATATCGGTTTGAATATATTCCACCAAATGGCCAAGATGAATACTGCCATTGGCGTATGGTAAGGCGGAGGTAACCAGGATTTTGCGTGCCATAAATTGCTTTAAATTGAGGTAAAACGCTATTTTAGCAAATTAAGCAGGCTTTCGCTTTAAGCATTCGCGCCTAAAACATGCGCTTGCGCTAAAATAATGCTTTTAAGATTAAGTAAAATTCATAATCATGGCAATCACAGAATCAGATATCCAAAACGCGTTAAAAACGCTTGTAGACCCAAACACTGGCAAAGATTTTATCACCAGCAAATCGGCTAAAAATATTCAAATTAATGCAGACAAAGTGAGCCTAGATATTGTATTGGGCTACCCAGCTAAAAGCGTGATGGCAGACGTGCAGGCGCTGGTGGTTGAGCATTTAAAATCACTTACTGGCGTGAGTGAAGTGAGTGTGAATATTGGCAGCCGCATCGTTGCGCATAAAGTGCAGCAAGGCGTTAATTTAATGCCCAATGTAAAGAATATTATTGCTGTGGCTTCTGGCAAAGGCGGAGTCGGAAAATCTACTACATCCGTTAATTTGGCTTTAGCACTGGCGGCAGAAGGCGCCACAGTTGGTTTATTGGATGCGGATATTTATGGCCCTAGCCAACCGCAAATGTTAGGCATTAGTGGCCGCCCAGAAAGCACGGATGGCAAAAGCATGCAGCCAATGCTGGCACATGGCATACAAGCCATGAGTATTGGCTTTTTAGTGGATATTGATACGCCCATGGTTTGGCGCGGCCCAATGGTGACCGGTGCGCTAGAGCAATTGTTGCGTGATACCAAGTGGAATGATTTGGATTATTTGGTGATTGACTTACCGCCTGGCACTGGCGATATTCAACTGACTTTAGCGCAAAAAATCCCAGTGACAGGCGCGATTATTGTGACCACCCCACAAGATATTGCCCTGCTGGATGCAAGACGTGGCTTAAAAATGTTTGAAAAAGTGAACATTCCCATTTTGGGCATTGTAGAAAACATGAGCACGCATATTTGCAGCAATTGCGGCCATGAGGAACATATTTTTGGCGCAGGTGGTGGCGCCCAAATGTGTAATGATTATAAAGTTGATTTACTAGGCTCACTGCCCTTAGATATAAGCATCCGCGAACAAACGGATAGCGGAAAACCCACTGTAATCAACACGCCAGATTCCAAAATCGCCAATATTTACAAAGAAATCGCGCGCAAAGCCGCCATTAAAATCGCTAATGCCAGCTTAGACCACAGCAGCAAGTTTCCGAATATTGTGATTCAGAATACTTAGCATATTGTGATTCAGAATACTTAGCATTTGAATTTATCTCAGCTACCGAGTGATTTACCAGCGCCCATTGATGATGGCGCTGCAAATCATTTGACTGGGCTTTTTCTGCCAGATATTAAACTTAGTGCGACTAACGGCGAGTTCATTCAACTAG
>JAZKDM010000214.1:0-3651 GCA_040387535.1 Pseudomonadota bacterium | reverse complement strand
AATAATCGAATCATCAAAACTTTTTACCCAGTGTTTCCACCAGATAAAAATGTTGATGATGTGATTGAGTGGCTAAAAACCAGCGCTAATTAAGTTTTACACCAAAACAGTACACATCTACGCCGTTTGCAGGCGCAATTAAAGTCGCAGGGATTTTCTCACCCTTACGCCAATTGTCCACAGCCTCTTGCTTGCCTGCGCCTGTTACTAAAAACAACACTTCATGTGTATTATTTAAACGATTCTGCGACATGGTCACGCGGTCTGCAGGCGGTTTTGGTGCATCAAAAACTGGCACTACATCGGCGCTATTATCTACAACTTGATTAGGGAACAGGCTAGCAGTATGGCCATCCTCACCCAAACCCAGAATCACCAAATCAAACGCACGCACGCCATTTAGCGTTTTTGCATAGGCTTTTGCGCCTTCTACATTGCCCAATTCCGTTGGAATATCATGAATCTGGTTTTGTGGAATCGCCACATGATTTAACCAGACATCGCGTGCCATTTTGCTATTGCGATCGACATGGTCTACTGGCAAGCAACGGTCATCATTATGAAAAACCTGCCAATTGGCCCAATCAGCTTTTTGTTGGCTTAATAATTGATACACACTTTTGGGTGTACTACCGCCCGCCAATACCACTAAAAAACTACCGTGCTGCTGAATTGCTTCTTCTGCGGCCGCTAAAATGCGCTTAACAGCGGCCTGGTTAATGGCATCCTGCGATTGAAAAGTATGCCAGCGAGTGTGATCAAGTGAAGTGTTTTGCGTCATAAAAACCTAATAGAAACTTTAAAAAAATAAAAAAAGCAGCTTTAAATTCTCTGCTTTTAAAAATCTATACCTAATATTGTGTTTAGCAGTGCCGCATTTGAGAACTGCTAGTGCATTTGCTATAATTATACTTAACTCAATTAGATAATTCTTCAAGAATTATTATTTTTTGTTTTCACCACATCCACAAGATGGGTGCTTTTTATTATCCTCACACCATAGGAAAAACAGCATGAAATTAGCAATGATCGGCTTAGGCAAAATGGGCGGCAATATGGCTGCGCGTTTATTACGTCACAAAATTGAAGTCGTTGGCTTCGATTTCAACACAGAATTCGTCAACAATCTAGTTAAAACTGAAGGCATGATTGCGGCAACATCAGTGCAAGATGCCGTAAGCAAACTAGAAGGACAAAAAATCGTTTGGTTAATGTTGCCAGCTGGCGAAATTACCGAAAATCAAATTAAAGACTTAATTCCGTTATTAAACAAAGGCGATATTATCGTCGACGGCGGCAACTCAAACTATAAACACAGCCAACGTCGCGGCGCGATGTTAGCCGAACTTGGTATTGGCTTTATTGATTGCGGTACATCTGGCGGCGTTTGGGGCTTGGATAACGGCTATTGCTTAATGTACGGCGGTGACAAACAATTTGCTGATGTATTGGCGCCTTATGCGCAAGCATTGACACACGCAGACCGTGGTTGGGCACACGTTGGCCCAGTAGGCTCTGGCCACTTCACCAAAATGCTACACAATGGTATTGAATACGGCATGATGCAAGCCTTTGCCGAAGGTTTGGACTTACTAAAAGGCAAAGAAGAATTTGATTTAGACTTAGCTCAAATTACTGAATTATGGCGTCATGGTTCTGTTGTACGCAGCTGGTTGCTTGATTTGACAGCTGAAGCACTTAAAAATGATCAGGATTTAGATTCAATCGCTCCATATGTTGCAGATTCTGGTGAAGGTCGTTGGACAGTAGTTGAAGCGGTTGAGCAAGGTGTTGCTGCACCAGTATTAACAGTGGCATTACAAGCGCGTTTCAGAAGCCAAGATAAACATGGTTATAGCTATAAATTGTTATCTTTGATGCGCAATGCTTTTGGCGGTCACGCTGTTAAGAAAAACTAAGAGTTAGTTAATTCTGATGCCGTCGTTTCCAATACATTTGGGAATGACGCATCAGTGATTTTTTTGCAATAAATTAAATATTCAGGTTTAGGATAAGGCTTATAGAAATGACGCAAACTAATACAAATAATGGAATTGACCCTTGTACCCTTGTGCTGTTTGGCGCAAGCGGCAATTTAGCACGTGTAAAGCTTTATCCTGGCTTGTTTAGACTCGATTCTATTGGTCGCTTACCTGCCGAATTGAAAATTTTAGCGGTTGGCCGTCAAGAAGTAACTCAAGAAGCATGGCGTGCCGATATTAAAAGCATGCTGGATGCTAAATTTAAAAAAGGCTATGACGCAGCCGCATTTGAGCGTTTTATAGCACGTAACTTTTACCACGCTAATCCACCAACGGACCCTGATGCATTTACCAAGCTTAAAAATACATTAAGTGATACCTCAATATTCCCACAAAACTTGGCTTACTTTTTATCAGTACGCCCTGTGGATTTTGCGCCAGTGGTGGAATCGCTAGCAAAAGTCGGTTTAACACAAGAAGATAAATTCTGGCGCCGTGTAGTGGTTGAAAAACCATTTGGTACCGATTTAAATAGCGCGATTGATTTGCAAGCCGCGCTAACCAAAAACCTGAAAGAAAGCCAAATTTACCGTATTGACCATTATTTGGGTAAATCGGCGCTACAAAATATTCTGTTACAACGCTTTACCAACACCATTTTAGAGCCAATTTGGAACAATCAATATATTGATCATGTGCAAATTACTAATACTGAAATGTTGGGCGTGGGCGACCGCACTCAGTTTTACGACAGCACAGGTGCATTGCGTGACATGATTCAAAGCCATGTTCTGCAAACATTGGCCTTAACCGCGATGGAAATGCCAAAAGATTTAACACCGCATGGCGTACGCGATGCCAAAATTAAAGTGTTAGAGCAAATTCGTCCGATTCCAGTTAACGAATTAAGCAAGCATGCTTTCCGCGCACAATATGCAGCAGGTGAAGTATTTAGTGCAGACGGCAAAGGCGAAAAAGTGCCTGGTTATTTGGAAGAGTTAGGCAATAAAGACAGCGTGGTAGAAACTTACGCGGCTCTTAAATTGTTTATTGATAATCCGCGCTGGCAAGGTGTGCCGTTTTATATTCGCACCGCTAAACGTTTACATGAAGCCGATACCCGCATTTCTATCCGCTTTAAAAAAGCACCGTTACAAGTCAATGAGCAAGACCAAAACTGGCTGATTATCGGCATTCAACCGCGTGAGTGCATCAAAATGGAAATTCAAGCCAAAGTACCAGGCTTAGATATTAACACCCGCACTATTCAATTAGATGCCGCAAACCGCTTGCCTGAAGATGACACGGTTGATGCGTATGAAGCTTTATTGCTTAACTTAATGCAAGGCGACAATTCAAATTACCTGCATATTAGTGAAGCCGAAGCACAATGGCGCTTGGTTGACCCAGTAGTCAAAGCTTGGGCGGCAGATAAATCGCCTGTGCATCAATACCCTGCTGGCTCAAGTGATCCAGAAGCATCAAAAGTAATTTTTGAGGCAGAAGATCAGTTTTGGCGTTATTCAATTCAATTGGGTGGCGATCAGTAATAACTAAAATAATTTGCAATCAAAGTGTGATTTATTGTTATTATTTGCACTCATTAAAAGCGGGGTTAATACTCCGCTTTTTACCTTTTAATAGATTAATGAATGAGCCTTAAAGCATG
>JAZKDM010000213.1:4123-7339 GCA_040387535.1 Pseudomonadota bacterium | reverse complement strand
CGTGAGCTTTTAATTGAATAATCTCAATTAACATTTAAAAGGGATGCGCAAGCATCCCTTTTTTGTTTAAGCATACTTATTTAAAATCAAACCTCATGACAACACCTCTTCCCTTTTTGCAACATTATTCTCCTGCCTTACAAGACCAAGTGCGGCAGTTGCAAATGCAAGGTAAGTTGGGCGATTACATCAGCGAACGTTATGCCCAGCAACATCTAATACAAACCGACAAAGCGCTGTATGCGTATTGCAATGATATTAAGCAAGAGTTTTTGCGCAACGCACCCACGCTGGATAAAGCCCATTACGACAATCGCTTGAGTATTGAACACCATGCATTGGGGCTTAATACTGCCATATCACGGGTGCAAGGCGGCAAATTAAAAGCAAAAAAAGAAATCAAAATATCGTCTTTTTTTAAAGCCGCGCCAGCTAATTTTTTACGCATGATTGTCGTGCACGAATTGGCGCATTTAAAAGAGCGCAATCATGACAAAGCGTTTTACCAGTTATGCCAATATATGGAGCCTGATTACCACCAGCTAGAATTTGATTGCCGCGTTTATTTGCTGTGGAAAAGCGAATCGGTAGCAAAAATAGTGGCGCCCTAATTAATGGCGCCACGATAGAATTTTTAAAGCAAATTATTTGCTGCGAGCAGCATCAATACTCAATTTACCTGCGCCTGCCACACTGAAATATAAAAACACAAAGCTAAACATAACAGCCAACTCACCGTGATTATTAATCGGTAAAAAGCCGCCAGGAGCATGCGCCATAAAATAAGCAAACGCCATTTGGCCAGAAAGAATAAATGCCACAGGTCGCGTAAATAAACCAATTAATATGAGCGTACCACCCACCAATTCCAGAATACCTGCTACACCCATTAAGGACATCACCTGTAATCCGTCAAACATAGCGTTATACGGCACGCCTAAAAGCTTAGAAGTACCATGCTGCAGAAACAAAAAGCCAGTGATGATACGTAATAAACCTAAAACATAAGGGGCCCATTTGTCACAAAATTGCGTATTAAACATTTTATTTTCCTTTATTGTTGATTAATATTGCTGGTTGATAAAGTGAAGCAATTTTGCATATTAACTGATTAATTTATATAGGGTAAAAAATTTACAATTGCCAAGTAAACAAAGGTTATGATGATTTATATGCTATTCATTTTGTGATAGCTTAACGTATGGATTCAACATTATGGACATGATTTCTAATTTAGCGCTGGCTGGTGGGTTAAGCTGGGCCAGCGGCTTACGCCTATACCTTACGGTATTTATGGTGGGTGCGTTGGCTAGGTATAACGTTATTAATCTGCCCGCTAGTTTGGATATATTAAGCAATCCTATTGTGCTTGTTGTGGCAGGCGTGTTGTGTGTGATTGAGTTTTTAGCCGATAAAATTCCTTATGTAGATAGCGCCTGGGATTCAATTCAAACCTTTATCCGCATTCCTGCAGGCGCCCTACTTGCCATGGGCGCCATCAACACCAGTGATCCACTAATTGCGACGGTTACAGCTCTACTTGGTGGCTCACTAGCAGGTGCCACTCATGCCACTAAAGCAGGAAGCCGCGCGCTGATTAACACCTCACCAGAGCCTGTTAGCAATATTGCGGCATCTTTTAGCGAAGAAGGTTTGTTATTAACGGGCGGCTGGCTAGCATTAATGCACCCTGCTGTGTTTATTGGTTTATTGTTGGGATTTATTGTGTTTATGTTTTGGTTATTGCCAAAACTGTGGCGCGGTATTAAGCAGGTTTTAGGCAACGTTGGCAAAGTTTCACGTGCTTAGCCTAATTTAGATTTTTTGGCTTTTCCATAAGCGCGTCTGGCTAATCACCATTAACGCAATAAGCAAATAAATCAGCATCGCTAACGCCAAGCCCATCACACTACCCCACACCAAAGGCACAATTAACCCTGCCGATACAGTTGAAAGCAACATTTGAATAAATGCTTGACCAGATGCCGCGGTGCCGCGGATTTTAGGGTGACGGTCTAAGGCGGCCAATGAAATAATCGGCATTACAAGTGCCATACCCACGTTGAACAATGCGATAGGTAAGATATTAAACACTGGGCGCAAGGGCAAAAAGTAGCAGATGGCGACGTTGACAAATACAATCAAAAACATCCAACTAAAAGCCACATTTAGTACGGTTTTTGCCGCATATTTTCCAGCCGCATATTTAGCTAAATAAGAACCTAGCACCATGCCGCATACAGTGGGCACAAACAAATAGCCATATTGTTGTGGGCTTAAGCCTAAATGTTTGCCCAAAAATACAGGGCTAGCCAGCACATAGATAAAGAAAGCCGAAAAGCAGGCGCCAATAGTGATGCCCAGTTTGGCAAATTCCGCATCGCCGAATATGGTTTTATAGCTGGCAAGTACGTTTTTGGCCGATAACTTTAAGCGTTTTTCAGGCGGCATGGTTTCTGGCAAGAAACTCACGGATGCCCATAAGGTAACAGCCGCATAAAGCGCTAAAAAGATAAATATCGCCTGCCAATGAATGCCAAGCAACAATCCACCAATGATTGGCGCAATGGCTGGGGCAATACCAAATAGCATTTGCACAGTCGCCATTACTCTTTGTGCGGCAGCGCCCTCAAATAAATCGCGCACCATGGCACGTGCAACCGTATTACCAGCCCCGCCGCTTGCACCTTGTAGGGCTCTAAAAAACCACAGCGTTTCTACATTTGGCGCAAACGCGCAGCCAATAGAAGCCAGCACAAAAATGCCCAAGCCCCATTTAATGGTGGTAATGCGCCCAATCGCATCTGAAATGGCGCCATGCCACAGCGTCATTAAGGCATAAGGCAGTAAATACACGGTTAGGCTTTGCTGTATATGCAAATCAGAAGTGCGCAAATCAGCACCCATGGCATGAAACGCTGGCAGATAGGTGTCAATTGCAAAAGGCGCCAGCGCAGCCAAGCTTGCCAGCACATATACTAAAAAAATTGAGTGTGGTTTCAACGGAATTTAAATGGTTAAATTAATACCAGTTTCAGTTGTATTGATGTGCGTTATTCCTGGGTCGGAATGATGAATAGCTAAAATATTGATTCCCATTGGATACGTTTGATAACCGTGTAACATTAAAAAAGCTTCCACTTGCACCTTATCGGTTTTAATAATTTCTATGGTCATAATGGGTTTGCAACGCTTAATGGTTTCTACAGCGCCTTG
>JAZKDM010000213.1:0-4023 GCA_040387535.1 Pseudomonadota bacterium | reverse complement strand
CCAACTGCCGCAAATTGGGCTGATGCGTTTAAACAATTGTTAATGGCGATATTACCAGCAAGCGCATAATAGACCTTCTCTTGCGCCTCAAAAGCAATCACACTGCCCCATTGGTGCATATGCTTTGCCCATTCAACCGTGTGCACGCCAACATTGGCACCACAATCTAAGCCCACAACACCATCGCCAAAATATTTGCGACGCAAGCTGAGCAATGCCATTACAAAGCTGACTTCTTCTTGGTCAAAACTAGAGGTATTCAGCAGCTGGTAACCAACGCCGTAACCGCGATTTGCATCCACCATGCGGTAATCATTGCGATTAACAATAAAGGTGCCGTGATTGGTGGAAGCTAGAACAAAAGGGATAGGACGGCGGCTGGCCATTTAACGCCTTAACAAAACAATAAAACTGGATTTTATCAGCTAATTGTTATGGCAAGGCATGAAATTCCTCAACGCGCTCTTTATCACCCGCCACATATTTTTTAGAATTTTTATCGGTTCTAAAAATAATCGGTTTAGATGCCAAAACTGGATTTTTAGAATCTTCAATCGCTTTTTCAATCAAGTGATGATTAGGCGAAAGTGAGCAAACTGGGTCGGCACTTTCTGCGTCGCCTGTCAGCAAAAACGCTTGGCAGCGGCAGCCGCCCAAGTCGTTCATTTTCTCTGGGCAAGTAACACATGGCCCTTTCATCCAATCCGTGCCGCGGTATTTGTTAAAGGCTGGGCTTTCTTTCCAGGCATATTCCAAGCCGCTATCACGCACATTAGGGAAAGCCATGTTTGGCAATACGCGTGCTGAATGGCACGGTAATACATCGCCATTGGCGGTAACAATCATAAACACTTCGCCCCAGCCGTTCATGCATTTTTTTGGGCGATCGCCAAAATAATCAGGCACCACAAAGAAAATCTTCATTTTGTTACCGACTTTTTGGCGGAATTCGTTAGTAATACGCTCCGCTTCGTCGATTTGTTCTTTCAATGGCATCAATTGGCTACGATTGACCAGCGACCAGCCGTAATACTGCGTATTAGCCAATTCAACATAATCGGCACCCAGCGCTTCTGCCATCTCTAAAATTTCTTTGATATGACCGATGTTATAACGGTGTATCACCACATTCAGCACCATTGGGTAACCATGATTTTTAATCATGGCAGCGACTTTTTTCTTCAACTCAAAGGTTTTGGTATTGGTAATAAAGTTGTTAATTTCTTCAGTAATATCATGCATCGATAACTGAATATGGTCTAAACCACCGTCTTTAAAAGCTTGGATGCGCTTTTCAGTTAAGCCCACGCCCGATGTAATGAGATTGCTGTAATAACCGAGTTTTTTTGCCTCAATCACAATTTCTTCAATATCATCACGTAATAATGGCTCGCCGCCTGAAATACCTAACTGAATCGCACCCATTTTGCGCGCGTCACGCAAGGCGTTAATCCATTGCTCTGTCGTCAACTCATTTTGTGTATGTTTATCGTAATCGGTTGGGTTATAGCAAAACGCACAATGTAATGGGCAGCGATAAGTCACTTCTGCCAGCAACCATAAGGGCTGTGTGTGCGTAATATCCGCTGCTACGCCATTATTTTTAGCCTGAACTTGGCTTTCTTTGTGAATCTCTTTTTGAACGACTGACTCACCTAAAGATGTTTGTGTCATTTTGCTACTCCTTGATTGCTAAAGCTTGTTAATAACAAGCCCAGCTTATAATTTTCAACGCTTAATTTTTAAACTTAAATCTTGCGAATCCAAGCCTTACCGTAAGCCATTTCAAACATGCCAATGATATCGGCTTCAATATTAACCGCGTCAGGAAAAGCCGTTTTTAACTCAGCTACAATATCGCCCACTGTCGCCTTGCCATCTACGCGCTTTATAACTTCACCCGCACCGCCATGCAATTTGACCATGCCTTCAGGAAAAAGTATCACATAACTTTGCTGTGCTTCTTCCCACTGAAAGCGATGGTGTAAAGCAATGGCAAATACATCTGAATGCGCTATTTTGGTTTCTTCTGATTGACTCACTTGTAGGTTTTCCATTTGGTTTTGTTCGTTTTGTTAGTCGAAATTAATCACAGGTTGATGGAAGTAATCTTTGCCATCGACTTTAATATCCACGCTTGAAGCCAGCATAATGGAATCAGCAATCACCCACAGCACATTCAATTTAAACTGCAAAATATCCAAGGCTTTTAGTTGCATTTCACGCGAGGTACTAAAATAGTCTAGCGTCACACTTAAACCTTGCTCTACATCGCGGCGTGCTTCAGTTAAGCGTTTTTTAAAGTAGCTTAAGCCTGATTCATTAATCCACGGATACATTTGCGGCCATGAGCTAATGCGTTGTTGGTGAATGTGTGGCGCAAACAATTCGGTTAAGCTAGAGCATACAGACTCTTGCCAGCTGCGTTGTTTGGCAAAGTTTACATAAGCATCTACTGCAAATTTCACACCTGGGCTCACCAATTTAAGTGAGGTAATTTGCTCACGCGTTAAACCAACCGCCTCACCTAGCTGAATCCAAGCCTCAATACCACCAACGGCTTTTTTGCCCTCTTCATCTACACCATCATGGTCAGTAATGCGCACAATCCATTGTTTACGCACTTCAACGTCATCACAATTAGAAAGAATTGCCGCGTCTTTCATAGGAATAGAAATTTGGTAGTAAAAACGATTCGCCACCCAGCATTGCAATTGGTCTTTGGTTAACTTTCCCTCATACATCATCACGTGAAACGGATGATAGATATGATAGCCCTGACCTTTTTCGCGCAGCTTGTCTTCAAACTCGGCGCGGGTCCACGGCATATTATCGTTGGTTAATGCGTTCATTGTTTTCTCCTAAAGAATGATATCCATACCATCATAGGCTACTTCAATGCCATGCTGGTTGAGCGTAGCGCGCTCGGCAGAATCTTCTCTTAAAATTGGATTGGTATTATTGATATGAATCAATACTTTGCGCACGGTTTGGCCATTTTTAGGGCCAAATTCATCTAACTTTTCAATCATACCGCCCTTACCTGATTGCGGATTATGACCAATGCTACGCGCTGTTTTCGTCATCAAACCCATATCAATCATTTCGGTGTCGGTCCAAAACGTACCATCCACCATAATGCAATCGGCCTGAGACATAAACTGTGGCAAATGTGGCTCTATTTCACCTAAACCTGGGCTATACCAACATTTCTTGCCTGTGCTTATCTCTTCAATCAAGACACCAATCGTGTCGCCCGCTTTGGGGTCGTTACGATGTGGCGAATATGGCGGCGCAGCGCTTTTTAACGCTACTGCTGTGAATTTTAAATTAGGCACACTTGGAATGGTAAAACTACTTGATTTACTAAGATCAGTGCCATCAATTGGCACAACATGGCGATTAATACCGCAATAATGACCCAAGATATTCAGCACTTGGTTGCCAGTAGTTAAATCTTCATACACCATATCAGTGCAATAAATTTCACGCTTTACTTTGCCCTCACGCAACATATACAAACCAGTGGTATGGTCAATTTGTGCATCAATCAGCACAATGGCTTGAATACCTGAATCTCGAATATTTCGGCCTGGTTGCAATGGCGCAAAATCTTGAATCTGTTGCAGTACATCGGGTGATGCATTAAATAACACCCAATCCACGCCATTACTAGAAACACAAATCGAAGACTGCGTACGCTTACTGGCTTTTATGGTGCCTTTGCGTAAACCATCACAATTAGGACAATTACAGTTCCATTGTGGAAAACCACCGCCTGCTGCGGCACCTAAAACGTGAATATGCATGAGATTCTTTGCTTAACTATTTAAAAACTAGATTTTACGCTTAAAAAAATTGTCTTTTACTTTTTTAAAGTACAAAAAAGGCATGGCTTTTTTTAAATTTGAAGACCGCTTTTTTTATACAAAAAAAGGCTGTCTTAAACAGCCTTTCGTTAATCAGCAAAAAGCTAATTATTTGTTCATTACGTACATTGTTACTTCAAAGCCAAAACGCATT
>JAZKDM010000212.1:0-3394 GCA_040387535.1 Pseudomonadota bacterium | reverse complement strand
CAAGATAGCCAAGGCTTTTTAGAGTACTTTCCTGGCATGACCAATGGCAGCGAAATATTGACAGCCTACGTGCTGACAATGGCTTATGAAAACGATATCAAGCTGCCGATTGAAGTTGAAAATAAAATGCAGCAAGCTTTGCTGGATTTTGTAGAAGGCCGCATTCAACCAGCGGGCGCTTGGTATTGGGGCAGCAACCAATACCTGACAGAACGCAGGATACATGCGCTGGCTGCATTATCGTATACAGGCAATGTCGACACGCGCGTATTAACCGCCTTTGATTTCAAGCCGATTCAAATGCCAACCACCACGCTAATTGATTGGCTGGCGATATACACACATCTACCCAAAGCCGATAACCGTGATGAGCGCATGCAGCAAATTGAGCGCGAATTACGCAATCGCCTGCAAAATGTGGGTGGCCGATTGGTATTTACCACTGAAGACCAAGATGTATGGTGGTGGGCAATGGTGGATGGTGAGGTGAATGCAACGCGCTTGGTGAGCTTACTGATGCAAAACCCAGCTTGGCAAAAAGACATGCCTGCTTTATTGCGCGGTGCCATACTGCGGCAAAGCAAAGGCCGCTGGCAAACAACCACTTCAAACGCGTGGGGCAGATTGGCGTTGCAAAAATTTGGGCTAGTATTTGAGCGCGAAGCGGTGACAGGTATGACGACTGCTACGCTAGATACTAACAAACAGGAATTAGATTGGGCTACGAATATAGTCACTAAAAAGCCTAAAGCATCAGTCAATAATGCGCCTGCTATTAGAGCCAAGGAAGCTGTTGCTGCATCGCTTTATTTCCCATGGTCACGCGAAAGTAAGCCACAGCGATTTAGCTTGAAACATGTTGGCACAGGTAAGCCGTGGGTAAATAGCTTGGTTACCGCGGCAATACCAGCCAAATCGCTAGAAAATGGCTACAAAATTACCCGCTTAATCAGGCCGATTGAGCAAAAAGTAGCCGGTAAATGGAGCCGTGGTGACTTGGCTAGAGTGCGTTTGGGTATTGATAGCAGTCAAGCCATGAGCTGGGTTGCCTTATCAGACCCTATTCCAGCAGGGGCAAGCATCTTGGGTAATACCGCGCGCGATTCTGTGATAGCGCAATCAAACGAAAATGCCTATGACGGAAAAAATATGGCATACCCAAATTATACGGAGCGCGGTTTAAGCTTTTTCAGGGCTTATTATGAGTACGCACCCAAAGGGCATTTCTGGGTGGAGTACACAGTACGCTTGAATAATCCTGGCACATTTAATCTACCCCCTACACGCATAGAGGCAATGTACGCACCAGAGCTATTTGGGCAGCTGCCAAATGCCCAGCTGATGGTGCAATCGGCGCCGTAAATTGAATAAAAACCGAGAGCTGAAAATGGATACACAAGAAAAAGTGAAAGGACCAGCGTCCTATTTTCCGTCCATCGAAAAGAAATATGGACAACCTATAAGCCACTGGTTGGAATTAGTGTCGGGGCTGACAAATATGAAACATATAGAAATGGTTAATTGGCTTAAGAATGAGCATAATTTAGGGCATGGGCATGCGAACGCAATCGTGGCGCATTATCTAGCCACCAAATAATGAATGTCTTTGTCTAGCGAGGCCTTTGCAGAACTGAAACCTATCAGCCAAACTCCGTCATTCCCGCGTAGGCGGGAATCCATTTTAACCTGTTACTTATTTAATCAAGTGCCTAAATGGATCCCCGCGTTCGCGAGGATGACGATAAGTGAGTTTTCAGTCATTAAGATTAATTCATGAAAAAATTTCTATTTAATTATTCTAATTCTATTAATTAAAGTCGCACCCTGTTTATGCCAAATCTTATGTTCAAAATTAGATTATGGGTTTTTGCGTTATGGCTATTGCCAGCAATCGCACTGGCTTTGCCCACCTTTGAGTCGGTTAAAAATACCTATCAATCCTCTGATAGCTGGTTAATGGCGCGCGATGGGCAAGTGTTACAGCAGTTACGCATCGATCATCAAATCCGGCGTCTGCAATGGACGCCGATTGAAGATGTTTCGCCTGCCTTATTACAAGCCTTGTTGTATTCAGAAGATAAACGTTTTTATGAGCATGCTGGCGTGGATTGGCAAGCCATCACGGCAACTAGTTGGCGTAATCTATGGCAGAAAAAAACGCGCGGTGCTAGTACCTTGACCATGCAGCTGGCTGGTATTTTGGATGAAGAAAACCGCAGCAGTAAACGTAATGTCCTGCAAAAAACCACCCAAATTGCCCAAGCTTTGCAGTTGGATAATCAATGGAAAAAAGATGAGATTTTAGAGGCGTATCTTAATCAGGTTTCTTTTCGTGGTGAGCTGCAAGGCGTTGCAGCGATGAGTTTTGGTTTGTTCAACAAAGCGCCATCAGCACTAAATGCGCGCGATGCAGCGATTGCCGCTGTGCTGATTCGCGCACCAAATGCAAATGCCGCCAAAGTGACAGAGCGCGCCTGCGTATTGCTAAAACAAATGCAGCAAGCGCAGTTTTGCGCGGCTTTAGATGGCTATGTAAGCTTAAAACTGCAAGGCCCGTTTGAAATTGCCCTGCAAAATCAGGCGCCGCATTTGGCTAGAAAGCTAATTGATACGGCTAATCAGAAAGTTAAAACCAGCGTTGACGCCGATTTACAGCGTTTTACCACGCAGCAATTACGCGCTAATTTAATGCAGCTAGAGTACCAAAATGTGCAGGATGGCGCAGTGATTGTGCTGGATAATAAAACGGGTCAGGTGCTGACATGGGTTGGCTCAAGCGGCAGCTTGTCTAGCGCGTCAGAGGTTGATAGTGTGACGGCGCCGCGTCAAGCGGGTTCTACACTGAAACCGTTTTTATATGGCGTGGCTATTCAGCAGCGTGCGCTCACGGCCGCATCTATTTTAGATGATTCGCCTGTGCGCATCGCCACCCCCAGCGGTTATTATGTGCCGCAAAATTACGATAAGCATTTTGTAGGCCCTGTCAGTACACGTTTTGCACTGGCTAGCTCGCTCAATGTGCCAGCGGTACGCACACTGCTAAATGTAGGCGGAGACCAGTTTTATGCGGCGCTGCAAACATTTGGCTTTTCAACCATGACTGAATCGGCTGATTATTATGGCTATAGTTTGGCATTAGGTGCGGCCGATGTGCGTCTGCTGGATTTGACTAATGCCTACCGTGCTCTGGCAAATGGCGGCTTGTGGCAAGCCATTACGTTTACCAACTCAAAACCTCAGCCATTTAAGCAAACCTACTTAAAGCCCGCGGCAAGCTTTATTGTTTCCGATATTTTGGCAGACAATTCTGCGCGCTATCTCACGTTCGGGCTAGATTCCACATTGCATACCCCTTATTGGACGGCGGTTAAAACCGGCACCAGCAAGGATATGC
>JAZKDM010000211.1:0-2590 GCA_040387535.1 Pseudomonadota bacterium | reverse complement strand
AACCCCCGTCCGCAAATCCTCCACAGACAGTTCTACATACTTAGCCTTGTTGTTTAATTTAACCTGCACCACACCAACAGACAAGCAGTGTGCAAGCGAGCTACCTTAAGGTTAATTCTACGCTAAGTAACCCAACGTAAAACGTATCCCGTGTGTATGACACTGCGTATGAGTTACCTCAATCCAACCCACGGGAGAGCTGGTGCAGCGTCCAACCGGTCTTAAGCGGCTAGAGAGTAAGTTTCGTCGTTTGCGACTATACTTGTTTCAGCTGTATTTACGAGGTAATCTGAGCCTCGGTATGCCCTGCACTGCTTTGTAACCCACGTCGAAACCTGGTCAGCCCCAAAACAGAATTCAATTATACGCCGTTTTGGCTTTACTAGCCTTGTAACTTACATTGAATATTTTTATTGATTATTAATCTTTAAAGTTAGTTCAAAAACTACTTATTATGCGAGCGCATAATTCTGCCTTTTTCGCGCTCCCAATCCCTAGCCTTTTCGGTATCGCGTTTATCGTGTTGTTTTTTACCTTTGGCTATACCAATTTGCACTTTGACACGGCCTTTTGAAAAATGCATATCCAACGGCACAATTGTGTAGCCTGCGCGGTCTACTTTTTCAATCAGCTTGATGATTTCTTCATTATGTAACAATAACTTACGGGTACGAATCGCATCTGGCCGAATGTGGGTAGAGGCAGCACCTAAAGGCGTAACATGGCAACCGATAATATAGATTTCACCGCGCTGGATGATGACATAAGCCTCTTTAAGATTGACGCGATTATCGCGAATGGCTTTTACTTCCCAACCTTCGAGTACGATTCCAGCTTCGAATTTATCTTCAATAAAATAATCGAAAAAAGCTTTTTTGTTTTGGGCGATGCTCATGTTGCGGATATTGGCTGTTTATGACTTAAAATAGTATTTTACGCTAGTATTGATGCGGATTATAAATCTTAAAATATGAATGTCGTTCAAAAAACCGTGTTGGTGATGCATTCGGCAGAGCAAATGTATGCATTGGTTGATGCCGTAGAAAATTATCCGCAATTTTTGCCTTGGTGTGGAGGCGTAGACTTACTAGAGCGTACCGATGCAAAAACAAGTGCCACCTTGCATATTAATTACCACGGCATTAAACAGCATTTCACCACAGTCAATAACAAGACATTTCCGCACAGCATGGACATTCAATTAAAAGACGGCCCATTTAAACATTTGGATGGTAGCTGGCAATTTATTGCGTTACGCGAGGATGCCTGCAAAATTGAATTTAAACTGAATTACGAATTTGCCAATGGCTTTTTAGAAAAAATCATTGCACCTGTGTTTAGTCATATCGCCAATACCTTTGTAGATGGTTTTGTGGCTCGTGCAGACAAAATATACAAGCAAAAAGAGAGTTAATTAAGATGGACTCATCACTAATCACCGTTGAAGTAGCCTACGCACTACCGAACAATCAATTGATTATTCCGCTACAAGTTGCACCTGAAACTAGCGCCGAAAACGCGATTACTGCTTCTGGCATCTTGCAAAAGTTTCCTGAAATTGACTTAAGCATCAACAAAATTGGCTTGTTTGGCAAACTGACACGGTTAGAAACACCATTGCGACATTTAGACCGAGTTGAAATTTACCGCCCTCTGATTGCAGACCCCAAAGAGGTACGCAAACAGCGTGCTAACGATGGAAAAATCATGAAAAAAGGCGGTGGAGATGCACCGCCTGAAGAGTAAAGTTTGTGCGTATTTAGATCAGTAAGCCGCTAAATACGTCTAAACAAATATCAACTACAGAATTTCGCAGCGTCAGCTCGTGCTTTATCTGCACCTTGTTTTAAGCCAGCATCGTCTAAATATTCACGCTCGCCTTTATCATTCATTTTGTATACGCGCCCGCCCTGCTCATAAGAGGCTAAATTGGCTTTTGCTGCCCTGCAGTTTTCGTCTTTTAACTTAGCTTGCGCTTCTTTTTCTTGTTTATTGTTTTTTTCTACTTCAGCGGTTTGTTGACGTATTTTTGCAGCAGTTTCTTCTGCACTTGCTGCCGGAGGTTGCTGAGCAGCTACTGGTTGCGGAGCAACTGCAGTAGGCTGGCCATCAGTTACTACAGATAAAGGCTCTTTGCCTGTGGGTTTAAGCACTTTTTTGCTACCGATATTTTCTAATTTAACATTAGAAGGAGGCGGTGTGTCCGAGTAGCGCGTAACACCGTCTTTGTCTTTCCATTTGTAAATATCCGCTTGGCTTACAGTTGGTAATGCTGCCAACAATACTAATCCCGCCACTAAATATACCGATTTCATTTGAATCCCTTAATGACTATCAATAGATCAAAAAACGTAACTCAGGAAAATGAGTTTACATAATTATGCCAATTTTAGCGATGAATTGATGTTTTTTAACATATTTGCTTGCTCAATTTAACACATTTGCCATGTGAATTTAATGCTTTTGATAGTTCAACTTTTAATAAGTGTTGCAAATCGGTATAATCTCGTTTTGGAGATAAGGAATACTCATGCGTTTGCTGCAACAAGCTCTTACTTTTGATGATGTTTTACTCGTTCCCGCGCACTCT
>JAZKDM010000210.1:0-12162 GCA_040387535.1 Pseudomonadota bacterium | reverse complement strand
ACCCAGAAACCTATATCGTGCGCGCGGATGGTATTTTATTGGCCTGCGAACCCGCCAGTATTTTGCCGATGGCGCAACGTTATTTCTTGTTTTAATACTATTTATGCTGAATATCACCCAACGTTTACCCGCAATCAATACAACCTATGCAATTGATGATTACTTAGTCTTGCCGTTTGATTTAAGGCAAAAAAGCCGTTTGCGCGTCACCTTGAAATCAGGTGTTGAAGCGGCGCTGATGCTGGATCGTGGCACGATTCTGCGCGGTGGCGATTTGCTTAAAGCAGTGGACGGAAAAGTAGTGCAAATCGTTGCGGCTGAACAACCAGTGACCGATGTAAAGGCTGAATCGCAGCAGGCATTGATGTGCGCGGCTTACCATTTGGGTAATCGGCATGTACCTTTGCAAGTAGGCGATGGCTGGCTGCGTTTGGAGCAAGACCATGTATTGAAAGAAATGTTAATTGGGCTTGGCATGACAATTATTGACCAGCTTGCGCCCTTTGAGCCAGAGGCAGGTGCTTATGGTGGCGGGCATAAGCATCATGATGACGACGATAATTTATCCCGATTGCCTTCAGCAAGGTTGCGGCGACATGGCTAATCAAGATATTAAACCGCAAAATATCGCCTTAAGTCGCCTGTTGCAATTGGCTAGTCCAATGCTACCTGTGGGTGCTTACAGTTATTCGCAGGGGCTTGAATGGGCGATTGAGTGTGGTGAGGTGCATGATTTAGCCAGCGCCAAAATTTGGATTAGCGATGCGCTAGTGATTTACCAAGGCAGGTACGAATTGCCTGTGTTGTATCGGCAATACCAGGCATGGCAAGCAGACGATATGGCAGCGGTAAAAGAATGGGATATGTATTTTAAAGCAGGGCGCGAAACCAGCGAAGCCTTGGCGGAAACGCGGCAAATGGGTTATTCGCTATGCCGTTTGCTGAATGATTTAGGCAGTTTGCCAGCCGATTTTATGCTTAAGATTAACGATTTGGTTAATCCTGCTTTTCCAACTGTTTATGCTGGCATTACACATTTATGGTCTATTTCAGCGCCAGATATGTTGCAGGCCTACGCTTGGTCTTGGGTGGAGAATCAGGTAAGCGCCGCCATGAAAACCGTGCCACTTGGTCAGGTGGCAGGTCAGAAAATACTGCTAGAGTTGGGTGCGCTACTGCCAGAAATCGTCGCTGATGCGATGCAGTTAGAGGATGCTGAAATCAGTAATTTTACACCTGGGCTTAGCATCGCTGGATGCCGCCACGAAACACAATACAGTCGATTATTTAGGTCATAACAAATGAGCATCTCTAAAAATCCAATTTTCGTCGTTACACGGCGTTGCTCATAAAAAATAATTCCTTACATATTAACTATATGCGGCGTCATTATTTTTTAATCGCGCCTTGTTTAACTTAGAAACTTGAATTTATAGAGACACCCATATGAATAAACCTGTTGAATCTTTACAAGAAAATATCAATCCCGCATCTTTAGAGCCCTTACGGGTCGGTATCGGCGGCCCGGTTGGGTCAGGCAAAACCGCACTTACGCTATCACTTTGCAAACGCTTGCGTGATGAACTGAATATCGCTGTGGTGACAAATGATATTTACACTAAAGAAGACGCAGAGTTTTTAACGCGCAATGAAGCATTGGCGCCAGACCGTATCATCGGCGTTGAAACAGGTGGTTGCCCACATACTGCGATTCGCGAAGATGCATCGATGAATTTGGAAGCGGTAGCGCAACTGTGCAAACGTTTTGCTGGCTTGGATATCGTATTTGTGGAAAGTGGTGGTGATAATCTGGCTGCTACTTTTAGCCCAGAGTTATCCGATTTAACAATTTATGTGATTGACGTTGCAGCAGGTGAAAAAATACCGCGCAAAGGCGGGCCCGGCATTACCAAATCCGATTTGTTGATTATCAATAAAATAGATTTAGCACCCATGGTAGGTGCATCGCTAGAAGTGATGGATAGAGATGCGAAAAAAATGCGCGGTGAACGACCATTTATTTTCACCAATCTCAAAACAGGGCAGGGTTTGGAAGAGATTGTGCAATTTATCAAAAAACAGGGCTTAATGCAGGATTAAGTTTTTGGCGACTGACATTTAAGGAAAAATGATGAAAAAAATAGTATTAAGCAGTTTACTAGTGGGATTTTCCAGCTTAGCTTTTGCACATCCCGGCCATGAACTAATCGGTAATGGTTTGGAAAGTGCGTACGCAGGTTTTATGCACCCATTAACGGGTTGGGATCATCTACTGGTGATGCTAGCGATTGGTATCTGGGCCAGTAAACTGGGCGGCAAGGCGCGCTGGCAGCTGCCGCTCACTTTTCTTATCAGCATGACTATCGGTGCCGTTTTAGGTTTGGCTGGCATCACGTTTACTGGTGTAGAAACCGCCATCGCCGCCAGTGTGATGGCGATGGGGTTATTGTTAGCGATTAATTTACCCATTGCCGCCATCAGTCGTATCGGCATCGTGGCAATATTTGCCGTATTTCATGGCATGGCGCATGGCGTAGAGCTACATTCACAACAAAGCTATGCCGCGTTAGCTGGCATGCTAATCGCCACGGCTTTATTGCACAGCATTGGTTTGTTGTTAGCTTCACAGCGACTAAATCTGGCTAATTGGATTCAAGCAAGCTTGGCTTGGGGCATTGCGCTGGCGGGTGGATATATGTTGCTGGCAGCCTAATTTAGCGCTGCGTATACGTCAAATTACGTACATATTTATTTGGCATATTTTATTAGAATACTGAGTAAAAATTACTGAGCGGTAAATTTATCAATTAAAGGCATAGTTATTGCTGGTTCTAACCTATTATTAGGCAAAGAAATTTACTTGAACAATAGGAATGATAAATTGACGACAGTAAATCTGGCATCACCTCAACAAGAAAATACCGAACCAACACAGCGCATCGTTAAAATTCGTCGTGACTACAACACGTGGGTTGCCAACGAAAGCATTGAAGATTACGCGCTTCGTTTCACGCCAAGAGCATTTCGTAAATGGTCCATCTTGCGTGTTTCTAATACCGCCTTAGGTGCGATTTCATTTCTAGTATTGGAAGCGATTGGCGGCACAATCGCCGTCAATTACGGTGTAGTTAATGCGCTTTGGGCCATATTAGCCGTCGGCATCATCATCTTCTCAACCGCGCTGCCTATTAGCTACTATGCCGCCAAATATGGCCTAGACATGGATTTACTGACGCGCGGCGCTGGCTTTGGCTATATCGGCTCTACCATTTCCTCGTTTATCTACGCATCGTTTACCTTTATCCTGTTTTCGCTAGAAGCGGCGATTATGGCTTACGCGCTAGAGCTGTATTTTCATATGCCGCTCTACATTGGTTATTTGGTCAGTGCACTGATTGTTATTCCTTTGGTGACGCATGGGGTCACATTAATCAGCCGCATTCAAATGATTACGCAGCCAATCTGGCTGATTTTGATGTGTCTGCCATTCATCGCTGTAATTCATCATGACCCGCTAATATTTTCAAAATTATTAGCCTTCGCTGGCGTTTCTGGCAGTTCGGGCGAATTTAATCTGCTCATGTTTGGTGCAGCAACAGCGGTTGGTGTGGCTTTAATTCCCCAAATTGGTGAGCAAGTAGACTTTTTACGCTTTATGCCAGAAAAAACGCCGCAAAATCGTTGGCGCTGGAATTTTGGCGTGCTGATGGCAGGCCCAGGCTGGATTTTCTTGGGTATGCTCAAAATGCTTGGTGGCGTGCTGTTGGCCTATTTGGTCATTCAAAGCGATATGTCGTTTGAGCAGGCGGTAAACCCTACCCATATGTATTTAGCGGGCTATGGCTATGTGTTTAATTCGCATGAATTAGCGTTGGCGGTTACCACTTTATTTGTGGTGATTTCGCAGGTAAAAGTCAATATGACCAATGCCTATGCGGGTTCGCTGGCATGGTCTAACTTTTTTGCGCGGCTTACACATAGCCACCCAGGGCGTGTAGTGTGGGTCGTTTTTAACGCATTAATCGCCATTATGCTGATGGAGTTAGATGTATTTAAAGCGATTGAGCAAGTTTTAGGGCTGTATTCCAATATTGCGATTGCTTGGATTACGGCCGTTGTTGCCGATTTAGTCATCAATAAACCGTTGGGTTTAAGCCCCAAAGGCATCGAATTTAGGCGTGCCTATTTATACGACATCAACCCTGTAGGTGTTGGCGCCATGTTTCTGGCATCCGCTGTATCAATCGCTGCATTTTCAGGTATTTTCGGCGAAGAAGCTAAGGCATTCTCCTCTTTTATCGCGCTTATCACCGCATTAGTCACTTCACCCTTTATTGCATGGCTAACTAAGGGTAAGTACTACATTGCGCGCAAGCAATATAGCTTTCCTGCCAAAACGCGCACGCAAAAATGCGTGATTTGCGAGCGCGAATATGAAACAGACGATATGGCGCACTGCCCAGCGTATCAGGGCGCGATTTGCTCATTGTGCTGTTGCTTGGATGCGCGCTGTAACGACGCCTGCAAGCCGCAAGCGCGCTTATCGCAGCAGTGGCTCAACGCCAATAAATTTTTGTTACCAGAATGGGTTTGGCCACATCTTAAAGGCGGCGTGGCGCATTATCTATTGCTGATGTTTATTGCCTTGGCCTTTTTTGGCGCCATGCTGGGGCTGATTTATTTTCATGAAACATTAACGCTTGAATCCACCGCGGCGACTTTGTTGCCGCAATTGCAGGCAGGTTATTTAAAAGTATTTGCGGCCTTGGTGTTTGCCAGCGGCATTATTGCTTGGTGGCTGGTATTAACCACCGAAAGCCGCCGCGTGGCGCAAGAAGAATCGAATCGGCAAACTGGGCTTTTGCTGCGTGAGATTGATTTGCACAAGCAAACCGATAACGAATTGCAGTTGGCAAGGCATCTTGCAGAGCAAGCGAATCAGGCTAAAAGTCGCTACATTACAGGCATTAGCCATGAGCTTAGAACGCCGCTCAATAGTATTTTGGGCTACGCGCAATTGCTGGATAACGATAGTTCAATTCCCTTACATCGCAAGCATGCCATTAAAGTAGTGCGGCGCAGTGGTGAGCACTTACTATCGCTGATTGAAGGCACGCTGGATATCGCCTTGATTGAAAGCGGCAAGCTAACGTTTGATATCAAACCGATTAAATTCCCTGAGTTTATCAGCCAAATTGTCAGCATGTTTGAGTTGCAGGCACGTAACAAAGGCTTGGATTTTAAATATGAGGCAATTGGTGAATTGCCCAGCGTTGTAAAAGCCGATCAAAAGCGCTTAACGCAAATATTGATTAATATTTTAGGCAATGCAGTTAAGTTCACCAAAGCGGGTAGCATTACCTTCCGCGTGCGCTATGTGCGCGAAATCGCCTATATTGAAATTCAAGATACAGGCCCTGGCATCACGCGTGCCGAATACAACAAAATATTTGAGCCATTTTCACGCGGCAGCGCCGCTAATCAAATCAATATAGGCGGTACAGGTCTTGGCTTGACCATTAGCAAATTACTGACAGAGCTAATGGGTGGTGAGTTGAACTTCACCAGCGAAATTGGCAAAGGAACGACTTTCCAAATCCGCTTATTTTTATCACAAGTGCATCATTTAGAAGAAGTTGAAACCAATGTTTTTGCCAATCGCGTGACCTATATTGGCGCTAGGCGCAAAGTGCTAGTGGTGGATAATGAGCAGGTAGACCGTGAATTGTTGGTGAATATTTTGGCGCCATTGGGCTTTGAAATGGCGCAAGCGGCAACGGGTCAAGAGTGTTTGGATATTTATGAAGCGTTTGGCCCAGATATTATTTTGATGGATTTAGCCATGCCAGTAATGGATGGCTGGGAAGCCGCCTATGTCATTCGTAAAGTACACCAATCGCATATCCCAATTGGTATCGTTTCTGCCAATGCGTATGATAAAAACTTAGAAAATGCAGCAGGAATTGCCACAGAAGATTTTATTGTAAAACCAGTAAATGTAGAGGAATTGCTGAATTGGCTGGGCAATCGCTTGAATTTGGAATGGATTACCAACACCGATGTAGTGGAAAATTTGCTGCAGAATCCTGATACAGTTAGTGACCCGACAAAAATGCGCATGCCGCCAGATAAAACATTATCTGAGTTGCTAGCCCTAGTTAATCTGGGTTACATCAAAGGTATTAATGCTAAGCTAGATGAGATTCAATTAATTGACCCCAGTTATTTGGCGTTTGTAGAACTGATGAGACAATTTTCCAGCCAGTTTCAAATTGATATCATGAAAAATTTTATACAAGAAATTAAAACACAAGATATAAAGGCGCTAGAAATTTAGGTATGACAAAACGCTATGACTAAACCAGATTTAAATCGTCATCAATCGTCCGTGGTGCTAATTGTGGATGATGTGATGGATAATCTAGCCGTTTTGCACGACGCGCTGGATGAATCTGGCTACACGGTACTGATTGCCAGCAACGGCCAAGTTGCGATTGAGCGCGCTGAAGCGGCGCAGCCAGATATTATTTTGCTAGACGCGATGATGCCAGAAATGGATGGTTTTGAAGTGTGTCGGCGCTTAAGAACAAACGCTAAAATCAGCCATATTCCGGTGATTTTTATGACAGGTTTAACCGAATCTGAGCATGTGGTGGCCGCGTTTCAAGCAGGCGGTACCGATTATGTGACCAAGCCAATCCGCACGACTGAAGTGCTAGCAAGGATTTCAGCGCACTTAAAAACCTCACGTCAAATGCATCAAGCGCGTAGTGCACTAGATGCTTTTGGTCAGGCCACCATCGCCATTACCCCGCATAACGGCAAAATTATCTGGCAAACGCCGTTGGCGCGGCAGTGGATTCAAAGTTACTTTTTTGCTGATAATGAATTCAGTGATTTTGTGACGCCCGCGCCTGTGTTCAATTGGGTTACAGCGGCTTTTCAGGCCGATGTTTCTGGTAAAACGCTGCAACCGTTAACCATTATTCAAAGTACTAAGCGTTTAAGTTTTAGCCCCGCCGATATTAGCAGCGATGAACAGTGGGTAATTGTGTTGAGAGAAGAATCCGATACCGCGCAGATTGAAGCGTTGATGCTAACCTTTAAGCTGACAAAACGCGAATCGGAAGTGCTGTACTGGGCCATTAAAGGTAAAACCAGCCGCGATATTGGTGACATTTTAAGCACTAGCCCCAGAACCATTAACAAGCATTTAGAACATGTTTTTGTAAAACTGGGCGTTGAAACGAGAACAGCTGCGGCGGCGTTGGCCGCTTCTAAATTACGCGGCTTTAATTAATAGCAATTATTTCTACCGTTTTTAACGGACATAAAAAAAGGCCTTTAAAGGCCTTTTTTTATTAATTAATCTTTTTTACACAAACATACAAAAGTGCACTAATTACCACTAAAACACCTGCTAAATAATAAAGACCAACAGCGCCAACAAAGTCCAAGATGCTCTCCAATTTAAATTTCGATTGATTTAAAAGTATTACGCTAAAAATTTACCGCTAATTTGCGGACAACATTTTAACGTAATTTAAAAAAATCTCAATTGCTTTGGCTTTGTATTGGCTACATTTCGCTTAAAATTTAAGCAGTGGTTTCATTTATCCAGTCTAATAAAGGTTGCCATTGCTCAATATCTTGCGCCACCAAAGATGGTCGCATATCAAATAAACTGGTGCCTTGCTCTGCTGCCGTGATATAGCTTTGCGCACTGCGTAAATAGGTCAAAACGGGAAAGTTAGTTTGCTCCATAAATTCGGCTAATTTAGCCGCTGCATTAGTACGGCTATTCACGCGCATGCCCACTAAAGCCACAAAGGTTTTTTGCTTACGAATAGCTTTTTCTTCGTTTAACAAATCTAAAAAATCTTGTGTTGCGCCGATGTCAAACGCCGATGGCTGAATCGGTACTATCACGCAATCGGCTTGTTTAATGGCGTCCGATAATTTTTCATCTCTAAAGCCGCCTGGCGAGTCTGCTACTACCCATTGCGCTTTAAAGTCGCTTGGTTTGGATTTGGAGTGATGCCCTTCAATATAGGGCAAATCGGCAGAGCGCCTTTGTAGCCAACCTGTGGATGATTGTTGACGGTCCAAATCCGACAGCGTGACGCGGTAATTTAAGCTAGCAAAATAGCCCGCCAGATTAGTGGCCAGTGTGGTTTTGCCGCTGCCCCCTTTGGGATTAGCAACCAGTACGGTTTTCATTTTTTTCCAGTTTCATCAACAGTTTAGCCAACAATCTATTCATCAAAAATCATACCGCACTTTTAGTTAATTGTGCACACTCAAAATTCCACCATTTCAAAATCGCCTTTGCCTGCGCCGCACTCTGGGCAAAGCCAGTCTTCTGGCACATCTTCCCAACGTGTGCCAGCGGCAATGCCGTCTTCTGGCCAGCCTTTTTCTTCTTCATATATAAGCCCACATATAATACACATCCAAGATTTCATTTTTATTCCAGATAACAATTAAAAAATTAGTTTAAGTGATTTGTTTGTCGTATGTATAGCGTATCACTTACAAAAATAAAAAGCCCGCTTGCGCGGGCTTTTTACTAGACTTACTTTACTAGAGATCGAAGCGATCCGCATTCATTACCTTGTTCCAAGCGGCAACAAAGTCATGCACGAATTTCTCTTTTGCATCGCTTTGGGCATACACTTCAGCCAATGCGCGCAATTGCGAGTTAGAGCCAAACACCAAGTCAACCACGGTACCTGTCCACTTCAAATCACCAGTCTTGCGGTCACGGCCTTCCAAGACGTTAGCGTCAGCGGCTGAGCGTTTCCAGGCAGTGCTCATATCAAGCAGATTCACAAAGTAATCATTGCTCAATATACCTGGATTTTGGGTGAATACGCCGTGTTTAGTGCCGCCGTAATTGGCATCTAACGCACGCAAGCCACCAATCAGCGCTGTCATCTCTGGTGCGGTTAGGTTTAGCAACTGCGCCTTGTCAATCAGCAACTCAGCGCCATAGCCTTCCAAGCCTTTCTTCGCATAATTGTGGAATCCATCAGCTTGTGGCTCCAACACGGCGAAAGAATCCACATCGGTTTGCTCTTGGGAAGCATCCATGCGGCCTGGCGCAAATGGCACGGTGATGTTGACGCCTGCTTGCTTGGCTGCCGCTTCAATCGCCGCTGCGCCACCTAACACGATGAGGTCTGCTAATGAGACTTTCTTGCTACCTGCATTGAAGCTGTTCTGGATACCTTCCAGCGTGGAAAGCACATTAGCCAGTTGTATTGGCTGGTTAGCCTCCCAATTCTTCATAGGTGACAAGCGTATACGTGCGCCATTTGCGCCGCCACGTTTATCACTACCGCGGAAAGTGGAAGCAGAAGCCCAAGCAGTGCTAACCAATTGTTGCATGGTCAGGCCAGATGCCAAGATTTGCGCCTTCAATGCGGCAACATCGTTGCTGTCGACCAATGCATGGTTAACGGCAGGAATCGGGTCTTGCCAGATTAACACCTCATTAGGCACCAATGGGCCATGATAACGAGCACGCGGACCCATATCACGGTGAGTTAGCTTGAACCAAGCGCGTGCAAAGGCATCTGCAAGTGCCGCTGGGTCTTGATGGAAGCGGCGAGAGATCTTCTCATAGATTGGATCCATACGCATCGCCATGTCCGCTGTGGTCATCGTCAGGCCTTCTTTCCTAGACGGATCATGTGCAGCTGGCGCCATATCCTTCTCTTGCAGATTTATTGCTCTCCATTGCCATGCACCAGCAGGGCTCTTGCTTAATGCCCACTCATAGCCGAACAACACATCAAAATAGCCGTTATCCCATTTGATTGGATTAGCTGTCCATGCACCTTCAATACCGCTGGTAATCGCGTCGCCACCCTTGCCAGTACCATGCTTGTTAGTCCAGCCGAAACCTTGCTCTTCAATATCTGCTGCTTCTGGTTCGCGGCCTACATTGCTCTCAGCTGCTGCACCATGTGATTTGCCGAAAGTGTGGCCACCAGCCGTGAGTGCAACAGTCTCTTCGTCATTCATCGCCATGCGGGCAAAGGTTTCACGAATGTCGCGAGCAGAGGCCAATGGGTCAGGGTTACCATCTGGGCCTTGTGGATTCACATAAATCAAGCCCATCTGTACTGCTGCTAGCGGATTCGCTAACTCACGGTCGCCTGAGTAGCGGCTATTCTGTTTATCGCTAGTCGCAAGCCATTCACGTTCCGCACCCCAGTTGATCTCTTGTTCAGGCTCCCAAACGTCAGGGCGACCACCAGCATAGCCAAATGTTTTGAAGCCCATGGACTCAAGTGCGACGTTACCCGTGAGTACGACTAAATCAGCCCATGAAAGCTTATTGCCATATTTCTGTTTGATTGGCCACAGCAGACGGCGTGCTTTATCCAAGTTGCCGTTGTCTGGCCAGCTATTTAGTGGCGCAAAACGCTGTGTACCAGTGCCCGCACCACCACGGCCATCATAGGTACGATAAGTACCAGCGGCGTGCCAGGTCATACGTATAAAGAAAGGTCCGTAGTGGCCGTAATCCGCTGGCCACCAATCTTGAGAATCTGTCATTAGCGCATGCAAGTCTTTTACAACAGCGTTCAGGTCTAACTTTTTGAATTCTTCCGCGTAGTTAAAATCTTCACCCATTGGGTTAGATTTAGCGGATTGTTGGTGCAGGATATTGAGTTTCAGTTGATTCGGCCACCAATCGTGGTTTCTTGGGCCTTTACCCATACCGATGTGATCGGCACCACCCGAAAACGGGCATTTTGCTTCAGTTGTCATTTGCTTCTCCTTAATTTATGTTTTACTCGTCACTACTTTGCTGCGGCGTACTCTGCTAATTGTTCTAAAAGTAAGTGCTCTAAACAGGCTTGGCAGATTTCCTTAAAAACGGTATTCATATGGATTCTTTCTAATCACTCTTGCTGTGTTAAACAATATAACGACCTTGTTGCCATTTGTAAAATTGTAATTTTTGATGCGATTGATAAATATAATTAATCAAGGTAACATAAACACAGGATGATTAATTTTTTTAATAGTGGCACTTAACGGTTAAATAAACATGACATTAATTGAGCTTAAATTTGTGATGGCTGTTGCGCAAGAGCGCAACTTTAGGCGCGCGGCAGAAAAGTGCTTTGTGACACAGCCAGCGTTGAGTTTGGGTATTAAAAAGCTTGAGCAAGAATTAAACGTGATGATTTTTGAGCGCAGCCGCTCAGACGTAACGCCAACAGAAATTGGCGCCAAAATTATTGAGCAAGCTTCGCGTGTTTTAGAAGAAGCGGGCAAAATCAAACAGTTGGCCGAGTTGGGCAAAAACCAATTAAAAGGCGCCTTAAAGTTAGGCATGATTCACTCGGTAGGACCTTATTTGCTACCAGAAATTATTCCTATATTGCGTAAAACGGCGCCCGAAATGCCGCTAGAGGTTGAGGAAAATTTAACGGCAAATCTTGAGGCGCAATTGCGCAATGGGGTAATTGATGTAGCGATTATTGCGTTGCCGTTTGACGTACCAGGCCTGCAATATAAGGCGCTGTATGACGAAGAGTTTGATGTAGTAGTGCCTAGCCATCATCATTGGGCGACACGTAAACATATTAATCCAGAAGAGTTATCCGATGAAAAAGTGCTGTTACTTAATAGCGGACATTGCTTTAGCAATCAAGTAACACAAGCCTGCCCAGAGCTTTCGCGTAAGGGCGAAGTGTTGCAGGGCAATTCACTAGAAACCATTCGCAATATGGTGGCATCCAACTTAGGTATTACGGTTTTACCATGCTCGGCCACGGCAGCGCGCTATAACAATCCGCTGATTAAAGTCATCCCTTTTACCAGCCCAGCCCCTACAAGGCGTATTGCCATAGCGTGGCGTAAAAGTTTTGTTAGGCTAGAAACGGTAGAAAAAATTGTGGATGCGATTAAAGCGATTGATTCGGATTATATGAAGATTATTAGCCAAACCTAATACAACAGACGTAAAAGTCACAAGCGAAAAAAAAGGGCTTATATAAAATATGCCTATAAAAAAAGGCACTAAAAAGTGCCTTTTTTTGTTAAGCGTTTAAGCTTACTTGTTCATTACGTACATTGTAACTTCGAAGCCAAAACGCATTTCTGTAGCTGCTGGTGTTGTCCACATAATATTTCTCCTAA
>JAZKDM010000209.1:14274-21490 GCA_040387535.1 Pseudomonadota bacterium | reverse complement strand
TGACGCTACCGTTTGGCTATGTGTTTAGCTTGGGCTATTACGTCATTCCAATCGTCGTGTTTATTTTCTACGTGTTAGCCAGCTTAGAATTAATTGCCGAAGAAATCGAAGACCCATTTGGCGGGGATGATAACGATTTGCCGACTAAAAAAATTGCGGCAAATATTAAAAAGCATGTGGAAGAGTTACTTTGATTAAAATAATTACTCAGCATGTTGTTACAGGTCGGGGGTAGCCCGACGGCTAGTTACTTTCTTTTAAGTGCTTAAAAAGAAAGTAACCAAAGAAAACAGCACCCCGACATCACGGCCTGCGGCTTCCTTGCGTTACTCGACAAAACAAGCGGCTGCGGAACTCGCCCTAATAAGCCACACAAATCATGGCTTATTGCGGAGCTCAAACAGTCCTCGCCTTCATCTTGTTTTATCTGCGTTACTCAGCGTGATGTAAGGGGAAACAAACCAAAAAAACAACCGTCATTCCCGCGTAGGCGGGAATCCATTTTGATTCAACACAAAAAGTCAAAAACCACTGGATTCCCGTATCCACGGGAATGACGAACTAAAAATATGAAAGATTTGGCTTAAAAATAACCATTCGCCACATTCAATGGTTTTGACCTTCAATCCCCTGTGCCGCGCCTTCGGCTTGAGCGGCAGATGGAAAGCGGCGAGGACTGTCTGAGGGCAAAGCCCGAGTTCCGCAGCCGCCCATCTGCGGCGCTAAGACCGAAGGAAACAAGCGGCAGTGGGGTGCCCTTTTATTTGGTTACTTTGTTTTGGGCAAGCAAAATAAAGTAACTCGCCTAGAGGCGAAAGCATGCCTTTACATCATACTTAGCAGTGGTTCCACTTACTTAATAAATGTGTAATAAATAAAATTAGTAATTGAAAGTATTATTTTGCAACACCCTTTTTTTGTTGCTCTTGCCGATTTTTTGCTTCTAATTCGGCTAATTTAAGTGAACTCCTTTGAAGCTCTCTAACCTCGTCAGCATCTACATCGATTAAACCATGTTTCACCTTAAGCAAGCGAATAGCCAAGTTGGCATCTTTAGCAAACTGATTACAATACTCATGCATTAAAGTGCATGAGTCGGTAAAATTATTAATATTTTCGGAGCGAAGAATTAAAAGCTCAAGCTCACGATTATATAATCCTTGAGTGAGTCCAAGCTGACGTAACAACATTCCACCTTCATCCCACTCAATATCTCTATGTTCGACAATCCATTGTTGCAAATGGACTCCTAAAGGAAAAGCTGCAGCTGCAGCGGCATGTCTGAAAGCGTTTGAGCGCTTATAAAGTTCAAGTGATTGTAAGTGCTCGGCCGTAGAACTCCACACATTTGCTGCTTCGAGCACAAAACGAATGGCCTGTTGTATTTCTGGAACTAATCTCGTGGCTAAATCACATGCACGCTTACGTCTGTTTTGCTCTTCCTCACGGATTTTATGCTCTAAAGCCTCTCGCACTTCCTTGCGCTCTAATCTTCTATCAGCAAGTTCGTTTTTACGTTGAATTGCCGGTATTGCTATGGCAAAGACTAGCGCAATTAAAGAGCCAATTGCTTGTATCCATGCAGGCCAATCTGGGGCAATACTGTTTATATTCATGTAAAGTCTAAGAGTTAATCCCGCAAACTACTAAATTATGTCGGGCACATCGACAGTATTCAGAGTTACTTTTGAAGATTAACCGCACTTACTCTCACCACAATTCAAACAAGTCAAACACCCATCCATAATGATGCTGGCTTTTACATTACACTTTTTGCAAAGTGATGCGTTTTTTGGAAAGCCTTCTGCGTTCATTTCACCGCCAGTTGATGCGCTTTTTTCTAGGTATTCGGCTTTTTTGTCATCTACTAACTTTTGTTGATGCTCATCTAAACCGGGTTTTTTAAGCATGCCGATTTCTTGTAGATGTTGCTCTACTACTTCGCCAATTTCTGCCACCAAGCTAGGCACAAATTTGCCACCTTTTTTAAAGTAGCCGCCACTTGGTTCAAATACGCTTTTCAGTTCTTCAACCAAAAACGTTACATCGCCACCTTTACGGAACACAGCAGACATAACGCGGGTGAGGGCGACTATCCATTGAAAGTGATCCATATTTTTGGAGTTGATAAAAATCTCAAACGGGCGGCGGTGCTCTTGCGGTGTGCCTTCGTTCATCACTACATCGTTGATAGTGATATAAAGCGCATGCTCAGTCACTGGCGTTTTTACTTTATACGTACTGCCTGTAATTTTTTCTGGGCGGTCTAGCGGCTCGCCAATTTGGACGATTTTTGCATTTAAGTCTTTTAATTCAGTGGCTTTTGCCGCTGCGTCGATTTTGTCTTGCTCGTTTACTAGCGCGTAGCCTGTAATTTTCTTTTCAATTTTCACTGCCATTTTGTTCTCCAATTTGGGTTGAATTTGAGAGGTTTTCCCCTCACCCTAACCCTCTCCCACAAGGGGCGAGGGGATTAACCATTAATTTTAGTCAGTAAAACGTAGCGAGCGATGCGAGTGCTAGGCGAAAATCTGTTTTGAACCGGAATGTACAAGTAGTACATGAGGATTTAAAATAGATTTTGAACACCGCAATCGCAAGCGCAGCCGTTTTAATGATTAGAACTTACCGTAGTAGCCTTCTTTTAGTGCATCGTATAAGTTTGCTGCCGAGTGAATCTCACCATCGTATTCAATCTCTTCGTTGCCCTTCACTTCTAACTCTGTGCCATCATCTAGCGTGAATTTGTAAGTGGTGTTTTCTAAGTCTTTCTCTGTCACCAATACGCCTTGGAATGCTTCTGGGTTAAATCTAAACGTCGTACAGCCTTTTAAGCCCTTGTCGTAAGCGTATAAGTAGATATTTTTGAAGTCTTCAAAATCATAGTCAGTCGGCACGTTAATGGTTTTTGAGATTGAACTATCAATCCATTTTTGTGACGCGGCTTGAATATCCACATGCGCTTTTGCCATAATGGTTGAAGAATCCAAGAAATAATCCGGCAATTGCTCTTCTGGTTTATCGCTAAACGGCATGGCGTTTGGATTCACCAATTCGCGGTAGGCCAGCAATTCGTAAGAAAATACATCGACTTTTTCTTTTGATTTTTTGCCTTCGCGAATTACGTTACGTGCATAGTGATGCGCAAATGATGGCTCAATACCGTTGCTGGCATTGTTAGCCAAGCTTAATGAAATGGTGCCTGTTGGCGCGATTGAGCTGTGGTGCGTAAAGCGTACACCTTTAGCCGCGATTTGGTTGCGCAAGCCTTCTGGAAATTGCTGCATATAGCGGCTGTATTTGCCCAACAACACTTTACCCGCTACTTTTTGGCCAACTTTAATGCCATCCGCCGCCATTTCTGGGCGTTTTGCCAGCATATCGGCGGTGATTTCAAATTTTTCTTCCATAATTGGCGCGGCGCCTTTTTCTGTGGCCAATTCAACGCCAATTTCCCAGCCCACTTCTGCCATCATGCGGGTGACTTCATCGGTGAATTTAAGTGAATCCTCTTCACCGTATTTCATTTTCATCATGGTGAGTGATGAGCCTAAACCCAAATAACCCATACCATGACGGCGTTTGCGTGCGATTTCATCGCGTTGCTGTTGCAAAGGCAAACCGTTGATTTCAACCACGTTATCTAACATGCGGGTGAAAATCGCTACCACTTCGCGGTATTCAGCCCAATCAAAATAGGCTTCATCTGTGAACGGTTTTTTCACGAATTTGGTCAGGTTAACTGAGCCCAACAAACAAGCGCCATAAGGTGGCAATGGTTGCTCACCGCATGGATTGGTTGCGCGAATATTTTCGCAGAACCAGTTATTGTTCATTTCGTTTACGCGGTCAATCAGGATAAAGCCCGGCTCAGCAAAATCGTAGGTGCTGGACATTATCACATCCCACAAACGGCGCGCTTTAATGGTTTTGTATACACGGCACGCTACTTTGCCCGCATCTTTACCTTCTGATTTAGTAAGGTATTTACCTTTAACTGGCCACTCGCGCCATACCACTTGGCTTTCGTCATTAGTATTTAAGCCATCAACAATCGCTTCTTTTTCTGTCACAGGGAAAGCCAATTTCCACTCAGAATCGGCTTTTACCGCTTCCATAAATTCTTTGGTGATTAAACAACTTAAGTTGAATTGGCGTAAACGGCCATTTTCACGTTTGGCTTTAATAAAGTCTGTTACGTCTGGGTGACTAATATCAAACGTTGCCATTTGCGCACCGCGGCGGCCGCCAGCTGATGACACGGTGAAACACATCTTGTCATAGATATCCATAAACGATAATGGGCCGCTGGTGTAAGCGCCTGCGCCTGCCACAAATGCGCCTTTTGGACGCAAGGTAGAGAATTCATAACCAATGCCGCAACCTGCTTTTAGGGTTAAGCCCGCTTCATGTACTTTGCCTAAAATATTATCCATGCTGTCTTCAACCACGCCAGAAACGGTGCAGTTAATGGTTGAAGTTGCTGGTTTATGCTCTAACGCACCGGCGTTTGAGGTAATACGGCCTGCTGGAATCGCGCCACGGCGCAACGCCCATAAAAATTTCTCATGCCATTCTTGGCGTTTTTCTTCGGTGGTTTCTACATCGGCCAAAGCGCGCGCTACGCGTGAATAGGAGTCATCAATGTTTTGATCAACGTGGTCGCCATTTTTTGCTTTAAGTCGGTACTTTTTATCCCAGATATCCAACGACACTGATTGAAGAGGGATTTCAATCGCCGCATTTTCTGATGTAAGGTTATCTGATGATTTGCTTGCGGGTTCAACAACTTTTAGCATGGCTTGCTCCTATAATTTCTTCTAATTTTTGTTGTACATAATTTGCTTTAATTATCTGCAAATTCGACTAGATTACTTAACTCTTTGATTTAATTAATTAAGCACTTCTAATATGAAGTGCTTGGTCACAATTTGATGAAAAATAAACGGCTTAAACACAACATATTGTGCACTGGATGCAAATTTATGCCTTTATTTTGTGTTCGTCAACATTATTTTTGTGCTAATTTTTGCACCATTTTGGTGTGTTTTTGGTTGAAATGAGGCCAGTATTTGTATTGAGTTGTGGTGAGTGTTTACTAACCTGTATTTATAATTAAAAAAATAAATAAGTCGCTTAAAAAGTAAGTCTATGGTTGTGTGCGAAAAGCCACATAACATCGTGCCAAAATTGTGAGAAAATGCAGTATGAATCGCTTTTTATATTCCATCTTGTTGTATGTAGTGCTACCTTTTGTGCCGCTTAAATTGTGGTGGCGCGGTATTAAGCAACCAGCCTACAAACAACATTGGCATGAGCGCTTTGGCTTTTATCAATTAAAAGCGACCAAACCCGTTATTTGGTTGCATTGCGTTTCGGTGGGTGAAACGCGCGCGGCAGAGCCCTTGATTAAAATCTTACAAGCGCAATATCCCCAGCATCAAATTTTAATCACCCACACCACACCCACCGGCCGCGAAGCCAGCGAGCAACTTTTTACTGACACCGTACAACGCGTTTATTTACCTTACGATTTGCCATTTGCGGTAAGGCGCTTTTTAAAACATTTTCAGCCCAAAATTGGCTTGATTATGGAAACCGAATTGTGGTTTAACTTAATTGCGGCCTGCAAAAAAAATGAAATTCCATTATTACTACTGAATGCACGCCTTTCAGAAAAATCGGCCAAGGGTTACAGCAAATTAGGCCGCTTAGTGACAGAAGGCTTGCAAAACTTAAACGCGATTGCCGCGCAAACTTCTGCTGATGCGGTGCGCTTGCAAATGCTTGGCGCGCCTAATGTGCAGGTGACAGGCAATGTTAAATTTGATGTAAGGCCACCTGTAAATGCGTTAGAGCAAGGCTTAAAACTGCGCGCTTTGTTGGGTGAAAAAGCCGTATTTTTAGCCGCTAGCACGCGCGAAGGCGAAGAGGCTTTAATTATAGAGGCTGTAAAAGATTTAAATATACTAACAGTGATAGTACCGCGTCATCCGCAACGCTTTGATGATGTTGAGCAGTTGATTAAAGAGGCAGGCCTAAATTATATGCGCCGTAGCCAATTGGCAACGCCTATCAATGCAAGCGTACAAGTCATTTTGGGTGATAGCATGGGCGAGTTGTTTAGCTATTATGCCGCTTGCGATTTTACTTTTGTGGGTGGTAGCTTGCTGAAATTTGGCGGGCAAAACTTAATTGAAGCCGCTAGCATGGGCAAACCCATTTTAATTGGCAAATATACGTATAATTTTGCCGAAGCAACCAAGAACGCCGTGCGCGCGGGTGCGGCAGTACAAATAAGCAATGTGGCAAGCTTGCGCGAAAAAATCCAGTATTTAAGTACGCACAGCGAAAAAAGAGCACAAATGCAACAAGCTAGCTTAAATTTTAGCCAGGCCTCTACTGGGGCAACGGTAAGGGTAATGCAGCTTATTACTGCGCACTTAAATGTATAGCTGTTTTAGCGAATAAGTTGTGATATTGCTTTAAAAGCTGAATGTTGCGCGTTGCCTATCCATTCAAACAATACCGACTCTGTATTGGTGATGATGCAACCAGCATCGCGCATACGCGAAATGGCATTGGCTTTATTGATTGGGTTGCGCGAAATAATGGCATCTTCAACCACAAAAACCTGCTTATTGGCTTTGATTAAATCTAGCGCGGTTTGCATTACACAAATATGCGCTTCCATACCCACCACGATGATTTGGGATTGGTCGCGGTGTAATTGCTGATTAAATTTAGGCACGCTGGCGGCCGAAAAAGCGGTTTTTTCTATAGGCTTGCATGCGCCAATATATTGTTTAATTTGCGGCAATGTTTCGCCCAAACCTTGCGGATATTGTTCTGTGACAATCACTGGCACACTCAACAAACTGGCCGCTTGCGCCAATATGCCACAATGTTTAATCACCAATTGCATCGCATCGGCCTGCATCGCGCTAACAAGCTTGGTTTGCATATCAATGATGACTAATTGACTTAGCTCGGCTTTGGTCACATTTGGGGCAATATTCATATTAAGGTGCCAGTACCAATTGCTGATTAATATCTTGTAAATCTGCCTCTGCCACCACACCTGTGGCCGATTTTAGGCGGATGATATTCACCAAATAGTTGTAGCGCGCTTGCAATAAATCGCGCTTGGCTGAGAACAACTGCTGTTGGGCGTTTAGCACATCCACACTGATACGCACACCTACTTCATAACCCA
>JAZKDM010000209.1:2195-14174 GCA_040387535.1 Pseudomonadota bacterium | reverse complement strand
TGCTGTTGGGCGTTTAGCACATCCACACTGATACGCACACCTACTTCATAACCCAGCTTGGTTGAGTCAAGCTGGCTTTGACTGCTGATCAACGCTTGCTCTAAAGCTTTAATTTGGGCCACGCTGCTGCTTAAATTTAAATACGCACGCTGCGTTTCTAAATCAGTTTGGCGGCGCGCTATTTCTACATCATCTTTCGCTTTTTGCTGATTCAACAGCGCTTGGCGCACGCGTGAGCTGATAGCCCCGCCTTGATACAACGGAATTTGTAGCTGTAAACCAATACTGGCGCTGCTAAATTCGTTACCAAAACCGTTTAAACCACCGTTTGTATAGGTATCCGTGTAATTAGCAACGGCATCTAAAGTTGGCATATGCGCGGCTTTGTTAAAGGCAACATCTTGCTCCGCCAGTTTTAAATTATGTTGCTGAATAGCAATATTTAAATTGTTTTGCAGCGCCACATCTAGCAAGTTTTGCATGGATTGATTCAGCGTGTTTACTTGAATATCGCTTTTAACAGTCGCTAAGGCAGAAGGCATCTCGCCTGTAATTTGCTCAATTTCGTGCTGCGCAATTTGATACTCGTTCACTGCCGCAATCTCTTGCGCCACCACCAAATCAAAACGCGCTTGCGCTTCGTTTACATCGGTAATGGTGGCGGTGCCCACTTCAAAGGTGATTTTTGCTTGCTCTAACTGGCTTAAAATGGCGGTTTTTTGTGCCTTAATCAGCTCAATTTTATCTTGCGCAATCAGCACATTAAAATACGCCTGCGTAGTGCGCAAAATCAAATTTTGCTGGCTCAAATGATATTGCTTATCGGCAATGCTTACCTGTGTGTAGCTTTGATCCATTTGCACTAAATTTTGCTGGCGATAAATGGGTTGGCGCGCTTCTAAGCCATAGTTATAGCCTTCAAAAGTAGCTCGCCCCGCCACACGCGGAAAGTTAGAAGTGACATTATTAAACTCAATATTGCTTCTAGTGCCAGTAACTCCTGCGCTAAAGTTAACGGTGGGCCTATACAAGGCTTTGCCTTGCTCAATGATTTCTTGTGCGGCTTTATTGCTACTTAAAGCAGAGGCCAATACTGGATCATGCGCCAGGGCTTGCTGATAAATATCTAACAAGCTGAGTTTTTTATCTTGCGCTTGTAAACCTGCTGGCAATAAGGCGCACAGCACAAACGCCTTTAATAAAAGCGGTTTAAATGGCATATTAAAGCTCAGCATTTTAAAATTCGGCATATTAAAATTTAGCCTATTAAAACTTAAAAGCACTGGCCTGCGGCGCGTTAACCAGCTCAGGCACGTAGGTTTCAAACAATACATCTTGTTTAAAAGCGGTGTCTGATAAGCGCTGAACCAAGGTGGCTTGCATAGCGGGGCCAGTGCCTAATACGATAAATAATGCACCACCAATTGCAAGCTGATTGCGTACACCAAGTGGCTCTAGTGGTGAAGACGCTGTATAAACAATCAAATCAAACGGTGCTTGATTAGGCAAACCTAATGCGCCATCTGCCACCAATAAACTGATGTTTTGAATGGTGTGCTTTGTTAAGTTTTGGGCTGCTTTTGCACTTAATTCGGCATTGATTTCTACCGATGTGACATGCTTAGCCAAACTAGCTAGCAAGGCCGTTACATAGCCACTACCTGTGCCAATATGCAAAACATGATGCGTTTTTTGCACATTTAAAGCCTGCAAAATGCGGCCTTCTAATTTAGGGCTAAGCATGGTTTGGCCAGCACCAATGGGGATTTCAATATCGGCAAAAGCCAAGCCTTGATATTCGGCTGGTACAAAGTGCTCGCGCGGAATCTCATTTAACAAGGCCAGCACCACTGGGTCTAATACTTCCCAGGTCCTAATCTGTTGTTCTATCATGTTAAACCGAGCAACTTCACTTGCCGTTTTAGTTTCTGCTGTTTGTATCATGTGCTTACTTTCATTAATTTAATCCTAATTATAACTGAAGTAATTAGTGCGTTTCAGGTACTTTCACCCTAAACCATGCCGCGTACAATGCCGGCAAAAATAACACAGTTAAAACCGTGGCAATCGCCAAGCCACCCATAATCGCCACCGCCATTGGCCCAAAAAATACGCTACGTGTCAGCGGTATCATCGCCAATATTGCCGCCGCCGCTGTCAATACAATCGGTCTAAATCGGCGAATAGTGGATTCTACAATCGCCTGCCATGCTGGCAACCCGCTGGCTTTGTCTTGGTCGATTTGATCCACCAAAATCACCGAGTTACGCATAATCATGCCAGATAAGGCAATAGTGCCTAGCATAGCCACAAAGCCAAATGGCTGATTAAACAGCAACAGGCCTATTGTGACCCCAATTAAACCTAATGGTGCGGTAAGCAACACTAAAAATACGCGCGAAAAACTTTGTAACTGCAAAATTAATAGTGTTAATACCACCACTAAAAATAAAGGCGCGCCTTTTGCCACCGATGCGCCGCCCTTAGCCGATTCTTCTACCGCGCCACCCGTTTCAACCGTTACACCTAATGGTAAACTAGCTTTAATAGCTGTAAGCTTTTCTTCAATTTGTGCAGAAACAACTGGCGCTTGCAAATCGCCGCGCAAATGCGCACGCACAGTGATGGATGGCGCACGGTTGCGTCGCCAAATCACACCTTCTTCAAAGGTAGAGGTGATGGTCGCCAATTGCGCTAAAGGTACAGCCGATTGGTTGGCGTTGCCGTTTTGCACATTAATCATCAAGTTGGGTAAACGCGATAATTGTGTGCGCTCAATTTCGGCACCACGCGCCACTAAATCAATGCGCTCATTGCCCTCTCTAAATTCGGTGATATACATTTCGCTTAAAGCCGCATTTAACACATTGGCCACATCAACCGAGCTAACACCCAGCAATCTGGCTTTTGCTTGATCAATGGTAACTTTAATGACTTTGCTGGGCTCTTCCCAACCCAATTGCACGTTCACCAAATTAGGGTTGGCACGCATCACATCGGCAATTTGGTGTGAAATTTGGCGTATTTGTCCAATATCGCTGCCATCTACCCTAAACTGCACTGGAAACCCAACGGGCGGACCGTTTTCCAGCCGCAGTACAGATGCCCTTAAGGCAGGAAAATCACTTTCAAATAAAGCCAACAAATCGCTACGCAAGGCTTCGCGCGCTTGTAAGTCTTTACTTAAAATCACAAATTGCGCAAATCCGCGGTGCGGCAATTGAATATCTAAGGGCAGGTAGTAACGCGGGCTACCCGAGCCAATATAAGCCACAAAATTATCAACACCTTTGTGTTTTTGGTTCCAAGCGCGCAGCCAAGTTTCTAGCTTTTTCACCTCATTATTAGTGGCAAGGTATGACGCGCCTTCTGTCATGCGCAAATCCACCACTAATTCTAAGCGGGTAGAATCTGGGAAAAACTGCTGTTGCACCTTGCCAAAACCTAAAATGGAAAGCACAAATAGCATAAGCGTGATGGCAATCACCGTTTTGCGATAGCGCACACAGGCGGTGACTAAAGCCCGAAAGCGGCTGTAAAAGGCGCTGTTGTAAATATCATGATGGTGATTTTGGTCTGGCTTATCGGCCAATTTAAATGTGGCTTTAAGCCAAAGTGCTAATTTAGTTGGTTGCGGTTTTTTACTGTAATCGGGCAATAGGTGGTAGCCCAAATACGGCACAAAAATCACCGCTGCCACCCATGAAATAATCAAGGCAATGGCAGAAACCTGAAAGATTGAGCGCGTATATTCACCAGTTGAGCTAGCGGCCGTTGCAATCGGCAAAAAGCCTGCAACGGTGACTAGCGTGCCTGTAAGCATTGGCATAGCGGTAGAAGTATAGGCAAAGGCGGCCGCCTGCATGCGCTGCATGCCTTGCTCCATTTTAGATGACATCATTTCTACGGCAATAATCGCATCATCCACCAGCAAGCCCAGCGCCAATATCAGCGCGCCAAGTGAAATTTTATGCAAGCCAATGTTGAATAATTGCATCACCAAAAAGGTGGCTGCCAACACAACTGGGATGGTAATTGCCACCACAATACCTGTGCGCAAACCCAGCGAAAGCAGGCTAACGCCCAATACAATCACTAGCGCCTCAATTAAAGATGTCACAAAATCGTTGACCGAATTAGCCACTATTTTGGGTTGCGAAGTCACCGTTGCAAAGCTTAAACCCACAGGCAAATTTTGTTGAATTTTGGCAATTTTTGCATCTATTTCTTTCCCCAATGCAATCACATCGCCACCTTCACGCATGCTCACGCCCAGCAGCAAAGTCTCTGTGCCGTTGTAACGCACGGTGTCCCTTGGTGGGTTTTCATAGCCGCGATAAATGCGTGCCACATCGCCTAATCTAAAATCTTGATTGTTGGCACGCAATCTTAAATCGCGCAGATTTTCTAACGTGTTATAACGACCTGAAACTTCAATGCGAATGCGCTCGTTAGCCGAATCGAAGGTGCCGCTTTTTACCACCGCATTTTGCGTTTGCAGAATATTAACTAGCGTTGTGGCACTAATGCCCAAGGTAGAAAGTTTTGCGTTAGACAGCTCTAAATAAATACGCTGTTTTTGCTCACCAAAAAAATCAATTTTGGCTACATCTTTGGCTGTAAGCAATTCAGCACGAATGATTTCAGCTTGTTTTTTTAACGCAAAATTATCAAAGCCATCGCCAGTTAGTGCATACATGCTGCCGTAAACATCGCTAAATTCGTCATTAAAAGTTAGGCTTTCAATGTTTTGCGGCAAGGTATGTCGAATATCGCCCACTTTTTTGCGAACTTGATACCAAATACCTGGCACATCCTGCGAAAAAGTATCATCCTTAATCACAATAAAAATCATGGATTCACCTGGCCTTGAGTAGCTGCTGGTGTAATCCAAATGCGGTGTTTCTTGTAGCTTTTTTTCAAGCTTATCAGTGACTTGTTGCTCTACCTCTACCGCGCTCGCACCTGGCCAACTGGTGCGCACCAGCATCACTTTAAAAGTAAACGGCGGATCTTCAGATTGGCCTAGCTTTGTGTATGAAAGCAAACCTGCCACGGTTAGCATTATCATCAAATACAACACTAAGGTTTGATGATTTAACGCCCAAACCGATAGGTTAAAACCTGATTTTTGTGGCTTTTCGGCTTCAATCATTGGGCTGACTCTGAAGCTGATGGCTGTAATAAAGGTTTAACTTTTTGGCCTTTAATTAATGTATGCACGCCTGCGATGGCAACCATTTCGCCTGCTTGCAAACCATTACTCACCAGCACGCCATTTTCTGTAAATTGGCCTGCTGTTACAGCGCGTGGATTAGCAATGCCTGCTTTATCCACAACCCAAACACTCGTTTTGCCATTGATTTGTGTTAACGCGCTAGATGGCACAATTAATTCTGCGCTTGATTCACCGTTGGCAAAACGCACACCTGCTGTCATGCCTAATTTCAGTTTTTCATCGGCATCTAAAATCGCCACACGCACATCAAAGGCACGGGTTGCCGAGCTGGCGGCTGGCGCAATTTCGCGCACTTTACCGCTGTAGGTTTTATCAGGATTGGATAGTTGGCTGGCCCACAATTTGAGTGCGGCGGAATCGCCCACTTTTATTGTCGCCACTTTTGATTCTGGCACCGCAACCAGCACCTCGATTTGTTGTGTATCAACTACTTGCGCCACCATTTCACCAGCCGCCACCACTTGGCCTGGCTCTGCACGAATCTGTGTTACCACACCCTCTCTATCGGCAATTAAGCTGGTATAACGCGATTGATTGCTGGATACCGCCGCTTGCGCTTTAACCTGCTGCAAACGTGCTGCCGACGTTTTTAATTCGGCTTCGCGTAAATCCAATGCCGAAGCCGATATAAATTTTTTGTTAAACAACATGCGCTGGCGTTCTACCTCAGCACTGGCTAGTGCATGGCTAGCCTCTGCTGCGCGGACACTGGCGAATGCAGCAGCAGCAGTTAGGTTGCTATCAGCCGCATCTAAAAGCGCTAATACTTGGCCTTTTTTGACTAAGCTGCCCACTTCTACTTTGCGCTCAATAATCTTGCCGCTGATTCTAAAACCTTGGTTGGATTCAAAGCGTGATTTGACCTCGCCCACCAGCACCATTCCTTGTTCTGCCGAGGTATTGCCAACAACCATCACTAATGCGGGGCGCGGCGGCGGAGCAATTTGCGGCGGTTTATCGCAGCCTGCAAGCAATAGGGCAATCATGCTTAAAGCACTAATTTTTAAAATCATTGCAAGCTCTCATTTTTGATATTGATTAAATTAGTTGGCTCATGCAACAAACCACGTATCAGGGTTAACTGCATCATCTGCAAACGCTGCTCAATACTGGCCCAATTGACCCAAATATCGTTAGCCATACTAATTTGTAGCGCACAAACGCCGTGCATTCCCGCCCAAATGGTTTGCGCAATTAGGTCGGCATCGTTCAAATCTGGTTTAAATTTACCCGCCAAAAATACATCGTTCACCACCGTTTTTAGCTGAAAATAGGCATCTTGCTCGGCATTATTTTGTTGAATACATGAGGTAGCCGGATCGTAAGGCGGGTGCTCTGTCATAAACATCATGCGATAGTGATTTGGATAGTGCAACGCAAATTGAGCATAGCCATTCCCTATAGCCAGCATGCGTTCGACAGGATCATTGCCTACTAAATTGTTTTTTAAAACGTCGGCCAGCGCCAAAAAATCGGTATCGCACACGGCACGAATCAAGGCCTCTTTATCGGCAAAATGCAAATAGATACTGGTAGCAGAATAGCCAATGCGTTTGGCAATTTCTCGCATAGTCACCGCCTCAACCCCGCGCGAAACAAATAGCTCACGCGCGGCATCCATAATTAAGGTACGCAGTTGTTGACGTTCAAGCTCGGTTTTGGGTTTTGGCGGCATGATTAAACAATTTACTTAACGATGTTAATTTAACAACGTTAAGTTATATTGTCAATATCAAACAGGTGAATTTTATAAGACGATTATTTAAGATTTAACTGATCGAGTTTGTACCAAAGTGAGCGCTCACTAATTTCTAATAACTTAGCCGCTTTGGCTTTATTGCCGTGGCTGGCAGCCAAGGCTTCAACAATTAATTTTTTCTCTATCTGCGCTGTCATTTGCGGAATCGAAAAAGGCTGCTCAGTGGCAATAAAATCGTTCGCCAGCTTTGCTGCTGGCGCTGTATCGGCTGGTAAATGTTGCGGCAAAATAGTCTGCTTAGCCGCCAAAATAGATGCGCGCTCTAGTATGTTTTCTAGTTCGCGCACATTGCCAGGCCAAGCATAACCTTGTAGCTGCATTAAAGCGGCATCAGAAATCTGTGTGCCGCTTTTAGCTAAAAAGTGATGCGCCAAACGCTTTATATCCTCAGGTCGTTCGCGCAAGGGCGGGGTATTTAGCTGAAAAACATTCAGCCGATAATACAAATCTTCACGCAATTTGCCGTCTTTCACCGCTTGCAATGGGTCGCGGTTGGTTGCGGCAATTATCCTCACATCTAAAGTAATGGATTTATTGCTGCCTATTTTTTCGACTACGCCTTCTTGCAAAACGCGTAACAGCTTGGCTTGCAGATGAATCGGCATTTCAGAAATCTCATCTAAAAAAAGTGTGCCGCCATCTGCCAACTCAAATTTACCAGTGCGCTCTTTTACCGCACCAGTAAAAGCACCTTTTTCATGGCCAAATAATTCTGACTCTAAAATATCGGCTGGAATCGCTGCGCAATTGATGGCCACAAATAAGCCATTTTTACGCAGTGACGCTGCATGAATCGCTTTTGCCACCAATTCTTTGCCAGTGCCTGTTTCACCTGTAATCAACACAGTGGCTTTTTCGGGTGCCACTTGTTGAATAAGCTGTTTTAACGCCAACATAGGCGGGCTTTCGCCAATAAATCCAGCGCCAATAAAATCGGCTTCGTTATCGGCTTTTAAATAGGTATTTTCTAATTGCAAACGTCTGGTACTCAGTGCTTTTGCAATGGCAATTTCTAATGTTTCTAAATCAAATGGGCGCAAAATATAATCGCTGGCACCAAGTTTCATGGCCTCTACCGCGGTTTTAATTTCGCCCAGTGCCGTTACCATAATAAAAGGTAGTGTCTCGTTTTCTTGCCTAATCGCTTCAAGCAAGGCCAACCCATTCATGCCAGGCATATGCAAATCGCTTACCACCAAATCAATATGCTGGCTTTTAATTTGCGCTAGCGCTTCATAACCATCCGCCGCCAATGCTGGCTTGTAGCCAGCTTGGCGCAGGCTAATTTCCAGCAAGCGGCGCATATTGGGCTCATCGTCTACCGCTAAAATGGTGCATTGTTTTTGCATGGGCTAAATTACGTTCTATGAATTGGTAATGAGATTGTAAACTGCGCGCCGCCAAACTGGCTGCTGCTGTAGCGAATATCACCGCCATGCGCCTGCACAATTTGCCGCACCACCGCCAAACCCAAACCTACGCCGCCTGCACGTTGGGTAAAAAATGGCTCAAAAATATGCGCTTGATTGGCTTCATTTATACCTGGCCCGTTGTCTGCCACTTCGATAATGGCGACATCTTGATTTTGATACAAACGGACAAATATCTGGCCACCACTGGGCAAGATTTGTATGGCATTTAATACGATATTCATAAGGACTTGTGTGATTTGGTCATGATCGATTTCTGCGATAACCGATTCAGATAATTCCAAATTAAGCGCAATATTCTTAGGCTCAGCTTGACCGCGTAACATGCTGGTAATTTGTGTGATTAAGCCAGCCAAATCAACCGCCACAAACTGTGGCTGGCGTGGGCGCGCTGAATCAATCAAGGTAGAAACCAGCCGATTCAAGCGCTCGGTTTCCGAGATAATAAAGCCCAGTACTTCTTTTCCGTCTTTGCTTAATTTAGGTTCGCGCAGTAATAAATCGGCCGATGAGCGCAATATACCCAATGGTGTGCGCACTTCGTGGCTCATGGCGGCGGCCATTTCACCTACCACGGCAAGCTTGGCAGCCCGCGTTAAATTGGCTTGGGTTTTGGCTAAATCTTGCATCATGTTTTCAAAAGCAATCGCTAACTCTTGCACTTCTGGCGGCCCCGTTTTGGGCGTTTCGGCTAATTGCTCTTGCTTAAAACTCCGCACAAATAGTGTTAATTTAGCCAGTGGCTGCGTAATAGCTTGTGCGATTGGCGTCACTAAAAAAGCAGCGAATAACAGCGTGCTAGCAAGCAAAGCTAAGAAAATATAGCCCAAACGGTGCACAGGCTCTACGGCTAAAGAGTGCAATTTTTCTACCCGCACTTGCCACTTTGGCGCAGCAGGTTGAATGCTAAATTGACTTTGTGCGTGCATTTCATGGCCCACACTATCATTCCAATTAGCGCTAGCCGCCAGCGCCTTACCTTGCTCGCCCAACAAGGCAACAGTTGATGGCTTATGCACTGCCGAACTAAGCAAGTGTTGTATTTGCTGCCAATTAAATTCGGCCACCAAGCGCCCAATTACTTGATTTGAGTTGGGCTCTATCACGTCTTGTGAAAGCGCCAGCACATCGTTCTGAATAATCGAAAACGTTATTTTTTTGCTGCCCGCATCAATACTAAACCATGATTTTGGGGTAGTTACCTTTAGATTTAACTGGCGTGGATTGCTGGAAGCAATCACCTTATTTTGTGTATTGACCACATAAATGGTGTGATAAACATCGCCGTAGCTTAATTGTAGTTCGTGCAAAAAAGTGGATAAACGCTTATCAATATCGTCAATTTGCAGCTCTTGCATAATCGCCAACTGGCTCCAAGACGCCACATTTTGTGTACGCTCAAACATCATGCGCGACACGCTATTGGCAACGGTTTGGCTTAAGGTTTGTAAATCGCGGCTGATTTCTTTTTTTAGTGCGGTTTTGGCCTGATAAAAGCTTAAAAAGCTCACTAGCATAGCGGGCAACAAGCCAGCTAATAAAAAGGCCAATAACAATAATTGGCGAATCGTGAGTCGTTTTATCAAGCGGATTTTAGGGCTGAAATGGTGCAGTTATGCGACAATCAACATTGTCGAGATAACGCCGCAAACACGCTGCGGCTTTGGAATTGATTATGCGAAATTGTTTTGTTTTCATCTTTATAAGTCTAGTACTCTCAACAGTGCTATGCAAGCCTGTACTTGCGGATGAAAACCCCAGTTGGTTAGATGGCTTTCAACTTGGGGGTTACAGTAGCGCGGGTATCACTTTACATAGAGACCAAGAAGCAGAAGCTGCCATTAACGAAGTCAGCTTGCTTTTAAGTTGGTCTGGCGAAGGCCGTTTAAGTTTTTTTAGTGAGCTAGAGCTAGAACGCCCACTAGCATGGAACGATGATACAAAATTTTCGCGCAAAGAAGGGCACCTAGACTTAGAGCGCTTTTATTTTGATTACAATTTATCTGAAAAAATCAACTTTCGCGCTGGCCGTTTTTTAACCCCCAATAGCCGCTGGAATCTACTGCATGCACCACCGCTGGTGTGGACAACATCGCGCCCGCTAGCTACCACGCAGCTTTTCCCCACCGCCACCAATGGCATGATGTTGCATGGCGCTATTCCTTTTAAAAATAGCGCTTTTGAATACAAAGTATTTGGCGAGCTGCTAGAAGACCAAGAGCAGGATGACGAAGAACGACAGTTTGAGCATGTGCGCGGCTTACGCCTGAGTGTAAAGAATCAATCTGATATCGGTATTTCACTCTTATCTTTTCGCGAAAAAGGCTTAAACGATACCAGCTATCGCATGCTGGGCTTGGATGTTGTCACCACATTTAAAAATGTTGAAATTAGCGCAGAAGCGTTTCAGCGCTTTAATACCAATAACCGTGATGGCGGTAGTGGGGCTTATTTGCAAACAGCTGTACCGCTTAATGGCCTAGGCTTTTTTAATAGCTCAGCATTGCAAGATTGGTATTGGATTACGCGGCTAGAAACTTTACAGCGCCCAGACGAAGGCGCAAAAGGGCGCTGGTTAGTGGGCGCTACTTGGCGCGTTAAGCCAACACAATTATTAAAACTGGAATTCACTGGCGGTAGCGAAGGCTTGCCAGAATCGCCGCGTGGATTTAGCGCTTCTTTTGCACTGTTTTTTTAATGCCTAGCTTGATGCAAAAATTATGGGTATTGGGTTTGCTGGGTTGCTTATTGCCTTTGGCGCAAGCAGAAAGCAGCCCACCAGTTATCGCCGTTATTGTGCACAGCGATGAGCTAAAAGTGGCGACAAATGAATTGAGCCTGATTTACTGGCGCAAACAGCTTTATTGGCCAAAAGGGCAGCGTATTAAGCCAGTTAATTTAAGGTCAGAACACCCGCTAAGGCAGCAATTTTCGCAAACAATATTGGGCAGCTTGCCCAAAAAACAAATCGATTACTGGAATGGCCAATACTTTAACGGCATATTGCCGCCGTATTCGGTTAATTCCGAGGAAGCCGTGTTGCGTTACGTGGCTCAAACCAGTGGCGCGATTGGTTATGTGGATGCTTGCCATGTAGATAGCCGTGTTAAAGCGATTATATGGATTGAGCAAGACCAAATTAGCACGGCAGCGCCAGAAAATCTGCGCTGCCCTTAATACTAGCTAGCCTATTGGGATTTACTAAGCAGCATTCTAGTCAGCGTATTATCGCGCTTAATATAATGATGATATAAACCTGCCAGCGCGTGGCCTGCAATTAAAAAGTAGCCTGCGCTGCCAGCGGTTTCATGCAATTCTTTAATAGTCTTAGCCAGCTCTTTATTTTTGGCAATGAGTGGCGGCAGTTCTAATCCATAAAATGGAATGGGCTTGCCAGCCGCACTTAATATTAGCCAGCCCGCAATGGGCATAGCAATCATTAAGGCATACAAAGCCAAGTGCATGGCTGTTGAAACATAACGCATGATTGGGCTTAAAGCGGGTTGAATCGCTGGTGTAGTGCTGGAAAATCGAAAGTAAATACGTACCAG
>JAZKDM010000209.1:0-2095 GCA_040387535.1 Pseudomonadota bacterium | reverse complement strand
GTTTGCTGAATAGCGCTGGCTTTAAAATCTAAGTTTTGCATCAACACCGCTTTTTTGGCTTCACACATTTTTGCGTTTATTTCAAACGACACCAATAAGCTACAAAACAAATCATCATGGCTCAATGGGTAATCTTTATAGGGCATTAGCTGTTCTTTATTATAATCAAAATGCTTTCCCATCCACATAATGGCTGGCACATGGGTTTGCTCTTTGGGTGCAATTAAGTAGGGTGCCGCATGCAAATAAAAGCCATGCTCACCTAACGATTCGCCATGATCGCTGACATAAAGCATCGCTGTGGCGAATTTTTCGTCATATTTTTTCAGCAAATCAATCACGTTTGATAAAAAGTAATCGGTGTACAAAATCGCGTTGTCGTAACTATTGTCAATTTCTTGCTGGGTGCAGTTTTGCAACTCGCCAGTCATGCAAACGGGTTTAAAACGCTCAAATTCTTTTGGGTATCTTCTGTAATATTCTGGCCCGTGATTACCCATTTGATGCAACACAATCAAAATATCTTTGCCGCGTCTGGCTTCTATGTATTTATCCAAACCGCTTATCATGCCAATATCGCGGCATTCACCTGCACAATTGGGGTTAAGCGTTGGGCTTTTAAAATCTTCGTATTTCATGCGGGTTGCCACGCCTTTTGAGTCGGAATTATTATCTCGCCACAAAATTTGTACGCCATGATCAAACAATACATCCAGCGCGTTTTCTTGGTTTAGCGCAGCCTCTTTGCTGTAATCTTCACGCCCCAATGCCGAAAACATACAAGGTAACGAAACGCCTGTAGATGTGCCACAAGAACTAACATTGCTTAAGCTAACCACGCTTTGTTTAGATAGCAGCGGGTTGGTTTCTCTGTGGTATCCGTTCAGCGAAAAACGGTCGGCGCGCGCCGTTTCGCCAACCACCAAAACCACTAGCTCTGTTCTTGATGTAGGGCCAACCATTACCGCATCTTTTGCAATGTGTTTTAGTTTTACTGGCTTTGCCAGCTGAATTTGCTGACCTAAATATTTGATAACAGAATAAGTAGTGTATGTGGGATTTGCATAAAAACGGGTGATTTTATGTTCACGAATAAAAGAGGCATAGCCAGCGGTAAACGGCGCAATAACTAACAGCATCAATACAAACAATAGGCCTATGAGGCGCAATTTGGATTGCAACTCTTTTCGTAAGCTGGCTGGCTTTGGGCAATACCGAATGATTAAGTAAGCTGGAATAATGCCTAAAAATAAGGTTCTAAGTGCTAAATTAATGCTTAATAAGCCGGCAAATTCTTGCGGATTGGTTTGCAAGATATTGTCTATCATCACAATATCCACAATCACGCCAAACTGGTCCATATAGTAGGCTGCTTGTGAAGCCACCAGCAAAAACACAGCCAGAATCCAGCGTGTGGCTTTGCCATGGCAAATACATAAAAAGAAAATGGCGGTTAATGCGCTAAAAAATACGGCTAGCGATAGCAAAAAAGGCAAGTTAGCTATTTTAAGCGGATAAATTTCTAATATTCTGCCAAATAGGGAGCCATTAGCCGTCAGCATAATAAAAGCGGTCGCCAGCAAAATGGTAGCGCTTTGAGATGATGTACTGAAAAACCTTGGCAGGCTAAATTTGAAAGCACTTGGCCTAGATAATTGATTAAAAATAGCGGTCATTGCATTGAATTTCTTTTAAGGGTTGAGGTGAATAGCAGTGGCTGGCAGGCAAGGCAGGTTGCCCAAACCACCCATGCACTCCATAAGTTATGCGATAAAAAATGTTCGCCGCGCATCATTTGCGCCCAGCCCATAACAAAGCCCAATGCAAGCGAAAGCAGCAGCATTTTTTGCGCAAGCTTTGGCTTAACATCACGAAAAGCAAAATAAAACGCTACTAGTGCAAAGCCGCCACTGGCATGGCCGCCCGGAAAGCATTTGCCCATTGCCGCGCCAACTGGCAAGGCATCAAATAATTGCAGATGAGGTAAATCGCCGCCGTATTGCAATAAATCGTTTGGGCAGGCTTGCATGCTGTTATGTTTGAGTAGCGAAATTAGGGTTGTGCTGGTTAGCATCAGCATAAACACCCAAAAAAG
>JAZKDM010000208.1:5914-10023 GCA_040387535.1 Pseudomonadota bacterium | reverse complement strand
TTTAACGATGTGGTGATTAAGGGTGGCTTGCGTTTAATTGAGATAACCGTTGAAATTAATGGCCACTTTGTGCACAAACAACGCGCCGACGGCTTGATTTTAAGCACACCAACAGGCACCACCGCATATGCTTTAAGCGCAGGCGGGCCGATTTTACACCCTAGCTTAGAAGCCATCGCCATTGTGCCGGTTAGCCCGCATACACTCAGTAATCGCCCCATCGCGGTTAATAGCTCAAGCCTAATTCAAATTACCATGATACAAACCGATGATGGCCAATTAAGCTACGATGGACAGTTTCAAATGCTGCTAGAAAGCGGCGATAGGGTGCTGGTGCAACGCGCCGAAAAACAAGTTAAATTGCTGCATCCAAGCGAATACTGTTATTTTGATATGTTACGCAACAAGCTCAACTGGGGCTAATTATTCAATGCAACAATACGCAATCACTGCGTTAACCGCGGCTTGCCGTACTAAATGTAGTGCCTGCGCCTTGTCGCCTTGTGCTTGCGCATTCTTGCAATGAATAATTTTGCTTAGACATTTTCGTATTAAATAAATAATAAATTATGCTAAAAACTTTATCACTACTCAGCTCATCTATTTTACTTTTAAGCGCGGCAAGCGCTTACGCCGCAGATGCCTATATCGGCCAATTTTTATACCAATATAAAGTGGGCACTGTTTACCGCATCATTGCAAACAGCAAAAGCATGTCTTGGGAATGTATAAAAGGTAGTGAGTTGGGCGCAAAAGGTACAGAAACACCACAGAGATTCAAATTAAATAAGCATATTTATTATGCTACTTGGGTAGAAAAGTCGGGTGTGCAAGTCAGCCAAGCGCTGGATTTTAAAGGCATGAAAGTGTATTCAACGATTACGGATAATAAAGACCGCTATGTGCTAGAAGGCACCATTGTGCGCGAAAAATACTAAGAAAAAATCTTAACTTACTATGTTACAAGCACTTTCCATTCGCGATTTTATTATTGTAGACAAACTCGATTTAGAGTTTGACCGCGGCTTCACCACACTCACAGGTGAAACAGGAGCGGGTAAATCTATTTTAATTGACGCCTTATCGCTGGCTTTAGGCGCGCGTAACGATGGTTTAGTAGCGCGCGCAGGCTGTGATAAAGCTGATATTAGTGCCACTTTTTCAATGCATGATAATAGCGCTGCCAAGGATTGGTTAAGTGAAAACGAAATAGAAATTGATGACCAATTAATGCTGCGCCGCGTGATTTATGCCGATGGTCGCAGCCGCGGTTTTATCAATGGCGCGTCAGCCACGGTTAATCAGATGAAAGAGTTGGGCGAATTTTTGGTGGATATTTACAGCCAAAATGCACACCATTCTTTACTGAAAGCCAGCACGCAGCGTCAAATTTTAGATGATTTTGCACAAGCTAATGAATTAGCCAGCCAAGTTACGCAACATTATAAAACTTGGCATACCTTGCATACACAACGCTTAGCCGTAGAAAAAAATGCCGCTGCCTATGCCGATGAACTAGCCGAATTGCGTGATAAAACGCGTGAATTGCAGCAATTGAATTTTAGCCTAGATGATTGGCAAGAGATTCAGCAAGAACATCACCGTTTAGCCAATGGCGCATCGCTTCTGTCAGGGTTAGAAGGCTGCATTGCCTTGCTGGATGATAATGATGTGAATATCAGCGCTATGCTGGCGCAAGTGCAACAAAAATTAATCGGCCTAGTTGATTTTGACGCACAACTAAAAGATGCTGCCGATAATGTGGACTCTGCGCTGATACAGCTAGAAGAAGCCAGCCGCGCGCTTAACCGCTATCTGCAAAAAACAGAACTAGACCCAGCAAGGCTTGCAGAGGTTGAAAACCGCATACAAAGTGTGCATAACGCATCGCGCAAATATCGCAGCAAGCCAGAAGAACTGCCCGATTTATTAGTGGTCTGCCAACTACGCATGACGGAATTAGAGGGATTTGCCAACGATGGTTTGCTGGCAAAACAAGAGCAAGAAGCCTTAAGTGCCTATCAGGCATCTGCCGAAACTTTAAGCCAAAAGCGCCAACAAGCCGCAAAAACACTCAGCCAAAAAATCAGCCATGAAATGCAGCGCTTATCACTTAGCGGCGGCCAATTCAGCGTTGCTTTAAACGCCTGTGAAGCATCCGCCAATGGGCTTGAAACGGTAGAGTTTTTAGTGGCAGGCCATGCAGGCGTAGAGCCGCGACCATTAAGCAAAGTAGCGTCAGGCGGTGAACTGTCCAGAATCAGCCTGGCTTTACACGTCACAACTGCCTCTCAAGGTAGCGTGCCTTGCATGATTTTCGATGAAGTTGATGTGGGAATTGGTGGCGGCGTGGCAGAAGTAGTAGGGCAGCTACTCAAACAATTAGGCGCAGAACGCCAAGTGCTGGTGATTACCCATCTGCCGCAAGTAGCATCGCAAGCCACGCAACATTTGCAAGTGAGCAAAACCCAACAAAACGGCGCCACTTTAAGCCATATTCAAGCATTAAGCCAGATTGAGCGCATAGAAGAAATCGCGCGTATGTTGGGAGGCATTCAAATCACCGATACCACACGCAGTCATGCAAAAGAGATGTTGGGCGTTTAAAACTCTTTCGCCGTCATTCCCGCGAAGGCGGGAATCCCTTTTGAATTTAAAGGCTGGCTGCAGCGATAGATTACGGCCAGCTTAAATGTTTGCATTAATTAAAAGCTCGCACCTCTGCATGCGCTCGACAAGCGATAGCGGCCTTGCGACCCCACATCAACGCTTCATCTAAATTAGCAACTTGCAACACCCAAAATCCGCCTATATGTTCAGTGGTGTTCAAATAGTGCCCGTCACTAACAAGCACTTCACCATTAACTTGCAATCGCAACGATTTCGCCTTACTAATCGGTTGTAAGCCGCCAACAAAAACCCTAACGCCAGCATCCACCATCTCATCATTAAGTACATCAATATCGCGGACCATTGCTTCATCCTCTGCCGCAAATGGGTCGTAATCGTTGGGGTGGTGAATAGCGATTAAATACATTGTCATGATATTTCCTATATGCCAAGTCTTGCTAGGCTGCTTAGTTTTTTTGCAAAGCATTTATCGCACAATGCGGCTAAATTATAACGGCACTACTTAGCCACGCTAGTGAAGTTTAGCCATCTTTGTGGCGCTGAATCGCTTCATTAAATTGCCTGCAACAGTGTTCGCACTGCTCTTTATTGCTACTTTCAGCCATTTTGGCTAAAAAGCCGTTATTAGCCCTAAACTGACACTCAAAATAAACATCACCTTCGCTATCTTTAGTTTCAATCACGGTTGCGGGTTGAATTTCTGTAGCCGAAAATGGATGTTTAACCCTGCGTAGCGGGTAGATTAGCTCAACCAAAACAAATGCTTTTTGCAAAACAGATACCCGTACAATTGGAATATGCCACGCACAAGCCGTAGCGGTAATGCCCGCAATCCAAAATCCCAGCATGATTAATGGAACAAACCAATGCGGATACACATTGGTATTGCTTGGCGGATCAATTTGTATATTTGAAGAGCCATCTCTGATGAGAATGTAGGTAATCAACGCACAAAAAATCAGAAAAATTGTTGTGAACACCCACCCAAAAATGGCCATTCTGTTTCTAATAATCACATTTACACCTTGGAAATGTACAACGCATTTATTGCCGAGAAGATAAGGCGAGTAGGCAGCTTGTTACTTTATCTTACTCACGCTATTTGCCTAACGTTAAGTAGACCCAAAAAAAGAACCTAATCTTTTATTTGGGCAGGTTGTTATTCTTATTAAAAACTACATATTAAAAATTAAATCAATAAGTGAGTATTGTTTATTACACCTACATTTACTTTAATTCGCCAATTCCGCACCTTCAACCACCACCTTATACAATCCCACTTCTTGCGCGGTTTTAACACGTTCACCAACGGCAATTTTATTTTGTTTGCCAGCGGCAACGCCGTTAATCACCATTGAGTTACTTTGAGCCACGGCGCGGCCTGTTTGGGCGTCGTATTTCACTACACGCACTTGCACTCGGCCAATAGGCAGGCTGGTGGCGTTTTGCACTACGGCGTATAAATTGCCTGCGTTATC
>JAZKDM010000208.1:0-5814 GCA_040387535.1 Pseudomonadota bacterium | reverse complement strand
GTTTTTTTGCCCATATTAAATAGCGCAATGCCGCTTTGTACATGCGGTTTAAAGTAGTCGGGCTGCATTTTAATGGCTTTGGCATAATAGTTTAGTGCTTCTTGCGATTTCTTATCGGTTAACGCGATATCACCTAATAACTCTTGAAATCTTGCCTCACGCGGTTCGCCAGCAATCGCTTGCTGGGCCAACTTGGTGGCGGTGGCTGTATCTTTTTTGGCTAAGGCTTTTACGCCATCGTCATAGGCTTTGTAAGCGGCTTGTGTGGCTTTTACTTTGCCCACTTTTTGCGCATATAGTTCTTTGCCCATATTGCCGCCAGCACCAATTTTTGCCAACGTTACTTTGTTGGCGGCAACACGTTCGGCTGATGGTGGGTGGCTGGCAAATAGGCCGCTAATAAAGTCACTTTTGCGGTCTTTGCTTAGGCGCACAAAGGTTTCTTGCAAAGTAACGGCGGCGGCTGGGTCGTAGCCTGCTTTTTTCATATACAACATGCCGTAGTAATCCGATTCTGATTCGGCATCGCGGCCATATTTGCTGGTGGTTAATTGTGCGCCAAGCTGCGATGCGCCTACAATTAAATTGCCATAATTGCTGTTTTGCGCGCCTATGCCCACCGCAATCATCGCCCCTTGCAACAAAATGCCGCGTTCCATGCCTTTTGCGCCATGTCTAGCTGCCGCATGCACAATCTCATGGCCCATTACCGCGGCTAATTCGGCTTCGCTGTTCAGCTCATAAAGCAGGCCACGATTAAATGCGATTTTTCCGCCTGGCATTGCCCAAGCATTGGGTACAGAGTCATTTAGCACTACAAATTCGTACGGCAATTCTGGTCTATCTGAAACCGCGCCCAAGCGTTTGCCAATATCTTGCACATAGGCGGTTAATTCGGGGTCAATAACGTAATCGCCACCTTGAGATTGGCGGGCAGGGGCGTAGTTTTCTTTACCAATGGCAATTTCCTTGTCTTGGCTGACAAATTGAAATTCTTTTTTCTTGGTAACGGGGTTGGTGCCGCAGGCGGTAACGCTAAATCCAATAACTAGTGCGATTAGTAGCGAAGAATAGCGTTTAAACATGATTAACTCCAAAAACGTTAGATTCAAATACTAACGTTTATGTAGTTGAATCGATTGACTGAATAATTTAAAACAATTGACCTAAAAAGAGATGTAAAAAATATTTAAGTAAAAATACTTGGCTGAAATCTTTTTATTTTTTCTTACCGCAAGGCTGTGCTTTATTTCTTTTTGCCGCACGGCTGCACTGCGCAAATACCGTAAATCATCAATGAATGCTCTTGCATCTTAAAGCCACGCGATTCCGCTGCCTCTTGCTGGCGCTTTTCAATTTCCGCATCGTAAAACTCTTCTACGCGGCCACATTTAACGCACACAATATGATCGTGATGGGTACCTTCGTTTAGCTCAAAGACGGCTTTTCCGCTTTCAAAATGATGGCGCGACAACAAACCTGCCTCTTCAAATTGCGTTAGTACGCGGTAAACAGTGGCTAAGCCAACATCTTCGCCTGTGGTGATTAAAATTTTGTAAACATCTTCTGCCGATAAGTGGCGTTCTTTGCTGTTTTCAAACAACTCTAAAATTTTCAAACGTGGTAAGGTGGCTTTTAATCCAGCGTTTTTTAAATCTTTTTGCTCATGCATAATAGGCGCTCTATATTAGTAGAATAATAATTTGGTGTTTTAGGCTGTTAGCCATCGTGGTATATTAACGCCAATTTAGTAATAAGTCTTTACCCAATGCATAAAACCATGCGCAGTTTATTTATCCTTTTTATTATCCTTAGTAGCACCTTAATCGTTGGTTGTGGCTCAAGCGTGCCCGTTGTTAAGCCATTTAAAATGGATATTCAGCAGGGCAATGTGGTCACATCAAAAATGTTGCTGCAGTTGCGCCCAGGTATGACTAAATCACAGGTGAGATTTATTATGGGCACGCCGTTAATCAACGATAGTTTTCATACTAATCGCTGGGATTACTTTTACCAAATGCGCCGTGCTGGCAAAGTAATAGAGCAACGCCGCGTGATTTTAGATTTTGAAAAAGAGTTGCTGGTGCGCGTGCGTGGCGATGTGGTGCCACAAGGCACACCAGGCGCCGATACAGGCGTTACCTTGTCAAGTGAGCCATCATCAACTGCAAAACCAGTCGCAAAAGAAGGCTTGCTAGAAAACTTAAAATTCTGGAAAAGTAATCAAGAGCCAGAAGTTGAGCCAGCCGCAAAGCCACCAGCGGCGCAACCAAAAGATATTAAACCAGCAGAGGCTAAGCCTCAGGCAGCAGAACAAGCGCCGCCCGCTGCCGAAACAAAGCCTGTAGTAGTTGAGCCTGAGGCAAGTGGGGCATCGCCAGCCGCAGAGTCAGAAGCGCCTTCAATGTTAGCTGTGCCAATTGAAATAGCGCCAACAGAAGCGGCGCCAGCGCCAATGGTTGCGCCAACACCTGCTACAGTAGAACCTGTAAACGAACCTGCCATTATCGCGCCAGCGCCTACTAAAGCAGCTCCAGTTGAGCCCGCACCAGTGAAGTCGGCGCCAGAACCAGCACCTGTGCCTGCACCAATTAAGACTGATGACCAGTTTATCTTTAGGCTTGATAAAGATTTGGATGCGGAAAGTTTAGAGAATGCCAAAAAAATGCCAGTAGAGCCAAGCGCTCAGCCAAAAGCTGTAGATGAAAAAGCAGTGCCCGCAGAAGACCCTGGCTATTTTGAGCGTATGTTAGAGAAAATCGGTTTTTAAAAATACTCAATATGATGAAAACTAAAGTTGTAATTGCAGGCGTAACTGGCCGTATGGGTCAAGCTTTATTAGAAGGCATTTTTGCGGATAGCGATTTGCAACTGCATGGCGCGCTTGACCGCGCAGATAGCCCACAAATTGGCCGCGATGCAGGCGAGCAGTTTGGCAAGCACACTGGTGTGCTAATCACCGGCGATTTGCAAGCGGCCTTAAATGGTGCCGATGTGCTCATTGATTTTACCCGTCCTGAAGCCAGCATGCAGTATCTGCAGGCCTGTCAACATGCCAAAGTGAAGCACATTATTGGCACAACAGGTTTTAGTGCTGAACAAAAAGCATTGATTGAGCAAGCTGCAACACAAATCGCAATAGTGTTTGCGCCCAATATGAGTGTAGGCGTGACATTACTGATTAACTTGGTTGAGCAGGCAGCAAAAGTATTAAACCAAGGCTACGATATTGAAGTGGTTGAAATGCATCACAGGCATAAAGTGGATGCGCCATCAGGTACAGCCTTGAGATTAGGCGAAGCGGCGGCGCAAGGCTTGGGTGTTGCATTAAAAGATTGCGCTATTTATGCGCGTGAAGGTGTAACTGGCGAGCGCGAAGCTGGCACGATTGGCTTTGCAACTATGCGCGGCGGTGACGTGGTAGGTGATCATACAGTGGTGTTGGCAGGCATAGGTGAGCGTGTTGAACTAACACACAAAGCCAGTAGCCGTGCGACTTTTGCTTTGGGCGCACTACGCGCTGCCAAATATTTAAGTGCGCACAACACGGGCTTGTTTGATATGCGGGATGTGCTTAATTTGCGTTAATCAGCAATGTGTTTAATTAAAAAACAAAGTCGCATTATAAAATAAAGTCGTACCATAAAATAAAGCCGCAAAATGTGCGGCTTTATTTTTAGTTAATAACCAGAGTTATTAAACTGATTTACGTCTAAAGCCAGCAAAGCCTAATAAGGCAGAGCCAAGTAGCCACGCTGCTGCTGGCACTGGTACAGCAGAAGGATTGCTGAATTCAGCCGTGCCATCAAGTGATTTAATAGTTACGTTGATTCGGCCATCGTTTAAGAAATTAACATCACCGTTATAACCGCTGATTGCTTCATCTACAGTTAGGAAGCTATTAGAGATTGCTAACACATAGCTACCAATATTTAAGGCTGTTTGGATATATGAATCATCCTCAAAATTAAATAATGAATTATTGCGATTGTCGTTAGAGGCAATAAAAATACCAGCACTTAAAGGATTTGAAAATAAAATCGCATGAGGGTTAGACAGAAGTAAGTCTTCGGCTGCTAAAATTTTAAAAAATCCTGCATCTGTTACATTAAAATTAACGTACTGTACAGTCTCGCCAGGCTCATTATCATAATAAACGCTGGTTGAAATTGTATTGGCTTGTGCTGTACCTGCAACCAAAAAAAGCGATGCAACTAAAAGTTTGAATTTCATTATTATTAACCCCTAAATTATTGAAAAACGATAAAGTAAAATCTTTGCGACGAATTAATAATATTTTACAATTGGCCGCAAAGATATAGCCCGATTGGGCTTTGCATAAAATTAGGGGTTAAATTTAAGCTATTAAGTACGCCATGGATGTTTTGGTACATCGCAAACACCGGCCACATTTACACCTGCTTGCGCCACGATATGGTCATTTTCAACCGTGTCGCCACTCACGCCAATGGCGCCAATTAATATTCCTTCATGATCCACAATTGGCAAGCCGCCTGGGAAAGTAATCAGGCCATCGTTTGAGTGCTCAATACCGTACAGCGGTGAGCCTGGTTGCGATAATTGACCAATTGCGCCAGATGGCATAGCAAAGTAGCAGGCGGTTTTTGCTTTTTTGATGGCAATATCAATACTACCAACCCATGCATCATCCATGCGGCTAAAGCTTTTTAAATTGCCGCCAGAATCCAACACGGCGATACACATTCTAACGCCCATTTCTGTTGATTTCTCTACGGCTTTATCAATAATTTGTTGCGCTTGCTCAAAACTAACGTGCATATTTATAACCCTTTAATATTGTATTGATGATGAATGCTTGATTTGAAAATGTGGATGAAATTAGATTTTTTTACCGCCAGGGCCAGCAAAAAACCATACGATTAAACCCACCACTGGGAAGAATAATACGCCAAGTGTCCACAATATTTTTTCTGTGCCCGATGCTGAGCTTTGCATTATTTTGATAATCGCAAAGATATCTAATATAAGAATGAGTAAACCAATGGCCGATGACATATTGTTCCTTTATTAATCGATGATGTATTTTGAATGAGTCATACACGATATTTTGCTAGATATTTTGTATATATTAAGTAATCACTTGCTTGCAATCGGCCAGTTTCTGTATGGGTGGCAGACATGCAAAAGTAGCACAAACCATCGGTTTGTGCTTGATTTAAAGCAAACTTAATGCTTTTGTTTTGCTTCTTCTTGCTTATCTTGCCATTCAGCAATCTGCTTTTCAGCATCTTCTTTAGATACGCCATAAGCCTCTTGAATTTTGCCCGCTAATTGATCGCGCTTACCTGCAATCACATCAAGATTGTCATCGGTCAAATGACCCCACTGCTCTTTAATGCTACCTTTTAATTGTTTCCAATTGCCTTCAACTTGATCCCAATTCATCATAATGTCCTTTATTTAATTTAGTGAAAAAATAGTGAATCGTCTTTTAAGTGATTTAAATGACTTGTCGCTATTTAAAGACAAAAGTTGAGGCAGGCCCATCAGTGGTGAGCTTAACTTTATGTCAGAATCGGCTGATAAGCTTGTTTTTAAATGCACTATTTATAGTGGAGTTAACAAAAAAACGTGCAGACTGAACTTGAGGCTTAGGCTAAATTCAGCTATAATTCGGCAATTCTGAAACGGGAAGAGTTTACAAAGCTTTTCCCGTTTTGCACATCTACTCAAAGGTGTGTCTAGTTAGCAGTAATGTGTCGAAATAAAGGAGCTTCAAGGTGTCGAAAACAATTCCAGCGGTTTTAGTGTTAGCAGATGGGACTGTTTTTA
>JAZKDM010000207.1:0-10915 GCA_040387535.1 Pseudomonadota bacterium | reverse complement strand
TAGAAACTAAGGCCAAATTCTTTTGTGCTTGCACATATCCAGGGTCAAGCGTAATAGCTTGCGTAAGCACGCGATTAGCTTCTGTATATTGTTGATTTAAATAATAGGCATAACCTAAGTTATTGAAATGTTTCGCACTTGGTTCAATCCTAGCTACTTCCTCTAATAGCGGGATTCCTACACTTAATAAATTTTGTTTTGCATAGGTCGTTGCTAAACCTGTCAGCAACCTATTGTTGTTTGATTGAAGTTGTAGCGCTTTTTGATAAGCTACGATAGCCATTTCATAATTTTTATTTTCTACGTATCTTTCCGCTAAGGTAACATATAAATCTGCAGTATTAGCCTTTACTAATTGATGGTTACTACTAGGTGTAATGGCTAGCTGCGATTTGTTTAGCTCTGCGGTTTTAAAAGTAGAACAACCAAAGAGAAGGCTTGATGTGACTAACACGCATAATTTATATTTCATGTCATTTCTCCAAAATTACCACTACTTAAGTGATTGAAAAACTTGCATTGCGGAAGGGCCAACCATAATAAAAAGAACTGTAGGTAACATTAAAAATGCCAATGGAAACAGTAGCTTAACTGGAATTTTTGCAGCCATTTCTTCCGCTTTTTGTTTTCTTTTTAATCTAAACTCTTCAGAATGCACGCGTAACGAATCACTGATAGACGTTCCAAAGCGTTCAGCTTGAATAATCATAGAAGCAAAAGTTTCAACTTCCTCTACACCAGTCCGTAGTGAAAAATTTCTTAAAGCTTTTTCTCTGGATGCACCAGTTCTTGTTTCGAGTAAAATGAGTTCTAAATCTTGATGAAGAATTTCAGATTTAATCTTGATTTCTTTTGAAACTCTCGATAATGCTTGATCAAAACTTAAGCCTGCTTCCATACAAATAATCAATAAATCAAGCGCATCTGGAAAGGCTTGAAATATCTCATTTTTTCTTATTTCAGTTTTATAATTTAGGTATATTTTTGGTAACACCAGACCAATTGCAGCACCAGACAACAATAAGGGCGCCATTTTTGTGACTGCGTTGTCATTGTCATAGCTACCTCTAAACACAATAAATAGTAGAAGAGGAATAGTAATAGTCAATAATGTTTTAAACCCAAAAAAGAGCTTGGGCGCAAATTCATTTCGCCAGCCTGCATTAATAAACTGAATACGTAAAGGTGACTTCTCCCAACCTTCTGTAGGCGTAGAAAATTTTGCCAAAGGGTCCATGACCTTGACCACTTTAAATGCAAAATCAGATTCCGCTTTTTCAGTAGGTTCATCAGATTTATCAATGACGTTTTTTAAGCGCTGACTGTAATCAACTCTTTTTATGCGTTGAAACACGAACATAATTGCTAGAAAAGTAGTCAAAAATACTAACAACATAAAGAGTATTTCAATCAAATCCATTTTGCGCTCCTTAAACTTTTATTTTAACGATTTTTCTCATCCAAATCGCCGCTAAAATCATTAGTACAAGGCCGACTTTTAATAAAAACTGACCAGATTCAGTGCCAAATAAAATGGGTGCATAAGTCGGTGACAACGCACTCATAATGCCCATCATAAAAAAGGGCATTAACCACATGACCCACGCAGAGGTTCTGCCCTCTGCACTCAAGGTTCTCACTTCACCCATTAGTTTGAAACGTTCACGGATAATCTTACTCATGGATGTTAAAATCTCTGCCAGATTGCCGCCTGATTCGCGCTGAATCAAAATGGCAATGACAAAAAATTTCAAATCAGTAAGGGGAATACGTTTGCTAAAATTTAGCAGGGCATCACTTAAAGGAACGCCTAAATTGCTTTCTTCCAACGTAATTCTAAACTCGGTGGCAATTGGGTCTGATAACTCCTCACCAATCATGCTAAAAGCACCCATAAAGGAATGACCCGCTTTTAATGATCTTGCAATAGAATCAATGGCTTCGGGTAATTGTTTTTGTATCTTTTCTATTCTTTTGTCACGCTCATATAAAATGTACATTAAGGGTAATGCGGTCAATAACACCATTAATATCAGGGTAATGAGAGCTCCCCTATTGATGATAAAGCCAAGCAATAAACCACTTAGCATACCCACCAATGTGTAATTAAGAAACTTCTGCACAGTCCACAATTTGCCAGACTGTAATAAAAGTGCGTCTAATTTATTAATATCGATAAGGTGTTTTAACACATTCACACGCCAGCTTTTATTATCTTGTAAGCGATTTTTAAGTATGCTGTGCTGCTTAATAAATAAATCATCGTCATTTGAGATTTGTAATAATCGCGTATTTAAGCGTCTAGCTTCGTTGCTGTGCTTTTCTCGCCACCATAGATAAATGGCCTCTATCCCTAAAAATATAGAGACGAAGGCAAGAATAATAAACAACACAAATTGAGGATCTAAATTCATACACTAAACCTCATACCGTATGGTCGGGTCGAAAATAGATTCAGGTAAGCTCGCACCAAATGACTTCAGTCGGTTATTAAACAAAGGCACTACGCCAGTAGCATAAAAATAGCCTTTTACTCTGCCCTGCTCATCTAAACCTAATTGCTTAAAGCCAAAAATTTCTTGCATGGTGATAGTTTCACCTTCCATGCCAGTAATTTCTTGAATACTGACAATTTTTCGCGAGCCATCGATTAAACGAGACACTTGTAAAATGACATTCACAGCGGAGGCAATTTGCTGACGCGTGGCCATTAAAGTTAAGTTGGCACCTGACATTCCCACCATGTTTTCCATACGTGCAATGGCATCTCTAGGGTTGTTGGCATGGATGGTCGCGAAGGAACCTTCATGGCCAGTATTCATGGCTTGCAACATATCCAGCGCTTCTGCGCCCCTCACCTCACCCAAAATTATGCGGTCAGGTCGCATTCGTAGTGCATTTCGCACTAGCGCAGTTTGCGTCACTTCACCTCGATTTTCCACATTGGGTGGTCTAGTTTCTAAACGCACCACGTGCGGTTGCCGCATTTGAAGTTCTGCAGCATCCTCAATTGTCACAATCCGCTCATTAGCTGGAATAAACCCAGAGATTAAATTCAACATCGTCGTTTTACCACTACCAGTACCGCCAGAAATCACCGCATTCATCTTAGATCTTGAAATCGCTGCAATCAGCTTGGACATATCTGGCGTCAAACTTTTAAGTTTAACTAAGTCTTCGGTTTGTAAAGGCGTTACTGAAAAACGCCGAATTGACATAACCGGGCCATCAATAGCCAGCGGAGGGATAATAGCGTTGACACGCGAGCCATCTGCTAAACGTGCATCTACCATAGGGCTTGATTCATCGACACGGCGCCCCACCCTACTCACAATTCGCTCTATGATGTTAAGCAAATGCTTATCATCTTGGAATGTGATGTTGGTTAACTCAAGCTTACCCTTACGCTCTATATATACTTGGCTATGACCATTCACTAAAATGTCTGAAATGGTAGGGTCATTTAATAATGGTTCCAGCGGGCCCAAACCAAACATTTCATGCTGAATATCTTGAGCAAGTGTGGTGCGTTCAGTGGTATTCAGAGGGATATTTTCTTCATCCACAATAATGCTGACCAATTCGTTTATTTGCTTCTTAATTTCATCGTCAGAAACATTGCTAAGCTTATCTAAACTAATACGGTCAAGTATTTGCGTATGAATATACTTTTTTAACGTGAGATACGTGTTGTTATCAGCCCGATTGGAATGGCTGACGTCCTGACTTTTTTTATCGTTTATTAGTTCAAGTCGTTCACGTAATGACATGTTATCTCGCAATCATAGCTATTTAAAAAGTTTAGAAAACAGGCCATTTTCCTTCAGTTCTATACCAGTAATGCTCTTGCCAATTACCTTAAATGTACGACTGATTGCACTGTTAGGAGATTGCTTACTCACGGCGACGCCGTTATTAATAGATTCGGTAGCCACCGCATATTCATTGGGTAAAGTAAATGCAGGGGTAATGTTTAAAGCATTACTCACATCCGAGAGTTGTAACTTACTATTTTTTTCATAGCGATTAATAATAAATTGCACTTTGTTAGAGTTATAACCCAACGATTTAAAGACATCTTGCAAATGTTTCGCATCTCTAACATAAGGTAATATCAGTTGAAGTACTGGAAAAATATGGTCACTTAAATCCATTGCTTTCACAGATAAACTATCAATTTGTCTACCTAAATCAATAAAGATATAGTCGTAATAATTTTTAGAGATTCGGATAATGGTTTCTAGATGGTCCGGATGTACATCACTCGCACTGGCCGGATTTTCTGCCGCAGCTAATATCTTAAAGCGCGGCGTCACCTCTATGAGTGACGATTCTAAAAATGAATAATCCAGCCTGCTAATTTGATTGCAAACATCGGCAAGTGTCATGGGTGCTTTCATATCACTTACATACATTGACGCATCGCCAAAGTACTGGTTCGCATCAATCAGCAATACTTTTTTATTATATGTTTCAGCAATTTCATAAGCCAAATTTGTGGCAATAAACGTTGCGCCAGAACCACCTTTACATGAAATAACACTCAACACTTTGGTTTTAAAAGTACTATTAACACGTGTGCGATTTTGAAAACGCTCCAGCGCAGTAGTAAATAATTGTTCGTTTAATGGAGATGAAATGACCTCAGAAAAGCCAGAACGTATGGCTTTAAGTAATAGCTCGCTTGAGGTGTCTTCTGACAACATCATAAAAGTCATATTTTTATATTGGCTTTTATATCGGTCTATCAGCTCAAGCTCTTGGATATTGTTAGCATTAACGTCAATCACCACGACATCAGGAATTTCGTTGGCGATTTTTTGACTGGCTTTCACCAAGTTGCTTTTGTAGGTTACTAAAAAAACATCACGCTGCTTCAGCGTTTGAAAAGTTGAAGCAATCTCAAGTACTTTATTATTTTCACTTATTAATAAAACTTTCATACACTTTTATGTAACCTAACTGCAATCTGCATTAAATGAACTGTCCATGCTTTCACGTGGAATGGTAGTGGCAAACGGTGGAAGCGGCACCGAAATAGGAACGACGCTTGATGTATACACTGCATCAGTTAAACTAACCGTTATCAGCCTGCAATTAGCCACCGTACAGCCAATAGGGCTATATTCAACACTCACGTTATCTGCAGCCAGGAAAGGTAGGCGATTAGTAATAGTGCTTGAAATTACTGCTGCATCTTTATTGCAGACAGCAGCTAAGCGTGCAGCGCGACGAGTTGATTCGTTTGCAGTGCTAAAAAAATACATCACTTTGCCTATCTCCAGCACTGAAAATAGTAAAAGAAATAAAAAACCAGCCACCAACACAAACTCGATGGAATATACCCCACGTTGATGTTTATGTGTTTTCATCATTTTTACGCATCAATTCTGTTGTAGTTGGTACATCGTATAAGTGATGTCACTAAGCGCTAAACTGTCGCCAAACAAATTAAATACAAAACCCAAACTAAAGTCTTCTATATACATCTGAACAAACGTAAAGGTTACGCCATCTACCTCAATGCTATCAGGGTATTTAAGTTTAATATTTTCAAGCGTTAGACCATTCACAGATGATGAAGAACAGGCGGTAGTTGTGCCGCACATAGCAAGATTACCTGCTTCATCAATCACAGCCTTATATCTGATGACTTCAGGGTCTGTAGATCCAACAGTGTTGTAGTTAATAGGCCTTACGGCGCTTGCAACATACTTTGTGGCATCACGTAAATTTTTAACTAACGTATTGTATTGATAGACCGTTCTGGCTAGTTCAATACCACCCAGCATCAACAAGAAAATAAACGGCATTATCAATGCAACTTCTACAGAAGCCACCCCTGATTGCTTGTTTTTAATCTGACCAATGCTCATTTATCTCACCAAGGTAGATACTTTAGGGCCAATGCCCGTGCCAGCAACGGATGTAGGGTTGCATGGGGTAATATCAGTTGCAGGGTTACCCAAATATTCAAGGTACATTTTGAAAGAACTTGCATTAGTGGTAGGCAGTGGGTGCAACATAAATACGCATGCAAAGGATTTCAACTTCATGGTTGTACAATCCACCACGGCAGTGGTGGCTACACGACTATCAGGATTGCCTGCGGCATGCTCAGCATTAGTAGACAACCGTAAAGGATTAATTTTGATGTCAGAGATATCAGTATAAGGCGAGTGTGCTTGCACTGCATTGGCATAATCAAGCGAGTCAAAACGCCCCGGATTGGTTGCACCACCCACCAAGTAATAGCCTTTACCGGTGACATGGATGGCTGGTGTAGTATCACCTGGGTTCTCTTTCAAGCCAAAGCGCGTGTTGTACGCTTTACGTGCATTACCATTAAAACCAGATTTACCAATGTCAGTATCAAGCGCAACACTTACATTACAGGACGTGGAGTTGCTACCGTTTAAGATGCCGGCAATTTCACTGGCGCCACCAGCATTTGCCGGAGTCAGATCCACCCATTTAAAGTTGCCAGGTTCAGTTTCATCGTCATTGGCTTTGCTTTTCGATGGCCCAATTATGCCCTCAATCCAATCGCCGCGATTTATTCCTGCAAGTTGAGTTTGACAAATGGCAACAGGAATCGCACATGTGGTTTGCCCCGGTATTGTGGTAGCCACAGCTCGGGCATTAATAATTTCACTGTCGCTTACATTACCACCTATCAAATTCAATATAGGTGTAATCCAGTTGGTGATATTGGGGCTAGTGATATCGCATTGCACATAAGTGCCTGCAACCCCATTTAATGACGTTGGAAAAGTAATATTCACATTTTCAATAGCCACCGCATTTTTTTGAAATACCACATTATTTAGTTTCGCTACTGTGTTTCCAGCATTTGTAGCATTGGTAATTTGATCTGCTGTACTATCAAATTGCGCCGCTGCCGCCAACGCACAAGCATCTGCTGCATTTTGTAGCTCAGACTTCGCCACATATAGCTTGCCGATGTCAGCACCTAGGCCAGCCATTACTAACAGTAATGGAAAAAACATAAGCAAAACAATCTGTACAGAGCCAGTTTCAATCGCTGTATATCTTTTTATGTTCATATTGATTCGCCTATATCAATCATGTATACAAGTTTAAAATCAATTGCCAGAACCGCCAGAGCTATTGCCTATACCCAGTGAAAACACATTAGGCGTTGGCTCCGGCTTTGCAAATGATTTTTGATAATTATTAATCGCATCCCTAGCTGCACGGCCATCTAAGCCTGCCACTGGATCAGGGTTGCTACCAGCTTTAGGGTCAATAACCTGTGCATTCATGGTATTACGGATAGTGTTACCAAATTCGGAATCGTATCTAGGCATGGGTTGTGTACATGCACCTATGTGTAATAAAACTAAACAAGCACCAAAGACATATAAATTTTTCATCATTACTCCTATCTCAAATCAAAGCCAGCATTATTGTCTTCAGGTTTCGCCATTGGTTTAGTGTCGCTCGGTTTATTATCAGTTGGTTTGGGCGCTTCTGGGTTTGGTGTGCCCTCTAATTTACCTTTTAAAAATAAATCAGTTCTGGTTGGGTCTACATGACGATCTGTAGGAAGTTCATAGCCTTTAGATGGCAATGGTTTAACTAAATGCGGCGTAACTATAAAAACTAATTCTGTTTTGTCGTTTTGAAAATCGGTACTACGGAATAGCGCACCAATAATTGGAATTTCGCCCAATATTGGAAAAGCCTTAATATTGGCTGTGGTGTTGTTTTTGATTAAGCCACCAATTGCAAAGCTTTGGCCATCTAATAGCTGTACAGTGGTAGAGGCTTTGCGAGACGTAAACGCTGGCAATATGGCCGTGCCGTTAATGCCGCCACCAGAAATACCCACCCCTTCTCTGTTTAGCTCAGAAACTTCAGGCGATACCTTAAGATTGATTCTGCCACCGGCCAACACCGTTGGCGTAAATTTAACGCCAACACCAAACTCTTTTTCTTCCAAAGTAATCGCGTTTCCGCCGCCGTTGTTGTTTTGTGCAACAGGTATGAAGATACGTCCACCCGCCAAAAAGCTACCCTCTTGACCGCTGATTGCCATAATGGAAGGTTCGGCCAATATCTTGACTAAGCCATCTCGTTTTTCTGCGTCCACTAGAATCGACCTAAATGAATCGTTAGAGCCTGTGGATGCACCAAGGTTAGGGCTTGCCGCAAACCTTGGATTAATAGCCCCATTTGGGCCGCTTCCAATACTGGGCGTTAAAATACCTGGCAACAAGCCAGGTATGATGTTGTAGAAAAAGCTACTATTACCGTTAATTTTGCCAGCTAAAAAATCCACACCCATTTTATCCAACAAACTCTTAGAAACTTCGGCAATTTTCACCTCCAGCATCACCTGCTGCTGTGCGCTAACCGATAACATATTGATTACTCTAGGGTTTACAATGTCAGTATTGCCGCCACCTTGTTGTCTACCGCCCTGTTGGCCGCCACCCTGCTGCTGCATATTATTATTTTGCGTTGCGTCAGCTTGCACTGGCATTAAAAGACGTCTTACATAAGCACTTGCAATATCTACGGCACGGTTTGCAGTCAATGCATCTTCTACGGTACCTGTTAGCACAACAGAATCAGCCGCTGCGCTAACTTTAATATTCTTTTCTTCCGGTAACAGCTCATTAATCGATTGTTGTAAACCATCTGGGTCAATACCCACTGTTACATCGATAATCGTACAGCTACCACTTTTGCTTTGAATGATCATGTTGGTGGTGCCAACATCCATCCCTAATAAATACAGCGTTTGTGGTGAAATCATTTTGGCTTGCACCACTCTTGGGTTGCCTACAGACCTGCTCACCAAGGGCTCAGGTAGTTTAATGAGGGTGGATTTTCCAATAGGTAAATTTAGTTTAGCAGGGTTAGATATCTGGCCTAAACAGGTGCCTTCAGCGGCTTGATTCATTTGCTCTTGCGCATCGGTACCCATTGTTTTTGGCAATGGTTTAGCCGCAAACGAAGGGCTTGCAGCCAAGCTTAAACCAACAAGTAATAAAGACAGCTGCACTGGTTTTTTTAGGTTAAAACGAGCGTGCGCGTTACGATATGACATTATTTACCCCTTTGATCGTACTTATTTTTAATGTTTTTGTTGCTTAAATATTATTTAAGTAGCTTACTAAAAACACTCATTTGATTCAGTTAAACCCGTAATCACTTTGGTACATTGTTTATTCACTACTGGTTTTGGCTTTTGCATCACCACTTTTTTGACGATAACTTTGGGTGGTGCCGCAAGCACTACAGGCTCCGGTTGCACGGTAGGCTTTAAGGCTAGCAATGTATCTTTTGTAATACCTATGGTTTCAGTGTCTTGTAATTCAGATTGATTTCTTAACACCAGCGATAAATTACCGACGCTTCTGGCCAAGTCAATCATTTCTGCTTGTTGAGGCGTTACTTCTAAAGTTACAGCATTAACTACTTTTGGTTTGCTTTCTTCAGAGCTCACCTCGTTACCCACTGCCAATACTAAAATATGCTTAAGCACGATCTTAGAAATATTTTGTTCGTCTTGATTCGCTTGTTTGTCTTGTACCGTATTCACAATAATATCCACGTAGTTACCCGGTAAAGCAAAGCCAGCAACCCCCACCACTTCATTCACTTTTACGGTAATGGCACGTTTGCCATCTGCAATCACCGCGGACAAGCCACCTTTGGTTCCTTCAGGCGCTAGTTTAGATTCCATTACGGGCTCGCCATTTTGCAAGGTAAATTTCACCACGCGGCCATCAAGCTTAGTCACATCGTTAAATGTGCCTGTTGGTAAGTTATCTTTAGGCCAATCAATTAGTTTGAACATGCCAGGGTTTAATTTTTGCCCCATATTCACGTCTTGTTGCGCCACCGCCACTTTAGCGGTTTGTAATGAACGTGCATGTAACCATTTGGACGCCACGACTACAGCCCCTGCTGCTGTCACCAGTGCCACCAACAACATCAACCAAACACGTAAATTAGTCATATCAAGTCTCTATAATTATCATTAAACATTAAAACCGTTTTTTAGTAGTGCATAGGCAGTGCCCATGCAAATGGCCAAGGCATAAGGCATTTTTCCTACACTATTTTTTTCATTTACAGCATCATTAATTTCTACACCACTGCTCATTTTTACAAAGTGCCCAAACAGTAAATTTTTGATGTTCTGCCACAATTTAGCGCCTTGCCTGCGGTACAACACATAAGCTAACGCTACCAAACCACCCGCAATATAAGTGCTGATTAATGCGTCTATCAGTACAGTAAAACTTAATAAACCACCCACCACCATCATTAACTTTACATCACCTGCTGCCATACCGCGTGCTAAGTAAAGTGGTATAAACGCTAAAAAGGCAACTGTTACGCCCTTAAACCAAAACCATAAGCCGTACACAGCAAACACATACACCTGCAACAATAGCCCAGCTAATAAACCCAACACTATTAACCAGTTATAAATTTTGTAGCGCCATAAATCGGTGATTAAAGCAATACTAAGCACACCAATTAAAACAATAAGCTTGAGTTCAGCCATTACTACCTAATTTTCAAAAAAACGCCTCTAAATTGAACAAAGTAGAGGCGTTTGTATTTTTCATCTTAAATTATTAGCTGTTTAATAATTTGATTGTGATTATGAACCACTATCAATATTGGCTACAATTTCGCCTAGTTTTGTAGTTAGAGTAGTACCAAGATTGGTAAATACTGCAACTAACACAGCCACTAAAGCACCAGCAATAATTACGTATTCAATTGCTACTACGCCGTCTTCATCTTTCATAAAATTCATTAATGCATTCATGGTAAAGCTCCTTTAAGGTTAAAAAGTAAAACACTGGCAAGAAAAAATAATCACTTACTAAAATTTACGCTTAACAATTTTTAATAAACTTTACAA
>JAZKDM010000206.1:0-16646 GCA_040387535.1 Pseudomonadota bacterium | reverse complement strand
ACATAAGTCGCGCCCATCAAGGTATCTGGGCGGGTGGTGTACACTTTTAAATTGCCACTCTGCCCAACGATAGGGAATTCCACTTCGCAACCATAGCTCTTGCCAATCCAGTTGCGCTGCATGGTCTTAACTTGCTCAGGCCAGCCATCCAATTTATCTAAATCGTTTAACAGTTCTTCTGCATAAGCGGTGATTTTCATAAAGTACTGCGGAATATCGCGCTTTTCTACCAGCGCGCCACTGCGCCAGCCGCGGCCGTCAATCACTTGTTCATTGGCAAGCACCGTGCCGTCTACAGGGTCCCAATTGACCGTTGAAGTTTTTTTATAGATTAAGCCTTTTTTAAATAACTCGGTAAAAAGCCATTGCTCCCATTTGTAATATTCTGGCTTGCATGTCGCAACTTCACGGTTCCAATCTACGCCCAAACCCAGTTGTTTCAACTGGGTTTTCATATGCTCAATATTTTCGTAGGTCCATTTAGCAGGCGCGGTATTGTTTTTAATCGCGGCGTTTTCTGCTGGCAAACCAAATGCATCCCAACCCATGGGCTGCATCACATTAAAGCCCTTCATTTTATGAAAGCGGCTTAATACGTCACCAATCGTATAGTTGCGCACATGGCCCATATGCAAGCGACCACTTGGATAGGGGAACATTGAGAGGCAGTAATACTTGGGTTTGTCCGATTGTTCAGACGCAGCAAATGTTTGATTCGCTTCCCAATAGGTTTGCGCGGCTTGTTCGATTTCTTTGAAAGGATACTGCTGTTGCATGGCGGATTGTCTTAAGTTAATTAACTTTAAATAGGAATGCCGAAATTATACTTGAAGGCACAGTCTTTGGCATTGCCTGTGATAGCAGTACATGGCTGAATTGTTACGCTATGAGGTGTGGAATTATGCAGGGAATCTGCATAAGGGATTTAAGTTTTAAACAGCTTGCCCTTGAGTGATTAAGGCAAGCTAAAGTTGACTGTTATTTTTGAACAGGAAACTTAGTTTCTAAACGATCTTCAAGCTCGCCGATATAAGCGGATAGCGAGGTGCCTGATTGGTCAATAGCGGCGTGGATATTAGCGCCTAGCGAATCTAACTTTGCCATTAAGGCTGATTTGGAATCCGCTTGAATAGCGGCTTGTTTTTGTATTTCGGCATCCATAAATTGACGCAACTCAGTAAAACGTGATGCTTCTGCTTTATCGGCTAACTCACGATTCGTTTGTAACTCTTTAGCATGACGTCGCGCTTCAAAGAGTACAGATGTTTGCAGGTAAACGATAAAAGTAAGAAACACAGCGGTGAGCACTGCTAATATGCCTAACATCACCAAACCAAGCGGCGCGTTGACTTCGGCAACCGCCAAATTAAGCGTGGTTGGCGCCATAATGGTCGACCAATTCAGTATCATAAATACTAAAAACAACCCCAAAACGCCCAATAGAACTAATGCGCGAACTTTCATAGTTGAATCCTTGCTTGAAAATAATTAAGCATTAAAAATGCAGGGCTACTTATTTAGATTGTAATAAGTAGCCTCATATTTTAATCCCAGTTGCGCGCGATTAGCATGTAAATATGCGTTAAATCAATTATTTTAACGCATTAAAAATATTGGTTTTAATGGCTTCCATTTCACCAATACCATTTACAAAAACATGCTTAGGCGCGCCAGCCAAGCCACTATTGGCCCAATCTACATAGTATTTTACTAATGGCTTGGTTTGGCTGTGGTACACATTTAAGCGGTTTTTCACGACTTCTTCTTTGTCATCATCGCGTTGCACTAAATCTTCACCAGTTACATCATCTTTGCCAGCGGTTTTTGGTGGATTGAATTTAACGTGGTAGGTGCGGCCAGAAGCTGGGTGGCTACGGCGGCCGCTCATGCGCTCTACGATTGCTTCATCTGGCACATCAATTTCAACCACATAATCAATGCCAACTCCTGCTGCTTTCATGGCTTCGGCTTGCGGAATGGTGCGCGGAAAGCCGTCGAATAAAAAGCCGTTGGCACAATCAGCCTCTTTAATGCGCTCGCTCACTAAGCCAATAATCACTGCATCTGGCACTAAACCGCCGCTATCCATAAACGCTTTGGCCTCTAAGCCTAAAGGCGTGCCCGCTTTAACAGCAGCGCGCAGCATGTCACCAGTGGAAATTTGCGGGATATTGAATTTTTCGCGTAAGTGGGTGGCTTGTGTGCCTTTGCCTGCGCCTGGTGCGCCAAGTAAGATGATTCGCATGATTTTCTCTAGCTTTAAATTAAGGGATTTTGGGAAAAAGTAATTATATCAAACAAGCGAATTGCCAACATTGTTGCTGATAAGATAGTTGCTAATGTTAACAAACTCGGCAACGCTTAGATTTTCGGCGCGTAATTGTGGATTAATGCCCAGTGCAGTAAAGCCAACATCATCCAATAAACCTTTTAGCGTATTGCGCAACGTTTTACGGCGCTGGCCAAAAGCGGCTAATACTACTTTGTAAAAAAGAGCGGTATCTTTGGCAACAAATGGCAGCTTGGCATGTGGCACGCAACGCACAAAAGCGGATTCCACTTTTGGTGCTGGGTCAAATGCTTCTGGCGGTACGGTGATTAAATATTCCATTGCCAAGTAGTATTGCAACATCACCGAAAGCCGACCATATGCTGGTGTTGAAGGCTGCGCTACCATGCGCTCAACCACTTCTTTTTGCAGCATAAAGTGCATATCAGTAATATGGCTGACGTTATCCAGCAGATGAAACAAAATAGGTGTGGAAATATTATAAGGCAGGTTACCCGTCACCCTAAGATTACTGCTTAGGCTTGAAAAATCAAATTTCAGCGCATCCACATTGTGAATGCTTAAGGTATTTTTCGCATAGGCAGGTTTTGCATATTCGGTTTGCATCCAAGCCACAATATCGCGATCGATTTCTACCACGTGTAGATGCTCAATTTTACCCAAAAGTGGTTTGGTTAATGCGCCAAGCCCAGGGCCGATTTCAACAATTACTTGATTGGTTTGTGGATTAATCGCATCAATTAAGCTGCCAATCACACCTTGATCGGTTAAGAAGTTTTGGCCGAATCTTTTTTTTGCAACGTGTTTCATAACGCTTGGTTACCTGCTAATTCAATGGCTAAGTTGATGGCACTTAGCATGCTGCCGATGTCGATTTTTCCAGTACCAGCCAAATCAAGCGCAGTGCCGTGATCAACAGAAGTACGGATAATGGGTAAGCCTAACGTGACATTCACTCCTTCACCAAAGCTGGCATGTTTTAGCACGGGCAAGCCTTGGTCGTGATACATGGCCAGCACCGCATCGGCCTGGCTTAAGTGGTGTTTGGCAAATAGCGTATCGGCTGGCAATGCGCCAATCAATTGCATGCCTTCTTCGCGTAATTTATTTAATACAGGATTAATTACTTCAATTTCTTCGCGTCCTAAATAACCATCTTCGCCAGCGTGCGGGTTAAGCCCTGCTACCAAAATACGCGGATTTTTTAAACCAAATTTGGCGATTAAATCGTGATGTAAAATACGAATAGTGGTTTCTAAGCCCGATTGCGTAATAGCCGCTGGCACGTCTTTTAAGGCTAAATGTATAGTCGCTAATGCCACGCGTAAACCGCTACCCACTAACATCATCACCACTTGTGGGGTGTTTGTATGTTCGGCTAAAAATTCCGTATGCCCAGTAAAAGCTATGCCTGCGTCATTAATCACGCCCTTGTGCACAGGCGCGGTCACAATCGCATCAAACGCATGGCTAAGTGCGCCATCAATCGCGCAAGTGAGGGTGTTTAAAACGTAGGTGCTATTGGCTGGATTTAATGTGCCAGCGATGACAGGTGCGGAGGTTGGAATATGCAATACTTTGAGCTGGTTTTTGCGATGAAGTTGTGTGTCTTGTGGAATTTCATAAGACACGATATCAAGCGGAATATTAAGTTGCTGTGCTCGACTTTTTAACACTTCGCTATCACCAATTACGGTGATATCCGCGGCAATATCCAATTGTGATAGCAATATGCAAATATCAGGCCCAATACCAGCTGGCTCGCCAGAGGTGATTGCAATGCGCGGTATGTGTGTGCTCAAAGCGTTGTAAATCTAAGATGTAATTAAAACTTATCTTCTAAGCGCAACTCAACAAAAGCGCGGTCGCGCAACTCGCGCACCCAGTCTTGATACGCTTCATCTGATTTGCGGGCACGTATTTCTTGGCGTGCTTTTAACCTTGCCGCTTCTTTACTCATATCTTGTTTCCTGCGCTCTAAAACTTGAATGATATGCCAGCCAAAGGGCGAGCGCACTGGCTCACTGATTTCACCCAAACCTAAGTCATTCATGGCTTTTTCAAAAGCAGGCACAGTGTCACCCGGGTTTACCCAGCCTAAATCGCCACCGCTGCTAGCACTGCCATCTTCGGAATACTGGCGCGCCATTTCTTCAAATTTCACCCCATTATCCAAACGTTCTTTGATGGTATCCATTTTTTGTTTACCGTCTTTTTCAGAAACCACTTCGGTTAATTTAATCAAAATATGGCGCGCATGCGTTTGATCAATCATCAAGGTAGAAGCGCCGCCACGGCGATTGGTGAGTTTTAAAATATGAAAGCCGTTTGGGCTACGCAAAGGTTGTGAGATTCCACCCACTTGCATGGTTTTAACGGCGTCTAGAAATAATGCGGGGATTTGTGTGCTGTTTTTCCAGCCTAATTGACCACCTTCTAATGCGTTTGGTGCGTCTGAGTAGCTTGCTGATACTTGCGCAAAGTCTTTTCCGCTTGACAGCTCTAGCATGGCTTTTTCAGTTTTAGCGCGTACTTTTTCTAAATCTTCTGGTGAGCTGTCTTCTGGCGAACGCACAAGAATATGGGCGATTTCAAACTCGTCCTGTTCATCGCCGCGGTTGGCTTGAGTGGTTAAATAATTATCAATTTCGCCATCTGACACCGTTATTTTATTATCGACATCGCGTTCGCGTAGGCGCGCCATGGTGATTTCGCCGCGAATATCTTCACGGAATTTACGCAATGACAAACCATCTGCTTCTAAAGCTTTTTTAAACTCATCTATAGTTAGCTTGTTTTGGGTGGCGATACGTTCTATGGTTTTATCAAGCTGCGTGTCGTCGACCTTAATGCCGGTTTGGTTAGCCAGTTGTAGCTGCAAACTATCCACAATCAGGCGCTCTAAAATTTGCTTTTGAAGCACCTCTGCAGCTGGTAGAGGGGTGCCTTGCTTTTCTAGCTGGGCGGTAACCGTATTAATTCTGTCGGCTAACTCTTGCTCAGTAATCACGCTTTGATCGACTACGGCGATAATGCGGTCCATTTTAACGGCGCTATCTCCATTTGTTGCGGCCATTAACATATTGGATGCTAACAGCAGGCTTAACAATAAAGGTTTAAAAAATTGAATCATATGGGTTAATTTCATTGGTTGTAATTTTGCTGCCTGTAAATGTTTGGAATCTCACTAGAGCTTAAATAGCCTGGAATATCGCGGCGTAATAAGTTGAGTGGATTAGAGCCGATTGAGGCTAGGCCACCTAACTCAAGCTGTAAGAAAAAGCCGTAGTTGGCGTCCGCTGTTGCGGTTTCTACACGTTGAAACACCGTGCGCAGTTGCCAGCAACCAGCATCGTATTCTAGACCTGCCAAGCTTTCAATTAAAGTTTTTTCGCGAATGGAGTAGTTAAGTCTACCCACGCCATACCAACCGCGACTGAGAGGCCATTGACCTGATACGTTTATTTGCTCTAAAAATTGTTGCGTGTAACGGTAGCCAACATTCATTAACTTGCCTGGCTCAGGGTTGTATCTGGCCAGTAAGTTTGTTCTCACAATGCCTGCATCATCTGTGTTGTATTGCCAAAAGGCATCTAAATTCCATTTGTTAGAAAGCCTAGCCGTAACGGCAGCAATTACATCAGAGGAGTTGCTTTGAGATTGTATGCTGCCAGGTAATGTGACATTCTGATCGGCAAAGTAGAAGCGCTGACCAACGGTGGCAGATAAGCGCTCAACGCCAGTGTCTTTATCAATCATGCGCGAGGTCACTGCCAAGCTAAGCTGGTTGGCGTTATTGACTCTATCGTTACCCGTGAATTGGTTTTCAGTAAATAAAGTGGTTAAGTTTAAATCGGCTAAAGCAGAATCAAACACTGGCAACAAATCTTGTTTTTTATCAGGGATATAAACGTAAAACAAACGCGGTTCAATGGTTTGCGTATAGCCATTTTTAACAATATTTACATCGCGCTCAAAATATAAGCCACTGTCTAAGCTAAAAATTGGCAGCGTGCGAGTGGCAGAATTGTTGCTCACGTTGCTGCCATTTACCATGTAATCATTATCATTTAAGTTGTAGTAGCTGGCATGTACGCCGATCTTAGGCGTAATAAAGCCGTATGGTTTTGTAAACGGCACACTAATGGAAGGGTACATGGTGAGGCGGCTGCCAGTTGGTGCAATCGGCGCGTCGCTATTGCGGTCAAAATAAACCCATTGACTATATAGATTGGTATTAACAGCACCCCACTCTTTATCGGCTGATAACGTTAGTTGAGGCAAACGTTGGTAGGCGTAGTTGATTTGATCCAAATTTTGATAGCGTTGCACTAGGCCATTAAATCGCCAAACATCGCCTACATAATCAACGGTTCCTTGTTGGGGCAGGTTAACGCGGCTGGTGCTGACAATGCGGGTAGATGTTTCAGAAAAGTATTGGTCATCAGACACTTTTTCGATGTTATAGCTAGCCGACCAGCGATCGCTTAATCTGTGGCTGTGGCTAAGGTTGGCATAGTAGCGCTGCTGGCCGCTCAAGCTATCGTTGTCTAAGTACTCTACGTTATCTACGCCAGAAAAGTTTTCGTTTAAATAACGTAACTCGCCTTGAAATTGTAATCCGCGCTTACTTAGGTAACGCGCGCCTACTGTAGCATCAATATTAGGCGCGATATTAATGTAGTAGGGAACCAGCGTTTCGAAACCGCTTCGGCTGGTGGTGCCTACGGTGGGCGCTAAAAAGCCTGATTTGCGCTCATTGTTAAACGAAAAGCTCATCCAAGGCATATATAACAATGGCACGCCTTTAAATTCAACATGGGCATTAGTGGCTGTGCCAGATTGCGTGTAATCGTCTAATACAATTTCGCGCGCTTTAATATACCAATCATCAACGCCTGGTTCACAAGTGGTGTAACGCGCGTTTTGTAAACGTTTTTTATCTTCGCCTTCAAAAAAAACGGCTTTGGCATCGCCGCGAGAAGAGTTAAATTTGGGGTCTATTGACGCTTGCCCAATAGGTGTTGCAGGCTCACGATAATTATCTTGGTACAGTCTTGGGTCGTCGGTTAGGCTGGTTTGCGAGTTAAGTAATTTAGATTGCGTATAAACACTGGGGCCAGATTTGGGGCCATAAGGTGTGGAGTTGTTGCTAATGCTTTTATTGAGCGTAATCGAAGCATCCTGCATTTCGCCAATGCTTTCTGATAAGCGCATTTTTAGACCCGGCCCCGTAATCTGACCGTCGCCTAATTCGATACGCGCATTACCATCCACTTGCAACTCGTCGTTTTGCACATCGTATTCAATGTTATCGCCATATATTTTTTGATCGCCCTTGCTAATGGATGCGTTGCCGCTGGCGCGCATTTTTCGGTCTAGGTACAAATCCATTTTGTCGCCTTCGATTTCGATGGCATCTGGCTGGGCAGTTGGTAGGGCAGTTTCAGGTACTTGAAAAAGTTCGGTTGTTAAGGTTTCGGCAGGCGCCATGATGCCAAAACCAGATAGCAATAGCGCAGCGATTGGCGCACAGTAATGCCGCGCAGAATCAACAGTGGAACGAATAATATTTAAAAAAGTATAGTGCAATGGCGATTTCTTTTGAGCGCAATCTACATTAATGCACCGAATTAATGGGCGCAAGTTAATAAATGATTTTTGTTTACACAAAACCTAGACTGTCTATTTTACAGATGAATGATAAAATCGTATATAACTGTATTTAAGTAGTTAGTTTAAGGCAATTGCTTTAGTTGTAATGAATAAATCATCATTAATAAATCATTTTAAAGGTTAGCGGTGGATAGATTATCAGAATTAACAAATTGGTTGGAAGTTACACTTAAACAACCATTTACTTTAACCGTTGCCTCAGCCGATGCTAGTTTTAGGCGTTATTTTAGGGTGCATTTGGCGGATACCTATCCTGAAAGTAGCACCTTAATTGCTATGGACGCACCGCCACCTCAAGAAGATTGCACGCCGTTTGTTAAAGTAGCGCAACTATTACTAGATGCGGGTTTAAACGTACCCAAAATAATCGCGCAAGATATTAGTCAAGGCTTTTTGCTAATTAGCGATTTGGGCGATAGCACCTACTTGAGCGCGCTGAATAATGAAAATGCAAAAAAATTGTATTCAGATGCCACGGATGCGCTAATTAAAATGCAATTGGCCAGCAAAGAAGGCGCATTGCCTAATTATGATGCGGCTTTATTGTTGCGCGAAATGCAGCTTTTCCCAGATTGGTATATCAGCAAGCATTTAGGTATCAGCTTAACTAAAGAGCAAGAGGCGGTATTGCAAAATACGTTTTCTGTGTTGATTGAAAATATTTTAGCGCAGGGGCAAGTGACGGTACACCGCGATTATCATTCACGTAATCTGATGGTCACAGCAGAGCAGAATCCAGGTGTGTTGGATTTTCAGGATGCCGTGCACGGCGCTATTACCTACGATTTAGTGTCTTTATTAAAAGATGCCTACATTGAGTGGGATGAAGAGCAAGTGATTGATTGGGCGGTGCGCTATTGGCAACCAGCCAAAAAAACAGGCTTGCCAGTGCCAGCCGATTTTAGTGAGTTTTATCGTGACTTTGAATGGATGGGTGCACAGCGTCATATTAAAGTGCTGGGAATTTTTGCGCGGCTTTATCATAGGGATGGCAAAGATGGCTACTTAAAAGACATGCCATTGGTTATGCATTATTTGCGCAAAGCCTGTGAGCGTTATGTGGAATTGCGCCCAATGTTAAGGCTGTTAAATCAGTTAGAAAACGTTAAGCCGCAAGAAGGTTTTACCTTTTAATGGAACCAGCATAATGAAAGCGATGATATTAGCGGCTGGCCGAGGTGAGCGCATGCGCCCGCTTACTGACCATACGCCAAAGCCGCTATTAAAAGTGGGTGATAAACCGCTAATCGTCTGGCACTTAGAGAATTTAGCCAAAGCGGGTTTTAAAGAAGTGGTGATTAACCATGCGCATTTAGGTCGCCAAATTGAGGCGGCATTAGGCGATGGCAGTCAATGGGGTTTGCAGATTAGTTATAGCCCAGAAACTGTAGCCCTGGAAACCGCAGGTGGCATTGCCAACGCGCTGCCTTTACTAACGCAAAATGGTAGTCAAATGCAGCCGTTTTTAGTGGTGAATGGCGACACTTTTACCGATATTGATTTTGCAAAAATTGAACTGGCACCGAATATGTTGGCGCATTTGGTTTTGGTGAATAACCCGCCACAACATCCCAATGGCGATTTTGCAATTGAAGCTGGTATGCTGATTAATCAAGGTGAGCCTATGCATACCTTTTCTGGTGTAGGTGTGTATCACCCCAGTTTATTTGCGCCAATTAAACGTGGCGATGCCGCAAAATTAGCGCCATTATTACGCCAAGCCATTGCCGAAAATAAAGCCACCGCGCAATATTATCAAGGCATGTGGCATGATATTGGAACGCCTGAGCGATTACAGGCTCTGAATGAATTGATGCTTTAAAACCTTTAAGTTCTTATAACAACTATCTTATGTTTAATAAAAACGAATTTCAGCAACGACGTAGCCAACTTTTAAGCAAAATGGGCAGCGGTGTAGCCATTATTCCTACTGCGCCAGAACTGGTGCGTAATCGGGATAGTCACTATCCCTATCGCTTTGATAGCTATTTTTATTATCTAACTGGCTTTACTGAGCCAGAATCTGTATTGATTTTGATTGCTGGCGATTCAATAAAAGGCGAGTCGCCCAAAAGCATTTTGTTTTGCCGCGATAAAGACATTGAGCGCGAAATTTGGGATGGCTTTCGCTTTGGCCCACAAGCCGCAAAAGAGCAATTTGGTTTCAATGAGGCCTATAGTATTCATGAGCTAGATAGCTTGATGCCAGCCCTAATGGCAAATCAAGGCCAGCTATTTTATAGCTTGGGTTTTGATACGGCATGGGATAAGCGCGTGACCAATTGGCTAAACAAGGTCAAAGATTTGGCGCGCACTGGTGTTTCGGCGCCAGAGGCGGTGTTGGATGTGCGTCAATTGGTGGATAAACAGCGCTTAATTAAAACCCCATTTGAAATTGATTTAATGCGCCGCAGCGCCAATATTGCGGCTGCTGCGCATAATCGCGCCATGCAAATGACGCGGCCTAGCCAAAAAGAATACGAAATTGAAGCCGAATTTCTGCACGAATTTTATCGCAATGGTGCCCAGTCTCCAGCCTATACCAGCATTGTGGCGGGTGGTGCCAATGCTTGCACGCTGCACTACAACGCCAATAATTGTGCCTTAAATGATGGCGATTTATTGTTGATAGACGCGGGCTGCGAGTTGGATGGCTATGCCAGCGATATCACGCGGACTTTCCCTGTAAATGGAAAGTTTAGCCCTGCACAGCGTGATTTATATGATTTGGTTTTGCAAGCGCAACTTGCTGCGATTGATGCCGCTAAGCCAAGTAATCATTGGAATGCGCCGCATGAAGCGGCTTTGAATGTTTTGGTGCAAGGCTTTATTGATTTTAAATTGTGTCAAGGTAGCCTTGAAGAAGTGCTGGAAAACGCCAGCTACCGCCAATTTTATATGCACCGCACTGGCCATTGGCTGGGCTTGGATGTGCATGACGCAGGTGATTACAAAGATAAAGTAGGCAATTGGGCGACGCTTGAAGCGGGTAATACCTTAACGGTTGAGCCAGGCTGTTATGTGCGCCCAGCCGATAATGTGCCTGAGCATTTTTGGAATATTGGCATCCGCATTGAAGACGATGTGCTGATTACCGCGACAGGTAATGAAGTACTGACCAAGAATGCGCTTAAACAAATTGTTGATATTGAGCAGCTGATGCAGCATTAATGCCAAACACTATTTATTCAATATCATGAAACAAGCCGATTCTATTGTGATTGTGGGTGGCGGGCCAGTAGGCGCCGTACTAGCGCTTAGCTTGCAACAAAAAGGCCTGCCTTTTACCTTGCTGGAGGCGCGTGCAAAAGGCGCTTCACATAGCGATACGCGTGCGCTGGCTTTATCGCACGGCAGCCGACTGATTTTAGAAAAGCTTAATATCTGGTCTGAAATTGAAGCACAGGCCACCGCGATAAAAACTATTCATATCTCACAACGCGGCGGTTTTGGCCGTACCAAACTAGAGTCAGCTGAACATCAATTGCCCGCACTGGGCTATGTGTTGCCTTATGGTGTTTTGACTAAGGCCTTAGATGCCGCGCTAGATTTAAATCATGTACTTTATGAGGCAACGGCCACTGAAGTGCGCCATCAGCCAGTGGCGGCAGAAGTCTTTTTTAAGCAATCCGATATCGAAATCAATATCAGCAGCCCTTTAGCGATAGTTGCCGATGGTGGGCGTAGCTTGGATAATATTCCCGATATAGAGCGCGAAACAAAAGATTACGGCCATGATGCATTGGTGAGCAAAGTAAAAACAGAGCTGCCGCATGCCAATATTGCGTATGAACGTTTTACGCCAACTGGCCCAATGGCTTTATTGCCAAATGGGCAGAGCGCCAATTCACATGAATTTAATTTGGTGTGGACAGGTGAAAAAGCCAAAATTGATGCATTGATGGCGTTGGATGACGCTGCTTTTTTAAAGGCCTTACATACAGCGTTTGGCGATCGCGTTGGCCAATTTTTATCCATTGAAAAACGCAATCGATTTCCGCTTAAATTAAGCACATTAAAGTCTGCTGCGATACCGCATTTGGCGATTATTGGTAATGCGGCACAAACCATGCACCCAGTGGCGGGGCAAGGTTTTAATGTGGGTTTGCGCGATGCGGAAACGCTGGCTAAGTTGTTGATTGCTGCGCCAATACCGCAGTGGGGTAGTGAGCCTATGCTGCAAGACTATCAAAAACAGCGTGCGCGTGATGCTAGAGGCAGCCTTAAATTTACCGATAGTTTGCTAGAAATATTTTCCAATGATTTGATTGGCGTTTCAGGTGCGCGTGGTTTTGGCCTTGGTGCGTTCTCAATGTTACGACCAGCGCGTGAATTTCTAGTCAGTAAAATGAGCTATGGCAAATAAAATAGATTGTGATGTGATTGTTGTAGGCGCAGGTCTGGTGGGGCTGGCGGCGGCAATTGCTTTAGCTAACCAACATAAAAATGTAGTGTTGGTTTCTGATAAGCCTGTTTTGGAAACAAAACCAATATTTAGTGCTGTTAGTTGGGATGAGCGCGTATACGCTTTAACTTCTGGCACGGAAGCTTGGTTGAAATCACTTGACATATGGGATTTTGTGGATGAAAGCCGCGTAAACACCATTGATAGCATGCATATTTGGGGCGCAGAAACCGATTTGGTTTTAAATGCGGCCGATGCAAATGTGGCTAAGCTGGGTTTGATTATTGAAAATCAGCAATTAATGACCGCTTTGTGGCGAAAATTAGAAGCCTTGGATGTGACGGTAGTTACTGACGCGCGTTGTACAAAAGTTGAACATACGCTAAACCAAGTAATACTGCATCTGGAATCAGCAAAACAAATAAATGCCAAATTGATTGTGGCGGCGGATGGTTTGCATTCATGGGTGAGGCAGCAAGCTAATATTGGTGTGGATGTAAAAAATTATGACCAAGTGGCGGTTGTGGCTAATTTTTTAGCAGAAAATTTGCATTATAATGAAGCAAAACAATGGTTTAACGCGCACGATATTTTGGCTCTACTGCCTTTGCCCAATCGGCACGTTTCTATGGTGTGGTCAGTGTCAACCGAAAAAGCCGCTCAACTGTTAGCATTAACAGATGATGAACTTTGTGAACAAGTGCAGATGCAATCACAAGAATTAATGGGCAAATTAAAAAAGATTGGACAAGTAAGAAGTGCCGCTTTAAAGCAACAAACCGCATCGCAGCTGATTGGTGAGCGTGTGGTTTTAGTGGGCGATGCGGCGCATCAAGTACATCCAATGGCGGGGCAAGGTGTGAATTTAGGTTTTAGGGATGTAATGGAATTGGCACAATTAACGACTAAACTACATGCGATGCATGATATTGGCGAGCGCGCTTTTTTGCGTCAATTTGAGCGCGCCAGAAAAGCCGATGTAATAGGCATGAACAGCTTAACAAGCGGCTTAGATTATTTGTTTGCAACAGAGCAAACGCTGCTGAAAAAATTAAGCAATTGGGGTTTGCAAGGAATTGCGCGGCAACCTAGTCTTAAAAAATTATTGATAAAACAAGCCGCGCATTAATACAGATTAAACATTTATATCATTTTGAAAGCACACATGAAGCTAAAAATTCAGCCACTTAAATCCTTAGCATTGCTATCAATGCTGGCCCTAAGTCACTTCGCCGTAGCAGATGAAGCGAGTCTTAAAAAAGCCATAGAAGCGGCTTATCCAAAATTTAAAGTGGACAGCGTTGTTAAAACACCTTATGCGGGCTTATATGAAGTGTTTATGGGTGGACAGATTATTTATACCGATGAAAAGCTTAGTTTTATTATTGCAGAAGGCCGATTAGTCGATCCAAAATCAAAAAAAGACGTGACAGGTGAACGTTTAGAAGAGCTGACCAAAATTGATTTTAATAGTCTGCCTTTAGATAAGGCGATTAAGATTGTTAAAGGTAATGGTAGCCGCAAGCTGGTCGTTTTTTCGGATGTAGATTGCCCTTATTGCAAGCAACTAGAGCGTAAAGAGCTCAGTAATATTACCGATGTGACCGTCTACACGTTTTTATACCCAATCGATCAATTGCATCCAGATGCCGCCAATAAATCCAGAAGTATTTGGTGTGCGACAAACCGCGAAAAGGCTTGGACTGATTGGATTTTAAAAGATCAATTGCCTACAAGCACAGGTAAATGTGAAGTGCCGTTAGAAAAAGTAGGTGAATTAGCGCGTAAATTCGGTATTACCGGCACGCCAGCATTAATTTTCTCAGATGGTAAACGCGTGCCAGGAGCGGTGCCTTATAAAGAAATTGAACGGTATTTACAGGCGGCTAGTAAGAAATAGTATTCATTGCAAATACAGAAAAGCCGCTGAAAAGCGGCTTTTCTGTATTAATCTAGCCCACAACCTGGCCCATTTTGAAGATTGGGAGGTACATGGCGACAACTAAACCGCCAATTAATGTGCCCAATATCACCATAATCACAGGTTCCATTAAGCTGGAAATTGAAGCGACAGCATCATCAACTTCAGCCTCGAAGAAGTCGGCTACTTTGCTTAACATGGAGTCTAATGCGCCAGACTCTTCACCAATAGCCGTCATTTGTAACACCATATTAGGAAAAACTTGCGCATTTTGCATAGCAACGGTTAGGCTGGTGCCTGTGCTAATTTCACTTTGAATTTTTTTGGTGGCATCATAATAAACTTTGTTTCCTGCTGCGCCGGCCACTGAATCTAATGCTTCAACTAAGGGTACGCCTGCCGCAAACATCGTGGACAAAGTACGTGCAAAACGTGCAATAGTAGCTTTCCGAATCAACTCCCCAAAAATCGGCATTTTAAGCAATAATCTATCCATAGTGGATTGCATTTTTTCTGAGCGCTTCCAAGTATAAAAGAAGAACCAAACGCCAAAGCCAATTGAGCCAAAAATTGCCCACCACCAATCTACGAATATGTTCGAGATTGCGATTACGACCATTGTTGGGTATGGTAAATCTGCGCCAAAACCACTAAAAAGGTCTTTAAAAGCTGGAATCACAAAAATCATGATAATTGCGGTAATCACAAATGCCACCACTAAAATGGCGATAGGGTAAGTAAGTGCCGATTTAATTTTGCTTTTAATCGCCTGAATTTTTTCTTTATATGTGGCAAGCCTATCTAATAGCGTATCTAAAATACCTGCTTGCTCACCAGCGCCGACCAAATTGCAGAATAGGGCGTCGAAATAGAGCGGGTATTTACGAAAAGCAGCACTTAAGCTACTACCAGTTTCAACATCTGCTTTAATATCACTTAACAACTTGGCAACAGCAGGGTTGTTATGACCTTTCCCCACAATATCAAACGCTTGTAATAGCGGAACGCCAGCCTTCATCATGGTGGCTAGTTGACGTGTGAATAGGGTAATGTCTTTGTCGGTAATTTTACCTTTGCTAGCAAAAGCACTTTGCTTTTTCACTTTGGTAACCGTAATACCTTGGCGGCGCAGTGTTGCGTTAACAACCGCCTCACCAGCGGCACGCATTTCACCTTTAAGAACTTTACCTTTTTTATCTTTGCCTTCCCAAAGGTAGGTGATTTGTTTATTAGCAGTTACAGCCATAGTGCATCCTTATTCGATTCTGCATTTTTATCAACAATTTATTCGCTAATTTATTCATTGGTACAAGCTTCAACTTCTGCAATAGAAGTTAAGCCCTGCATGACTTTTAATATGCCAGAACGGCGCAAATCGTTTACGCCCTCTATTCTGGCTTGGTCAGCAATATCAATCGCATTGCCTTGCGACATAATAATGCGGCTAATCGCATCGGTAATAGGCATGACTTGATAAATGCCCACGCGACCTTTATAGCCAGCATTACACATTTCGCAACCATCTATATTGGGCCCGTATAATTGCCATTTTTCGTTGAAATCTTCTTCAATAAACCCGACGCCCAGCAAAGCTTCTTTGGGGGCGTCGATAGGTACTTTACAGTTTTTACATAAACGACGCGCCAAACGTTGCGCGGTAATTAAGGATACGGCAGAGGCGATATTAAATGGCGCAACACCCATATTCAGCAAGCGCGTTAAGGTAGATGGCGCATCATTGGTATGTAACGTTGAAAGCACCATGTGGCCAGTTGAAGCTGCTTTAATCGCCATGTCAGCGGTTTCAAGATCGCGAATCTCACCGATCATAATGATGTCAGGGTCTTGCCGTAAAAATGATTTTAAGGCTGCGGCAAAGGTTAAGCCCTGTTTGTCATTCACGTTGACTTGATTAATGCCTGCTAATGGAATTTCGCAAGGGTCTTCAGCTGTGGCGATATTGACACCTGGATTATTCAAGATATTGAGGCAAGTATAAAGCGATACAGTTTTACCAGAACCAGTTGGGCCAGTTACTAGCACTAAGCCATAAGGACGGCTAACCGCATTTAATAAGCGCTCTTTCTGAAGAGGCTCATAACCCAAGGCCTCAATGCCTAGGGTCGCGCTGGAAGGGTCTAGAATACGCATCACGATTTTTTCGCCATGAATTAGTGGCAGGGTGCTTACCCTAAAATCAATGGTACGTGTTTTAGATAAAACTAATTTCATGCGGCCATCTTGTGGGATACGCTTTTCCGAGATATCCATATTAGAAATAACTTTGATGCGTGACGCTAGCTTATCTTTAATGGCCAGAGGCGGCTGCGTAATATCTTTTAAAATGCCATCCA
>JAZKDM010000205.1:14394-15853 GCA_040387535.1 Pseudomonadota bacterium | reverse complement strand
TTTGGGAATTTAGCACGTAATGTTTTTAATAATTCAATACCGTTGTGCTTAATGCAAGGTGTACCGATTTCTAAAATATCTACGTGTGGTGCTACTTTAGTTGCTAATGCAACTGTTGCGTCAAAATCTAGTGAATCTAATGCCATCTGGGTTTGTGCCATGGTGCCTATTCCTCCGAGCTCGCTAATAATTTAATAAAGGGTTCGATTAAAATTATTTGATTAAAAAGTTAATATTCTGTAGTTATTTGGTTTTAATTCAAAGTAATTTTACAAAATACTATTTGCACATTTTGTACATTTCGACATCATAACCGCAATTGCTTAATTATTTCAACAATTAGGACATAAATTGATTACAAAACAAGCACTTTAGCGTAGTTAAGTGCTACTTGAGTGGCTTAGTCTGATTTTAGAATCACGTTTAGCGCTTGGATTAGGCTAGTTGAGTGACTTTCAGTGCCGATTGTGATGCGAATATAGGGCGAAATACGCGCTGGTTTTTTGAAGTGACGGACAATAATACTGTGCTCGCGCAATTTTGCCGCCAAAGCCGCGCCATCTAATTTTTTGTGTTTGGCGAATATAAAATTGGCGCCTGATGGCAGTACGTCAAAGCTTAACGCCTGCAATTCATTCACCAAAGCATCTCTGGTTGAAATCACTTTCGCGCAAGTTTCTTCAAAATAGGCACTGTCTTGCATGGCTGCAACCGCGCCCGCTTCGGCAAAGCGATCAATCGGGTATGAGTTAAAGCTATCTTTAACGCGCATTAAGGCTTCAATTAAATCTTTGTTTCCTAAGGCATAACCTACGCGCAAGCCTGCTAAAGAGCGTGCTTTTGAAAGTGTATGTGTCACCAACAAATTAGGATAAGTATTGATTAACTTAACCGCCGACTCTGTTCCAAAATCCACATAAGCTTCATCAATCACCACCACCGAGTGCGTATTTTGGCGCAATAATTGTTCAATTTGTGTCAGCGCAAGTGGAATGCCCGTTGGCGCATTAGGGTTTGGAAAAATAATGCCGCCATTTGGGCGCGCGTAATCGTGAATATCAATTTTAAACTGCTTATCCAAGGCGATGGTTTCATATTGAATACCATACAAACCGCAATACACAGGGTAAAAACTATAGGTAATATCGGGAAATAAAAGCGGTTTATCGTGCTTTAACAACGCCTGAAATACATGCGCCAGCACTTCGTCTGAGCCATTACCCACAAACACTTGATTGGATTCTAAACTGAAATTTTGCGCAATTGCCGCTTTTAATTTATCCGAATTGGGGTCTGGGTACAAACGTAAACTATCGGCCGCTTCTGCTTTAAGGGCGTCAATTACCTTTGGGCTTGGGCCATAGGGATTTTCGTTGGTATTGAGCTTAACCAAGTTATTTAACTTAGGCTGCTCACCTGGCACATAGGGTGTCAATCTATGTACAACATCACTCCAATA
>JAZKDM010000205.1:0-14294 GCA_040387535.1 Pseudomonadota bacterium | reverse complement strand
TAGGCTGCTCACCTGGCACATAGGGTGTCAATCTATGTACAACATCACTCCAATACTTACTCATAAAACCTACTCCGCAACAAAATTGCGGCGTTGCGCGGTGCTCGCTTCCTCGCCGTGCTGTTTGCACTGGCTCGTCTCTGCGCTCCGTGCGCCTTGCACTTTTGCCGCTCGCTACGGTTTTGAAACTGTTCCATTATTTCAAGCGATATTCTGCAGATCTAGCATGCGCGGTTAAACCTTCACCATGCGCCAGTGTAGAGGCGATTTTGCCTAATTTCTGTGCGCCATCAGATGACACCATAATCAAACTAGAGCGTTTCTGGAAATCATACACTCCTAATGGTGAGCTAAAACGTGCCGTGCGTGAAGTTGGCAATACATGATTAGGCCCTGCGCAATAGTCACCTAGTGCTTCGCAGGTATCACGGCCCATAAAAATAGCGCCAGCGTGTTTAATCTTTTTGCTCATTTCCAGCGGATTTTCGACTGACAGTTCCAAATGCTCTGGCGCAATATAATTGCTGATTTCAATCGCTTCATCTAAATCTTTGGTCAAAATTAGCGCGCCCCTATCACTAATCGACGTATTAATAATATCTTTACGTGGCATAGTTTCGACTAGTTTTTGCATACTGGCGGCTACCGCATCTAAAAACGCAACATCTGGGCTAAGCAAAATAGATTGCGCTAATTCGTCGTGCTCGGCTTGGCTAAATAAATCCATGGCAATCCAATCTGGATTGGTTTTGCCATCGCAAATCACTAAAATTTCAGAGGGGCCAGCCACCATATCAATGCCTACCACGCCAAATACACGGCGTTTTGCGGCAGCAACATAAGCATTGCCCGGGCCAGTGATTTTATCCACCTGCGGTACTGTTTCTGTGCCATAAGCTAGCGCGCCGACTGCTTGTGCGCCACCAATACAGAATACGCGATCCACACCCGAAATAGCCGCAGCGGCCAGTACCAAGGCATTTTTTTCGCCATTTGGCGTAGGTACCACCATAATCAACTCAGTAACGCCAGCCACTTTCGCGGGAATCGCATTCATTAATACTGAAGATGGATAAGCCGCTTTTCCGCCTGGTACGTATAAACCGACGCGGTCTAATGCCGTCACTTGCTGGCCTAATAATGTGCCGTCGGCTTCTGTGTAACTCCATGATTGCATGACTTGTTTTTCATGGTAGCTTTTTACTCTGTCCGCCGCCGCTTGTAAGGCTTGGCGCTGCTCTTCTGGCAAGCTATTCAAAGCTGCGTGCAACTCTGCTTGGCTAATTTCAAGTTCGCTCAAATGGCTTGCGCTGGTTTTATCAAAGCGATTGGTGTATTCCAACACAGCGGCATCGCCACGATTTTTTACGTCTTTTAAAATATTGGCAACCACCAGATCAATAGAATCATCCTGCGCGGTTTCAAACGCCAACAAGGCTTTTAAATCCGCATCAAATGTGCTGTCTATTGTCGATAAACGTCTAATCTTCATTGCTTATTACTTTCAGAATCTTTTAATGTTCTTATGGCTTAATCGCACTGGCAAAACTATCAATAATCGGCTGTAATTGTGCGCGATTCAGCTTTAAAGATGCCTGATTAACCACTAAGCGCGAGCTGATATCACCTACAAACTCTACTGCTTTGAGGTTGTTGGCGCGTAAAGTTCCGCCCGTACTCACTAAATCCACAATCACATCAGCTAAACCCACCAAAGGGCCTAGCTCCATTGAGCCATAAAGTTTAATTAAATCGACATGCATGCCTTTTGCCGCAAAGTGCTCACGCGCGGTTTTAACGTATTTAGTTACCACTTTAAGGCGCGCACCTTGGCGAATACTGGCTTCATAATCAAAATCATTACGCACCGCCACCATCATTTTGCATTTGGCAATTTGCAAATCCAGCGGCTGATATAAGCCTTCACCGCCATGCTCATCCAACACGTCTTTGCCTGCAATACCTAAATCTGCTGCGCCGTATTGCACATAGGTTGGTACATCGGTTGCGCGCACAATGATGAGTCTGACATCATCCCTATTGGTTCCGATAATCAGTTTGCGTGAAGATTCTGGATCTTCAGCCGCGTGAATGCCCGCCGCCGCTAATAGGGGGGCAGTTTCTTCAAAAATTCGGCCTTTTGATAATGCAATCGTAATCATGATTTTTACTTATAATTATTGGTTAGAACTATTGGATTAGTGACTACGGCGCACTTTTGCGCCTAATTTGGTTAGTTTCTCTTCCAAATATTCATAACCGCGGTCTAGGTGGTAAATACGTTCAATTACGGTTTCGCCTCTAGCAACCAAGCCTGCTAACACCAAACTGGCTGATGCACGCAAATCCGTTGCCATCACAATCGCGCCGTCTAAATATTCCACACCTTTAACCAGTGCTGTATTGCCGTCGATGCTAATATCAGCGCCTAAACGCTGCATCTCTTGCACATGCATAAAGCGGTTTTCAAAGATGGTTTCGGTTACTTTTGCAACGCCACTTGCAATGGTATTTAGCGCCATAAACTGCGCTTGCATATCAGTGGGGAATGCTGGATGCGGCGCCGTGCGAATATTGACCGCTTTTAAATTGCCATCGCTTTTCACTGTAATACTGCTTGCATCACTAGTCACTGTCACGCCTGCATCGCGTAATTTTTCAATTACTGCGTCTAGCAAATCGGCGCGCGCGTTTAGCAGCTTTACTTCGCCGCCCGTCATCGCCGCTGCCACCATATAAGTGCCAGCCTCAATACGATCACACACGATATTGTGAGTGGCGCCATTAAGCTTTTCTACGCCAACAATCGTAATCACATCAGTGCCTGCACCCGTGATATTGGCGCCCATTTTAATTAAACATTCAGCCAAATCAACCACTTCAGGTTCTTTGGCCGCATTTTCCAGCACCGTTGTGCCTTCAGCTAAACTAGCTGCCATCATCAAGTTTTCGGTGCCGGTTACTGTCACCATATCCATATAATAACGTGCGCCTTGTAGGCGGCGATTAGGCAAATGCAAGGTGCTGGCTTGGATATAGCCGTGCGTGATGTGGATTGCCGCACCCATGGCTTGCAAGCCTTTGATATGCAAATCCACGGGGCGTGAGCCAATAGCGCAACCGCCAGGCAATGAAACACGTGCCGTGCCAAAACGCGCCAACAGAGGGCCTAATACCAAGATAGACGCACGCATGGTTTTCACCATCTCATATGTCGCTTCAAACGATTGCACATCTGAAGCATCTAAGCTGACCTTATCGGCTTCGCGTGCAATTTTGACACCCATGGTATCCAGTAATTTAATGGTGGTATCAATATCTTTTAATGCCGCCACACTACTTAGATTAAGCGGTGTTTCAGCCAGCAAAGAGGCGCACAAAATTGGCAATGCCGCATTTTTTGCACCAGAAACCGTTACTTCGCCGTTGAGCTTATAGCCACCTTCAATAATCAGCTTATCCAAAACTTAAGCCGTTTCAGCTAACAAAGTTTGCAACTCACCGCTTTCATACATGGCGCGCATAATGTCTGAGCCGCCTAAAAATTCGCCGTTTACGTACAATTGTGGAATCGTTGGCCAGTTGGCGTATTGTTTGATGCCTTCGCGAATCGCTTGATCTTGCAATACATCTACCGCTAAATATGGCGTGTTACAAGCATCTAAAATTTGCGTAGCCATATTCGAAAAACCACATTGAGGAAATTTCGGGCTACCTTTCATGTACAACACTACTTTATTGCTTGTTACCGTTTGTTTAATTTGCGCTTGCGTATCCATTAACTTCTCCATGCTTTTAATATTAACTATTTGATGCCGCGGCCCATGCCGTTGGCGTGTATGTTTTCATTGATAATGCGTGTATTTCGGCGCGCATGCGGTCACCCAATGCGGCATACACCAATTGGTGCTGTTGTATCATGCGCTTGCCTTCAAAAGCAGGGCTAACAATCACCGCTTCAAAGTGAGTGCCATCATCACCCAATACTTTAATGTAATCGCAATCTAAACTTTGCGTGATATAACTTTCTAACTGTGCAGCGCTTAACAAACTTATTCTACCCTTTGATAAATCGTTGATAATCGGTTTAAGTTGATACTTTTAATTTAAGCTCTAAACTTATGCTCGTAATTTATAGCCTGATTTTAACATTTTTAATGCCAGCCATGCTAACCCCAGTAAAAAGGCAAGCACAACCACAAAACTTAACCATGGCGAAATATCACTTTGCCCAAAAAAACCGTAACGAAAGCCATCAATCATATAAAAGAACGGATTGAATTTTGAAACCGCCTGCCAAAACGGCGGCAAAGAATGAATAGAGTAAAACACGCCAGATAAAAACGTGAGCGGCATAATCACAAAGTTTTGAAACGCCGCCATTTGGTCAAATTTGTCTGACCAAATACCCGCAATAATGCCAAAAGTACCCAATAAGGCGCTGCCTAATAAGGCAAATAGGAATATCCACAGCGGGTGCACAATAGACAAATCGACAAACCAGATTGCCACCAAATAAATGCTTAAGCCCACCAAAAAGCCACGAATAATGGCAGCGGCTAAGAAGGCAATAAAAAACTGAGCGTAGCTAATTGGCGTTAACAATACAAACACAATACTGCCCATAATTTTTGACTGCACCAAGCTAGATGAGCTATTGGCGAATGCATTCTGTAGCAGTGACATCATAATTAAGCCGGGGATTAAAAACGCTTTGTACGGCACGCCTTCATATACCTGCACATGATTTTCTAGCACATGTGAAAATATCAATAAATACAATAGCGATGTAAGCACAGGTGACGCAACCGTTTGAAACGCCACGCGCCAAAAGCGAAATAACTCTTTTTTAAATAATGTATAGGTACCGCGCCATTGCGGTGAAATTAAGTCGTCAATTATATTCCCGTTAATAAAACTCATAGCCCACCTGCTTGCTGATTTTTCTGTGGCGCCTGCTCACCCACTAGCGACATAAATACATCTTCTAAATCGGCTTCAAGTAATTGCATATCTTGAACAGTCACGTTGGCTTTGCGTAACTCGCTTAACGCATATTCAATTTGATTTAGCTCGGTTAACGCCAAGGTAAAAATGCCATTTTCACCATTTTTAAGCATCGGCAACAAAGTACTTGGCAAATTGGCTTGGCCCAAAGTTAAGCGTAAATTTTTACCCGGCAATTTGCTGAGTAAATTGGCAGTGGTATCTAGCGCTACAATTTCACCTTGCTTCATCATCGCCACGCGTTCACATAGCGTTTCGGCTTCTTCTAAATAGTGCGTGGTGAGAATAATGGTATGGCCATCGTTATTGAGCTTTTTGATAAAGGCCCACAACATTTGGCGCAACTCAACATCCACGCCTGCGGTTGGCTCGTCTAATACAATCACAGGTGGCTTGTGCACTAAAGCCTGCGCAATCAATGCGCGGCGTTTCATGCCGCCAGAAAGTTTGCGCATATTGGTATGCGCTTTGTCTGTTAAGCCTAAGTTTTCAATAACCTCATCTACCCAAGCATCGTTTTCGCGACCACGCCCAAAATATCCCGCTTGAAAACGCAACATTTCACGCACATTAAAAAATGGGTCAAACACCAATTCTTGCGGCACAACTCCTAAGGACATGCGGGCGGCTTGATACGCATTAATCACATCATGCCCCATGATAGATACTTGACCATAAGTGGGTTTAAGCAAGCCTGCCAGAATATTAATTAGCGTGGATTTACCTGCGCCATTTGGTCCAAGCAAGCCAAAAAACTCGCCCTGTTCAATGGTTAAATCAATGCCTTTTAAGGCATGCAATTGCCCAAAGCGTTTGTGAATCTTTTCAATTTTAACGGCTGGTGTTGATTTGATGTCTGTCATTTTTCAATCGCTATAAATACGAAACCCCATCATTGAGATGGGGTTAAGTTAATCAATTACTATATCAAAAATCAAAAAACTATCTAATTAGTTCAGCCACATCATAAAGCTGAACTAAGCTAGTTAAATTTTCTGGCAGATTCACAAATGTTAAAGACTGGTTTTCTTTAGCCGCGCGGCGCTTCCATTCTAAAATCAAGCTCACCGCCGTTGTGTCAATGTCTTCAACATCCGCAAAATCAATCGTTGTGTTATCTGCAATGCTAAATGCCTGACTCACCTTTAAGATATCGCCTGCCGTGCTGTTTACAACGTCACCGCTTAATATCCAGCGATCATTGGTTTGAGTTATTTGCGCCATTTGTGCTGTCGATAACAATTATTTTGCTTTTGCCGCGCTGTTTTTATCAGCTAACTTTTTAATCAAACTATCTAATCCATTTTGACGAATTTCTTGTGTAAATTGGCTACGATAGTTAGTCACCAAGCTCACGCCTTCAATCACAATGTCATACACTTTCCATGTGTCTGATTGTTTTTCAAGCGCATAATCAACCGCAATTGGCTGACCACCTGGCTGCAAGATAGTGGTTTTTACATCTGCCGTATTGGCACCATCAGCCAAACGTAATGGCTTGTATTCAATGGTTTGATTTTTGAATTTTGATAACGCCGTTGCGTATGTGCGCAATAACAATGTGCGGAATTCCGTTTGAAACGCTGCTTTTTGTTCTGGAGTGGCTTTAGTCCAGTTTTTACCTAACACCAAACGTGAAACACGATCAAAGTTAAAGTTTGGCAGAATTTTTTCTTCAGCTAAGGCAAAAATCTTGTCTTGGTTACCCGCTTGAATATCTTTGTCTGCTTTAACAATAGCAAGCACATCTTCAGCGGTGCGTTTTACCAAAGCATCAGGCGATTCTGCCGCTAATGCAACAGCAGAAAAGCAAAGCATAGTGCCAGCCAATAATAGTTGTTTAATATTGTTTTTAATCATGTAGTAATCCTAATTTATGCAACGCATTTAAGGCGTTGCTGGTTGTGTGATTGCATCTAGTGGGTTAGCGCCTAACGCATCATCTGCCGATTTGGTTGATGGCGATTCCGTTTTAGTTGCGCCTTTATCGGATTCTTCTGCTGGTGCTTCTGATGCTTTATTGTATAAAAACTGGCTAATCATTTTTTCCAACACTACAGCATCTTGGGTTTGTACGATTTTGTCACCATTGGCTAAGCTTAGTTCATCACCACCTGCTTCTAAACCAATATACTGCTCACCCAATAAGCCCGCTGTATAAATATTAGCAAAGGTATCTTTAGGGAAAGCATAACGCTTATCAATACTTATACTAACAATAGCTTCAAAACTTGTCGCATCAAATTTTATATCACTCACGCGCCCAACCACTACACCAGCGCTTTTTACTGGAGCGCGTGGCTTTAAGCCACCAATATTCTCAAAATTAGCGGTAACTGTATAGGTTTCGCCAATGCTACTGGTAGTTAGGTTGCCCACTTTCATGGCAAGCCCAAGCAGGGCAGCTAAGCCTAAAGCGACAAATATGCCCACCCATAAATCAATTGTTGTTCTTTCCATTGCCATACTCCTGACGCCTTACATGCTAATCATAAATGAGGTTAATACAAAATCTAGCCCTAAAATCGCTAGCGATGAGGTGACTACTGTGCGCGTAGTTGCGCGGCTAACGCCTTCTGCTGTTGGCGGCGCGTCATAGCCTTCAAATAAAGCAATCATGGTACAAGCAATACCAAATACAACACTCTTAATTACGCCATTCACAATGTCTAGACGCCAATCCACATTGGCCTGCATTTGGGACCAAAATGCACCAGCATCCACGCCAATTAAGGGCACTGCAACCATATAACCGCCCAAAATGCCTACCATTGAAAATAGCGCCGCTAACACTGGCATTGCAATCACGCCAGCCCAAAAACGTGGTGCAATCACGCGTGCAATTGGGCTAACTGCCATCATTTCCATGGCTGCTAGTTGCTCAGTTGCTTTCATCAAACCAATTTCTGCCGTAATGGCAGTACCTGCGCGGCCAGCAAACAATAAGGCTGTAACAACAGGCCCAAGCTCGCGAATCAACGATAAAGCGACTAATACGCCAATAGCCTCAGATGAGCCGTACTTTTGCAAGGTGTAATAACCCTGCAAAGCCAGCACCATACCCACAAAGAAAGCAGACACTAAAACAATGATTAAGGACATTACGCCAGTAAAATAGACTTCGCGAATGGTTAAGTGAAAGCGGCGAAAGCTCTCACCAGAGTACATAAGCGTTAAACCGAACAAGCGCGCGCCAGCACCAAGCCGCCAAATGCGGTCACTAAAGCTATGCCCAATATTGCGAAGTATGCGCGTTAAACTCACAAGAAGACTAGAACGTATCATGCGCCGCGCCTTGTGTTTTCAAAATCCAGTAAATCTTGCGCATAATCGCCTGCCGCATAATGGAAAGGTACTGGACCATCTTTTTCGCCATGCACAAATTGGTGTACAAATGGTAAGGTAGATTTGCGCAAATCATCCGGCGTACCCTCTGCCGCAACCACGCCATTGGCAACAAAATAAACATAATCAGCAATAGAAAAGGTCTCTTTCACATCATGCGACACGATAATTGAGGTGGCACCTAACGCATCATTTAAGGTACGAATTAAATCGCAAATAACACCCATCGAAATAGGGTCTAGGCCCGCAAACGGCTCATCATACATAATAATATCGGGGTCAAGTGCAATCGCACGCGCTAATGAAACGCGACGGGCCATACCGCCAGATAACTCTGTGGGCATCAGTTTGTGCGCACCTCTTAAACCCACTGCATTAAGCTTCATTAACACTAAGTCATGAATCATGCTCTCAGGTAAATTGGTGTGCTCACGTAGAGGAAAAGCGACGTTTTCATAAACAGATAAATCGGTAAACAAAGCGCCTTGCTGAAACAACATACCCATTTTGCGGCGTAATTTATAAATGCCATCGCGAGTTTGATGATGCACGACTTGACCTTCAACGCGCGCCTCGCCTTTGCTGGGCTTAAGCTGCCCGCCAATTAAGCGCAGCAGCGTGGTTTTGCCAGTGCCGCTGCCGCCCATAATGGCGATTACCTTGCCGCGCGGAAACACCATATTGATGCCCTGATGCAACATGCGGCCTTTGTAGCCAAAAGAAAGATTATTAATCTCTACAATATTTTGTGTGGCTTTATTTAAAGTCATTTGTTGTGATTTTTCATTTTAGTGACATTTTAAATCAAATCGCACAACTAGCAATACTTTAAATGGGTGGCACCTAAAACAAAAAGCCCGCAAAAGCGGGCTTTTTTCAAACTACTCTTTTAAAGTGCCATACACACTGTGTATTGATTATTTACGTTTGCCGCCAACGCCATCGTTGCTGAATCCATAGCCGCGGCAGGTGCAGCTCCAGTAGGCCTAGCACGAACATTGCCTGTTGAAGTTTCACCATCATCTAAAGTGATATCAATTTGCAAGGCATCTCGACCAATTATTAAATCAGAACATACCGCATAAGAGCCTGTCATAGTTGTAATTGGTGGCGCAACGGCTAAAGTTTGAATACCAATTCTGCCATTATTAGAATTTACAGGATCAAAGCCAGCTGCAAGCACGGTAGGGCCAGGCGCTAACCCAGCTAGGCGCACATGCTGCCAAAATAAAATTGCTTCGGTACCAGCTGCAAAACCATCACTCCACGTACCATTAATTTGGCCATTATTGACTCCTGCGCCTGCAGCTACTTGTGCTGCGGGAGGGCCGGGTAAACGCACAGCCGCCCTACCATCGTCACCTGGGACTGATTTAAACCGATCTTGGTAACCGTACAAGTAAACTTGAGTGTTCTGGAAGTCACGCGTTAAACTTTTGACACGTGCGCTGTTAATCAGCTCTTGCCCCCTGAGCACACCACCAAGCAGCAAGCCGATAATCACCAAGACAATTGCTAGCTCGATTAGGGTAAAACCTGTTTGTTTGTTCATTTCCGTGTCCTTAACCTAATATTATTATGTGACTTGTCAAATAAAATCACATTTTTTTACATTTAATGCAAACAACATGCCAGATTGAATATGGGCCAGAAAGCCTTAATTACTGGCTATTTCAGTCACTTTCAGCTAAATTTAACGTTAAAAATAAAAGCCCATGTTGAAAGTTCGTCATAAATGACATTTTTTTGACACTTGGCGTTATATATACAACACACTAAGCTTTTGCCATAAAGCGCTAGCAACTTACAAAAAGACATTCGGCAAAAGTCACTTAGCGAAAATTTAACACATGGGATATCGCATGTTTAGAAAAATGTTCAATTACAGCACTATTAATCTGATGCTGATTAAAAATTCGCAGCGCGTATTAGCGTTAATGCTGTTATTTCTGCATGCTTTTTTAATTTGGGGCGGTGACGCGCACTATTTGCAGCAAACTTTTTTCTTGTGTACCTATGCACTTTTTTTACTGTGGCAACCCATTTGGCGTAGTACAGAAAGACTATCCAAGCCTGCGCTGTTTTTGTTTATTGGTGTTGGTATTTTGGGCTTTTTATATATCAATTGGTGGCTAACCGCCCTGTGGCTTTCTATTTTATTTGGCTTGCTTGGTGGCCGCATTTTTTCAGAAGAAACCAAAGCTAATCGCGTCGTTCATATTTTAGCAGCCAGCTATTTATTAGCCATGCTGCTGTTATGGGTTGTGCCAAAACTACTCAACGCATCAAATGATTTAGAAGCGGCCACTTTTGTGATTCGCTATTTTATGCCGCTGCTGCCAATCATCATCTTATTTATTGGCAGTCAAAGCAGTAAATCTGGCCAATTACCGGTGCTGGATTTCTTCTACACTTTGCTATTAATGCTGGTTGCGCTTATCTTGGTTTTGGGCAGCTATGCCATTGGTAGCGTCAACACCGTTAATTATATTCAGGTGATGTTTATTACTATCTTTAGCCTAGCCTTTGTGTTGATTGCTTTTAGTATGCTGTGGCGGCCTAGTACGCGATTTTCGGGTGTTGAGTTGCTAATGTCGCGCTATTTATTAAGTATAGGCATGCCATTTGAAAAGTGGATTAAAAATATCGCCTCACTGGGCGAGATTGAATCGACCGCCAATGGTTTTATACAGGCTGCGATGGTTGAAATGACATCATTGCCTTGGGTATCAGGCGTATCTTGGCTGGCAGATGATACGCAAGGCAAATTAGGTGAGTCGTCTAAACATCAAACCAATTTTAATTTTAAAGATTTTCACATGACCTTGCACACCAACTGGCAGATTTCGCCTGCTTTGTATGTGCACGTTAAATTGCTAACGCAAATAATGGGTGAATTTTATGATGCCAAACGCCGCGAAGAAACCTTGCGCCAAAATGCCTATATGCAAGCCTTTTATGAAACGGGATCGCGCTTAACGCATGATATTAAAAATATTTTGCAATCGGTGGGCACTTTGGTCTCGGCTGCTGAGCAGACCGAAGAAAAAGATAACGCCGCTTTATTAACCTTAATCCGCAAACAATTGCCTGTTTTAAATCAACGTATTGGCGCTACTTTAGACAAATTAAAAGCACCAGGTGAGGATAAAAAACGCCTAGAGAAAATGTCAGCATGGTGGAAAAACTTGCAATTACGCCATACGCAAGATCATATTGATTTTATTGCAGGTGAATTGCCCAAGCACGATATCAACGCCGAAGTGCTGGATAGCGTGATTGATAATTTAATTAATAACGCGATTGAAAAAGCCAAATATCAGCCGAATACTTTGATTACGATTGAAATGCAAAGCGATGCTGAACAGCGCTTTTATATTGATGTAACGGACACTGGAAAAGCGATGGATGCAGCAATTGCCAATGATTTATTCAAAAAACATATTGCATCGCATAACGGCTTAGGCGTTGGTCTGTATCACGCCGCGCAAGATGCAAAACAAGCAGGTTATAGCTTAAGCTTGGATAGCAATGTGAATGGTGCGGTGCGCTTTAGGGTGGTGCTAATACCCTAAAGCGGGTTTTAATAAGCTGACTCTTAAAGTTCGCCGTAAGAATGCAAACCGCTTAAAAACATATTCACGCCTAAAAAGGCGAATGTAGTTACTACTAAGCCAATCAACGCCCACCAAGCCAATACTGGACCGCGCAGGCCTTTGACCATACGCAAATGCAACCAAGCCGCGTAATTCAGCCAAACAATCAGCGCCCACGTCTCTTTAGGGTCCCAGCTCCAGTAACCGCCCCAAGCTTCTGCCGCCCACATGGCACCTAAAATAGTGGCAATGGTAAAGAAGGCAAAACCTACAGCGATGGATTTATACATCACATCATCTAGCACCTCTAAACTAGGCAAGCGGCTGGCTAAAATACCTTTTTTGGCTAACAAGTAAGCACTGGCTACCATGGCGGCCAATGAAAACGCGCCATACCCTACAAAGTTAGCAGGCACATGAATCTTCATCCAATAGCTTTGCAAGGCTGGCACTAAAGGTTGAATCGCATCGGCACCGCGATCAAAGCGATACCATAAAATAAATACTACAGCCGCGTTGATAATCAACAGCACAAAGCCGCCTAGCTGTTTGGTATTAAATTTATCTTCGTAATGCAGATATAAAAGTGAAGTAATTAAACAAAACAAAATAAATACTTCGTAAAGATTACTGATGGGAATATGGCCCACATCTGGGGCAATTAAGTAAGACTCGTACCAACGCACCATCAACCCAACAAAACCAAATAGAACGGCGCTCCAAGTCAATGCTGAAGCGACTCTGCCCGCAAAATCGCTACGTTTGAACATGGCAAACCAGTAGGTGAACATGGCTAAAATAAATAGCACGTTCATCCACATAACGGCCGATTGGCTGGATATTAAAAATTTAAGCAAAAACGCCTGAGTAGCGCGCGCTTGGTCGCCATCGTACAAACTAATTGAAAACAAACTGATAACGCCCACGCCAATCACTAATTTGGCTAAGCCTTTCCAGCGCCAGCCTAAATAGCTAAATACCGCCGCCGCGCCAAACAGAAAGCTCACTTCATAAATATCCATAAACTGTGAATATTGGCTGTAAGCGAAGACGGCGCCAGCGGCAAGCAATAAGGCATAAATCCAATCTTGCACTTTTAGGCTTTGCAAAAGTGTTTTGGGGGTAAAGTTAAGTGTTTCGGTATTCATGATGATTCCTTTTGCACGCTTAATAGTTAAGCTAATAGCTGACTTAATTGCGATTTGGTGCGTTCAAACTCTTGTTCAAAATCTAAATTTTTGCGATTAGACGACATGGCAAATAAAACCTCGCTTGGCTTATCACTATTACTTTTGACTAGCAACCAAACGCGACGTTCACGAATATAAAACATGGCAAAAATACCAATCACCAATAGCACAGAGCCTAAATACACCCATTTTTGTCCAGGTGATTTAGTGAGCTGCAATCCGCTGGCCTCAACATGCTTAAAATCGACCAATTGCAAATAATGCGGTGAGCCGTAAAAAAACGAATCGCTGAGCGCATTTAAACTATCTTGCAGAAGCTCTCTGGTTTTATCATTTGGTGCCAATGCTGGCTTATTGGCTTTTGCCAAGCTTAAATTGTAAGCCTCAAACGCGGCGGTGTTGAGCATTTTGATATACGTTTGCGCGGCCGCTTCACGCTGATCTTCTGGCACGGCTTTTTCAATCGCCTTGGCAATACTGGTGTAGCCACCTTGTGCGTAGGTGCTCAACAATTGCACCACACTTTGCTCAAACTGCGCTTGCAGATTGCTATCTTGCGTTAAGGTATTAGCACTTAATTTTTTAGCAATGGCTGGGTATAGCTGACTATCCAGCATGGCGGCGCGAAAGCGCATAAAGCCATCAATCTCAAAATCTTCATCCACAGGAATGCGTAGATATTTAAAATCTTCTTGCACCGTTTCGCGCATGCCCGAAATAAAATACGATTTTCCATCTAACTGCATAGGCTGCATATAGGTGACAAACTCACGCGCTTGGCCGCTGGCATCGCGTAGCTTATAGGTGATATTAGGCCCAACATTGCGCGGCTTACCTTTACCATCTGGCGTTAAATTAATAATATTGAATTTACGAAACTCATTAAATTCAACCGTTAATTGGTTTTCGCCTTCGCCCAGTTTGGCTTTTTTAAATATTTCACCATTTAAGGTGCTAGTTTGTAGATTTGGCTTAGTTAAATCCCACACCTTAAAATCAACCGATGAACCACCATCTTGGAAATCCGATTGATAAATAGCGATACCCTTATAAACCAAAGGATGATTAACACTGATAGTTTTAGTGAGCGGCTGTTTTAAGTCGCTATCCGTAATCACAATATCGCTTTCAAACGATTTGGGCTGGCCTGTGGCGT
>JAZKDM010000204.1:0-2748 GCA_040387535.1 Pseudomonadota bacterium | reverse complement strand
ATGATGATAATGAGCCTTTTTTGATTGGTGGTGCGGAGTTATACAAAGAAGGTATTAAATTGGCCAACAAACTATATCTCACCGAAGTACACGCAGATTTTAAAGGCGATGCTTTTTTTGAGCAGATTGATTTGGCGCGATGGCACGAAGTAGGGCGTGAAAAACATATCGCTGAAAACGGCTTGCAATATAGCTATGTCAGCTATTTAGCTAGATAACTACGCTATTGTCAGCAGAGATTGAAATAAAAAAGCGCTCAATTGAGCGCTTTTTTATAGACTAAAACGTATGACTATTTTGATTTGTTACGACGACGCATCACACCAAAACCTAATAAGCCGGAAGCCATTAAAGGCAATGCTGCCGGCACAGGTACGGCCGATGGCGAAGCCACTAAGAAGTCTTGCAGCTGATTGTTACCATAAAAAGTTAAGCTATATGCGCCAGTAGTACTCCAGCCGCTTAAAGCACTTAGATACGTATTGGCTGCTGCCAACATACCCGCGTTAGAGCCGCTCACTGCTAAAATGTCACCTGAAGTAGTACTAAGGTCGTCATGGAAAATCTCCCATAAAGCCAAACGAAAGCCAGCTGTTTGCTCTGCACCTGATAGGCTAGCGTATGCATTGTCATATAGTTTTTGCGCGTTAGCAAAACGGGTTGTACCGTCGCCGCTAATAAAATCACTCGCATCTAAAGCGCTGCTTTGGTATTGATTTACTGAGCTAACAGCTGGTTGAAGTGGATCTACACAAAAGCCAACAACCGTACCAAGATCTGAAGTGGTTAGATTAGCGCTACCCATCCAATAAGTACTCGTACTGCCATCGATTTTAAGGCTTGTCGCAACGTATGTATTTGGTGAAACGTAGCTTAAATCAACAGTGCTAGCTTGAGCCGTCGCTGATAACACGGTTGCTGATAATAATGCAGCAACTAATAAAGATTTTTTTAACATAATGTATCCCATTCAAAATAAGTCAAAGGTGAGCGTACTTTAACGAATAGTTGAATTAGTACATATAGCTCGCATGGGCTATGCCAAATTTACTATTGTTTACAATGAGTTAGCTAAATTTATGTTATGGATTTTGCGTGAGAAAATCGACAAAAATACGTGGCTTTTTCATACACAATTTCCTTTGTAAAGCCGTGATTATTGGCTTCAAATTTTGGAATTTTTAGTTAAATTCACACGAAAATTTGAGGTAATTTACAATGATTTCAGTAAAGCACTCACCTTAAAGGCGCTAACCTTATGCAGACAGGGTATTAGCAACACCGCTATTATTAAGTCGTCTTAAATTATTAATTGTCATGCGACACGCGATGAATTTTACGGTGTGCTCTTTTTGCAAACGTTTCTCTTGGTTTTATAGCAGACGCAATGTCTGACCAGTACATTTCTGTAATTAGTTTGGCCACAACTATGATTTAATAAACGGCGTGAATTTTTTCGCATAATCCACTCCGTTTATTTTTTGATATTACATTTACCCTTGTATAAAACTCAGACAATAAGCTCCACTATGGCTGGTTAATTAAACGAAAACGGATGCCTATTTTGATTTGTTGCGACGGCGCATTACACCAAAACCTAATAAGCCTGATGCTAGCAAAGGTAAAGCGGCAGGGACTGGCACAGCAGACGGTGAGGCCGTTACAAAGTCTTGCTTCTGTTCGTTACCATAAAAAGTAAGTTCGTAAGCGTTGGATGTAGCCCAACCACTTAAGGCACTTAGAAAAGTATTGGCAACTGCTAACATGCCAGCGTTAGACCCGCTTACAGATGAAATGACACCAGTAGAAGTGTTTAGATCATCATGAAAAATTTCCCATAATGCCAAGTGAAAACCTGCCGTTTGCTCGGCACCAGATAAACTAGCGTAGGCATTATCAAAAAGCTTTTGTGCGTTAGCAAAACGGTTTGCACCATCACCACTGATAAAGTCGCTAGCATCTAACGAACTGCTTTCGTACGCGCTAGGAGTGCTAGAAGCCAATTGAAATGGGTCAACGCAGAAGCCAACCAACGTGCCAGGCACATCTGAGGCTGAAAGATTATAGCTACCCATATAAGTGTAGAGTGGGCTGTTATTAACCGATACAGTTGTTGTAACAGTGGTATTAGGTGAAACATAACTGAAGTCAACTGTGTTAGCTTGAGCCGTAGCAGATAACACGGTTGCTGATAATAGTGCCGCAACTGAAAGTAAAGGTTTTTTTAACATGGCGTATCCCAATCAAAGTGAGTCAAAGGTGAGCACACTTTAACCAAATGATTCCCGAATACAAATAGCTCGCCTGGGCTACACCGAATTAACTATTCTTTACAATGGCTTAATACTATTTGTGCTATGGGTTTTGTGTGACACAGTCAACAAAATACACTGCTTTACCATCTACTATTTCTTTTACTAAACCGTGATTATCGGCTTCAAAACCAGGGAATTTTTCATTAAATTCACGCGCAAATTTTAGGTAATTCACAATAATTTTATTGAAGCGTTCACCAGGAATCAGTAATGGAATGCCAGGTGGGTAGGGCGTTAACAGCACCGCAGTGATGCGACCTTCTAAATCATCAATCGCTACGCGATCAATTTTGCGGTGAGCCATTTTAGCGAAAGCATCAGTGGGTTTCATGGCAGGGACCATGTCTGATAAATACATTTCAGTGGTTAGCTTGGCCACATCGTTAGCTTTGTAAACAGCATGAATTTTTTCGCACAAATCACGCAAGCCTAC
>JAZKDM010000203.1:0-1745 GCA_040387535.1 Pseudomonadota bacterium | reverse complement strand
CAGAACTGCACGGCGTGATTGAGAGCGTGGTGTTTCAATTACCAAAAAATTTGGTTAATGCTAGCGCAAACGCAACTTTGCAAGCTAAGAAATAGTCTAGACAGTACTTAATTAATCAAGAAACCCCGTGTTTAAAACCCCTATTTCAGCCCTTGTACTGATTCATACCAAAGATTTACAAGTGCTTATTATGGAACGTGCCGACAAGGCAGGTTATTGGCAATCCGTTACAGGTAGCCTAGAAGTGGGTGAAACGCCTAAACAAGCTGCAATGCGCGAAGTGCTGGAAGAAACGGGTTTAGATACCAATCAATATGATTTACAAGATTGGCAAGCCAGCAACACATATGAAATTTACCCGCATTGGCGGCATCGTTATGCGCCGGGCGTGGTGGAAAATATTGAGCATTTATTTGGCCTTGAATTACCGCAAGCTTTACCGATTACATTAGCGCCAGATGAGCATATACGCTATGAATGGGTAGATTGGCGCGAGGCGGCGAATCGGGTGTTCTCTTGGACTAATATTGATGCGCTTAAAAGATTAGGCGAACGACACAACCTAATCTTGTAGCTAACAACTTTTATCAATCACCGCGTTCGCTTTATCAATTATAAAGTTATAAAATAAACTACTTTAGCATTTCAAGCTCAAACCCATATGCAAACTGAAGCACTTAAATCTATTCCGATTAAATTTGAAAAATACCAAGCGGTTGATGACGCCGATTGTCAGCGCCGTATTATTGCCGCGCGCAATAAGCTGGGCAAACGTTTGGTGATTTTAGGCCACCATTATCAAAACGAGGCGGTGTATCGGCATGCGGATTTCACTGGTGATTCACTTAAATTATCGCGCTACTGCTCCGATTTAGATGCCGAATTTATCGTATTTTTGGGCGTGCATTTTATGGCCGAAGTAGCCGATATTTTAAGCCGTCCAGAGCAAGTAGTTGTGCTTCCCGATTTGGCCGCAGGCTGCAGCATGGCCGATATGGCAAACTTGGCTAAAGTTGAGCGCAGCTATCGCGAATTAAGCAAGGTGCTAGATTTTGACGAAACCATCACACCTGTTACCTACATCAATTCTGCAGCTGATCTAAAAGCTTTCTGCGGTGAGCATGGTGGCATTGTATGCACCAGCACCAACGCGCCGAAAATACTAGAATGGAGTTTTAAACAGCGCGAAAAAGTATTGTTTTTCCCGGACCAAAATTTGGGTCGCTGGTCTGGCCACAAAATGGGTATTCCATTAGAGCAAATGCCGATTTGGGACCCTGACCAGCCAATGGGCGGCCTGACAGTTGAAGAAATCAAGAATGCCAAGATATTGCTGTGGAAAGGCCACTGTGCTGTTCACCAAATGTTCAGGCTGCAAAATATCACCAAATTCCGTGCCGACCATCCTGATGGCATTGTGATTTCACACCCTGAAGCGCCGTTTGAAGTGTGCTTAAATTCAGACTTTGTGGGCTCTACCGAATATATTTTAAAAACCGTGAGTGAAGCAGCGCCCAATACTAAATGGTTAGTAGGCACAGAGCTAAACTTAGTTAATCGTTTAGCAGATCAAATGAAACCGCAAGGCAAACTGGTGCAGTTTATGAGCCATGTGGTGTGCGAATGCAGCACCATGGCGCGTATCGACCCACAGCACTTGGCCTGGACGCTAGAAAATTTGGCGGATGGTAATATCGTGAATCAAATTAAAGTACCTGAGCATGATGCTAAATTAGCCAAATTGA
>JAZKDM010000202.1:0-4350 GCA_040387535.1 Pseudomonadota bacterium | reverse complement strand
GGCAACACAACGAATATCAAGGCGGCTAATAATGCGAGTCCGATTGCGCCCTGCTTACCGCCAACTAATTTACTTAAGGATGCATTCACGTTAATTCTCCCTTTAATTACTTACGAAGTTTGGAAGCAAACAAGCCCTCTGGCTTCATCATCAATATGCCCACAATCACTAGCAAAGTAGAAACCTTGCCCATTGAGCTGGTCATAAAGAACTGAAGGATGGATTGTGCTTGGGCGATACCGAAGGCTGATGCGATGGTACCCATCAAGCTGGCTGCGCCGCCAAAAACCACGACCATAAAGCTATCCACAATATATAACGTGCCTGTGGTTGGCCCTGTAGAAGCGATCGTTGTAAACGCTGCACCTGCGATACCTGCGATACCGCAACCTAGGGCAAACGTGACGCGATCCACTTTTTTGGTATTGATACCAACCGCACCTGCCATCACACGATTTTGCACCGTGGCGCGCACCCTTAAACCCCAGCGTGAGCGGTACATAAAGATATACACACCAGCTGTTACCAATAAAGCCAGCACCATCACAAAAACGCCGTTAATCGGAATATCAATATCGGGTGTGGGTTTGAATGAGCCTAACATCCATTCTGGAAGTTCAGCACTCACCTCTTTCGCGCCAAAGCTGGAACGAAATGCTTGTTGCATCACCAAGCTCAAACCCCATGTTGCTAATAAGGTATCCAAAGGCCGTTTATACAGATGCCGAATCATGATGTATTCAACAAAGTACCCCAGCGCAAAGGCTAGAACAAAGGCCAGCACAATGGCGACCAGAAAATAATAATTCACAAATCCATACGTGGCTGCCACTTTTGACAGCATCACTGTTGTGTATGCGCCTATGGTCATAAACTCACCATGCGCCATGTTAATCACGCCCATCTGCCCAAAAATAATGGCAAGCCCTAACGCCATCAGCAGCAATACGGTGAACATACTCAGGCCAGAGAAGCCTTGCATCACCATAATATTGCCCATATCTGCCATTGAATATCCAAACATACGGCCTCCTACTTAATTGGAACTTAATAAAGTTACTGCTAGAAAATAGCTACTACTGAAAATTACCGACTTACTCGCAGACGGCGGCAGCTTATTGTTAAGCCGCCGCGTCTTTAAATCACTAGCGCTTTAAACCACTACTAGACTATTGATAACCTTTTGGAAACGGATCTGGTTTGATGTAGCCAGAGGTGTAAACCACCTTAGCTTGACCATCTTTTTGCCATTCACCGATACGCAATTTGGTTGTTAAGTGATGGTTTTTTTCCACTGTTACTGAACCTTCTGGTGCGTCTTTAAATACATAACCAGGCAATGCAGCTTGTACTTTATCTACATCAAAACTACCAGCACGCTCAACAGCAGCTTTGTATAACCATGGGCCCAAGTAAGCGGCTTGTGTTACATCACCAATCACAGCATCTTTACCGTATTTCTTTTTGAAGGCTGCAACAAATTTAACGTTTTCAGGATTGGTTTGAGATTGGAAATATTTCATCGCTGAGTAGAAGCCAGCTAAGTTTTCACCGCCAATGCCCAATACTTCATCTTCTGTCACTGAAATCGTCAACATCGTTTGTTTAGATGAATTCAAACCAGCCGCATTTAACTGTTTAAACCAAGCCACGTTACTGCCGCCCACTACCGCTGCGTAAATCACGTCTGGTTTTTTCAGTTTGATTTTGTTAATCACAGAACCAAATTGTGTATCACCTAGCGCAATGTATTCTTCACCAACTACTGAGCCTTTTAGGTTTTTCTCAATATGTTTACGCGCAATTTTCATTGAAGTACGTGGCCAGATGTAGTCAGAACCGATCAAGTAAAACGTTTTCGCTTTTTTCTCTTTGGCGATCCAATCCAAACCAGCAAGAATCTGTTGTGTCGCTTCTTGGCCTGTATAGAACACGTTTTTAGATTGCTCTAAACCTTCATAGAACGTTGGGTAAAACAGCAAGCCATTCTCTTTTTCAAACACTGGCAAGGCCGCTTTACGTGAAGCAGATGTCCAGCAACCCATGACAGAAGCTACTTTGTCTGATGCCAGTAATTTCTTGGCTTTTTCAGCAAAAGTCGGCCAGTCGGATGCGCCATCTTCTTGAATCACTTCAATCTTGCGGCCCAAAATACCGCCCATGGCGTTAATTTGCTCAATCGCTAATTTTTCCGCTTGAATCGAGCCTGTTTCACTAATGGCCATAGTGCCTGTGGCTGAATGCAAGATGCCCACTTTTACTACGGTATCCGTCACTGCCAAGCCGGTCGTATTCACTTTTGCTGTTGGATAATCTGCAGCAAATGCGTTGGTTGTCATTATTCCTGCCGCTAGCAGCGCGCCAACTAGAGCACCACTCGCTTTCATAAAGCCACGTCTATTTAAAGTACTCATTACGATCTCCTAATATTAAAAAAATACAACTTTTACTTCACTATTAAACTTAAAATGCCAAATTTAAAAACTAAACTACTTAAAATCATTAATGCGATAACATCCAAGGCCTTGCGGTCTTTTTGGTTTGCATCTGTAAAGCCGCCCTACCTGTTTCCTGGTTCACCTTGGTGCTGGTTTTACAGGTATGCGATCCAGTACAACCGCAACTGGAACGCTTAGCGACTTTTGGGTCATGCGCAGATTTTTCATTACGCTCATGTGCCACACGTTGTGATTTATCCATCACAGCCAAGCGCGGCGCAGACATAATTCGCGGGCTTTCGCAACCACATTCATCACAAGCTGCTGGCGCACTAGATTCACTCATTTTTCTAAGCGCTGTAAAAACACCGCAGCTATCACATTCGTACTCATAAACTGGCATGGCTACACTCCTTATCTGCTTTTGACTTAGCTGGTTTTAGCCGTATCAATGCCCTGCTTGACCATCACTTTTGGCCCATCTGCATTTGGCTTCATGTCAAAGTCAAATATCTCCGTAGGCAGCCATAAAGTCGCGCAGGCGTTAGGAATATCCACAATGCCGCTGATATGCCCTTCGATTGGCGCTGTGCCTAAAATCGACAACGCTTGCGCGCCGCTGTAGCCAAATTTCTTCATATATTCAATAGCATTCAAACAAGCCTGGCGATACGCTTCGTTCACATCTAAGTAAAGCTGTTTGCCTTGCTCGTTGACTGAAATACCTTCAAAAATGATGTAGTCTTTGTAAGTGGGCGTAAGTACACTCGGTTCAAAAATCGGGTTTTTAATACCGTATTTCTTCACGCCGTCTTTAATCAGGCTCACTTTGATATCCAAATAGCCAGCCATCTCAATCGCGCCGCAGAATGTAATTTCGCCATCGCCTTGTGAAAAGTGCAGGTCACCCATTGAAAGACCACCGTCTTTTACATAAACAGGGAAATAAACCTTTGAGCCTTTGGTTAGATTTTTGATATCACAGTTACCGCCGTGCTCACGTGGCGGCACTGTACGTGCACCTTCAAGCGCGGCTTTTTTAGCGGCATCACCAGACATTTTGCCCATCACAGCCGAATTAGGATTAGGCGGTAACGCTAAAGCGGGTACGCGATCAGGCTCAGTCGCAATCAAATCGCCTTCACGTTTATTCCATTTCTCTAATAGCTCTTTTGAAGGCAAGCAGCCAATCAAGCCCGGATGCATAATGCCGGCAAAGCGCACATTGGGTACATGACGCGAAGTGGTATAAATACCGTGAAAATCCCAAATCGATTTGCGCGCTTCTGGATATTGATCGACTAAGAAACCGCCGCCATTTTCTTTAGCAAAAATGCCGTTAAAGCCCCATTGGCTCTCTTCAAAAGTACCAACGTCTAAAATCTCCACCACCATCAGGTCACCTGGCTCAGCGCCTTCAACACCGATTGGGCCGCTTAGATAATGCACTTGCGTCAAATCGACATCGCGTACATCGTTAGCGCTGTCGTTATTGCCAATCTGGCCGCCCGTCCAATCCATACATTCCACACGGAACTCATCACCTGGTTTTACCATGGCAATCATCGGTAAATCCGGGTGCCAACGGTTATGAATCTGGCCGTCTTGTTCCCAAGGTTTTTTATCAAGATCTAATTTAACTAATGTTTTCATTTATATCCTCCTACTTGAATTCAGCTTAACTTTAGGTTTGATTACCGAGTTCGCTTATTAGGCGTTCGCATTAAAAGTCTTAAAATATTTCAAAGAAAGCTCTTGAATCAAAAACTTCAATGAGTTTTTCTATATGTGTAGATTAGTGATGCTTGAGGATGATTGAAATACGTCAAAGTGCGTAGTTGATTGTTACGTTTTTACAAGCTAACTGTGTTAATTTCCCATTCAACTTGTATGATTTAAGGCATCAAATGAA
>JAZKDM010000201.1:0-3264 GCA_040387535.1 Pseudomonadota bacterium | reverse complement strand
ACTCAATCGCTTCTATTTATGGCACTTCTACCAGCCGCATTCTAGCTTGTATAGTCGCAGTGCGACGGTTTAAATAGCGTGTATTTCGGTGATCATCATAAAAACGTGGGTTTGGGATCATGGCTGCCAGTTTAGCTGCTTGGGTTTTACCTAAGCCTTTTGCTGTGGTTTTAAAATAGTGTTTAGCAGCCGCTTCTGCGCCAAATACGCCATTGCCCCACTCAATCATATTTAAATAAATCTCTAAAATACGGCGCTTGGTGAGCATTTTTTCTAGCATTAAGGTAATCACGGCCTCTTCTGCTTTGCGCCAAGGCGTGCGCCCGCTGGATAAAAATAAATTCTTGGCCAATTGCTGACTGATGGTTGAGCCGCCGCCGACAATTTTGCCTTTTTTAATATTCTTTTCATAGGCTTTTTCGATGCCTTCCCAATCGAAGCCTTCGTGCTGCTTAAATTTTGCATCTTCACTGGCAATAACGGCGCGTTTTAGGTGTGTGGATATTTTTGCATAATCCACCCATTTATGTTTTAACTCGGCATCTGGCTTGGTTTGCTGAATAATAGCCAGCCTATCTTCCATAAATGCGCTTGAGCTTGGGTTAAACTTAATCCACCAGCAAATATGCAAAAAAACCCATAGCTGATATAAAACTAGCCACGCCAAAAATACGACGATAGCGCGATTGAAATATCCCCAAAAACCAAGTGCCTTTGCATTAGGTTTGCTGTTGAATAGCCAGCGTAGCACTTAAGATTTTTCCATTTGCAGCGCTCTAACCATTTGAATAACTGGCTGCGTATCAGGCCTAACTTTGCGCCAAATATAAAATGCTTCTGCCGCTTGCTCCACCAACATACCTAAGCCATCAGCCACTTGCGCATCCGCTGCTCTAGCCTGTGCCATAAAAGGCGTTTCGCGGCCATACATCATGTCGTAAGCTAGGCAGTTCTTTGCAAAGATAGTACTTGGGATAGGTAAGGCGGTATCGGTTAGGCCTGTAGATGTGGCGTTAATCACAATATCAAATTGCGCATCTGCCATATCATCGAATGCATTAGCTGACACTACGAATGCATGATTAGCCAATATTTTTTTCACCATACTTTGCGCTTTATCTAGTGTACGGTTAGCAATAACCAGCGAATTCGGCGCTTCATTAAGCAGCGGATGCAATACGCCCTCTGCCGCGCCACCTGCGCCTAAAAGAAGTATTCGCTTACCTGATATCGTGATGCCTAAATTTTGTTTAATGTCGCGTATTAAACCCGTGCCATCAGTACTGTCGCCACGGATCTCACCACCCAGAAAGCTAAGTGTGTTAACCGCCACCTCATCTAAAGCACGATTACTAGGTAAAACTAAGTTTAAAGCTTGAAACTTAAATGGCACAGTGACATTAGCGCCTTTATAACCCTGCGCAATTAATGATTGAACAGTTGCTTCAAAACCATCTAGCGGGGCAAGAATTGCTTTATAACTAATATCTTGATTAGTTTGCCTAGCAAACGCCGCATGAATAATGGGCGATTTACTGTGTCCAATAGGGTTACCTATCACAGCATACTTATCTGTCATGAATCAGTTAGTCCACGGCAAATTGGCATGTTTCCAGCCGTTAATTAATGTACGTTGCTTTAAAGCATTGGCTTCGCCTTCAAAGCCTTCCAACATATTGTAAGCTTGGCTGTAACCTAATTGTTGCGCCACTACTGCCGCGTTGTGGCTACGTCCGCCAGTGCGACACATAAAGATAATGGTTTTATCTTGATTAGCTTGGCTTTGCAATTGCGCGGCAAAATTGGCATTAGCCACCATGCCAGGATAAAACGCCCATTCAATGTGAAGCGCATTTGGCACGCGTCCAACCAAATCCAGCTCAGCTTGGCTGCGCACATCAATTAATAAGGCATTTTTATCTTGCTGCAAGATGGCAAAAGCCTCTTGCGGGCTTAATTCACCAGCATAAGGCAAGTTTTTGGTGGCAGCACGCTGTTTGGCTATATTCAACAGCTCGGTAATTAATTGCATCGCAATTTTCCATCTGAAAAAATTTGAATAAATTATAGCGCGAAAAACTAATATCCACGGGATGCTTTCTAGCGCACTTTTGTCAGCATTTAATTTTGCACTAAATTGGTGCAAAATAACTTTGCATGCTCAATAAATGTGCGCCCTATTTTGTTATTATTTGCTAAGTGAATGCTACAAAGCGACTTTTTGCTATTTTTAGCTGGCACAGTTCCTGCTAAAATACCTTGTTAAAAGTTTGTGTACAAATTGTACGGGGTATTTTGAACCTACAATTTAAGCCATACAATTTACCCAACGAATTACTAATCGTTACGCATCAATTAAAGTCCGTCATTTAGAATCTAGGAGAGATCAATGTCAGTTGCAAATGTAATGAAAATGGTAAAAGAAAACGACATCAAGTTTGTTGATTTTCGTTTTACCGATACGCGTGGTAAAGAACAACACGTAACTGTGCCTGTTTCAGCGTTTGATGAATCAAAATTTACTGAAGGCCATGCGTTTGATGGCTCTTCAATCGCTGGTTGGAAAGGCATTCAAGCCTCTGACATGCAATTGATGCCTGACGCATCAACAGCAAATATCGATCCATTTATGGACGAGCCAACATTGATTTTAACTTGCGATGTGGTTGACCCAACAGACGGCAAAGGTTACGACCGTGACCCACGTAGCTTGGCAAAACGCGCTGAAGCTTATTTAAAAGCCAGTGGTTTAGGCGATACGGCTTACTTTGGTCCTGAGCCAGAATTCTTTATTTTTGATTCAATCAACTGGTCTGTGGATATGCACGGCAGCTCTGTAAAAATCAATTCAGAAGAAGCGGCTTGGTCATCAAGCGAGAAATTTGAAGGCGGCAACACAGGCCATCGTCCAGCTGTTAAAGGCGGTTACTTCCCAGTTCCACCAGTCGATTCATTACAAGACGTTCGTTCTGCTATGTGCTTAACTTTAGAAGCGATGGGCGTGCCTGTTGAAGTGCATCACCATGAAGTGGCAACGGCTGGCCAATGTGAAATTGGTACTAAATTTGCCACATTGACACAACGTGCTGACTGGACTCAAATCCTTAAATACGTGGTATTAAATACAGCTCATGCTTACGGTAAAACAGCGACATTTATGCCTAAACCAATGTTTGGCGATAACGGTTCTGGTATGCACGTTCACCAATCTGTATGGAAAGATGGCAAAAACCTATTTGCAGGCGACGGCTATGCTGGTTTAAG
>JAZKDM010000200.1:0-3816 GCA_040387535.1 Pseudomonadota bacterium | reverse complement strand
CCTGGTTACCCGCATCTTGCGGCATTAGATGAAATGACTAAAGGCCATATGATTGCCGATTTGGTAGCCATAATCGGCACACAAGATATTGTATTTGGCGAAATTGATAGGTAGTTATGCTTAGTACTGAATCCATAGCAAAAATAGATTACGAACTCACCAAATACCCCGCCGATAAACGGCAGGCGGCAGTGATGAGTGCGTTGCGTATTGTGCAAACAGAGCGTGGCTGGCTTTCAAAGGAAAGTATTACAGAAGTGGCTGAGTATTTGCGCATCCCTGAAATCGCGGCGATGGAAGTGGCGACTTTTTATAATATGTATGACTTGCAGCCAGTTGGAAAATACAAGATCAGTATTTGCACCAATATTTCTTGCATGTTGCGCGATTCTGATTCAATCGTGAATCACTTGCAAACTAAGCTGGGTGTGGGTTTTAATGAAGTGACTCCAGACGGAAAATTCTGCTTAAAAGAGGGCGAATGTATGGGTGCTTGCGGCGGTGCGCCTTTATTGATTGTAAATAATCACACCATGCATGAATTTTTAACAGTGGATAAAGTCGACGCTATTTTAGAGGAGCTAAAATAGTGGCAGCCACAAATAAACAACCTGTGATGACCGATTTAAAAGGTCAAACTTTGCTGACTTTACGTTCATTAAATGAAAAAAATCCAGCCTCATTAGAAACCTATATTAAGCTCGGCGGTTATGCGCAGCTAAAAAGAATCGTTACCGAAAAAGTAAAAGCCACCGATATTATTGCGCAAATCAAAACGTCTAATTTACGCGGCCGTGGCGGTGCGGGTTTCCCGACTGGTCTTAAATGGAGTTTTATGCCTCGTTATTACGACGGCACAAAGTATCTGGTTTGTAATACCGATGAAGGCGAGCCAGGCACCTTTAAAGACCGCGATATTATTCGCTACAATCCGCACCAATTAATTGAGGGCATGGCAATTGCCGCTTATACCTTAGGCGCGCGTGTTGGTTATAACTATATTCATGGCGAAATTTGGCAAGACTACGATATTTTTGAAGCGGCGTTGCATGAAGCAAAAGCGGCTGGCTACTTAGGTGAAAACTTATTTGGCAGCAATTTTAGTTTTGATTTGTATGCGGTACATGGCTATGGCGCTTATATTTGCGGTGAAGAAACCGCATTAATCGAGTCAATCGAAGGCAAAAAAGGCCAGCCACGCTTTAAGCCACCATTTCCTGCTAGTTATGGCGTTTTTGGTAAGCCAACCAATGTTAATAACACCGAAAGCTACAGCAGTATTCCTTGGATTTTGCAGCATGGCGGTCAGGCGTTTGCCGATTTGGGCGTACCTAATTCTGGCGGTACCAAGTTATTCTCGGTATCTGGTCATGTAGAAAAACCAGGCAATTACGAAGTGAACATGGGCATGCCATTTGCTGAACTATTAGAATTGGCAGGCGGCATTTGGAAAGGCCGCAAATTAAAAGCGGTGATTCCTGGCGGCCCATCTACGGCAGTAATGACAGCGGAAATGATTCAAAACGCCACCATGGACTATGATGGTTTAAGCAAGGCGGGCTCTAGCTTAGGCGCGGGTTCCATGATTGTGATGGATGACACCACTTGCATGGTTAAAACGCTTAAACGCTTAAGTTATTTCTTTTATGAAGAAAGCTGTGGTCAGTGCACACCTTGCCGCGAAGGTACTGGCTGGGTGTATCGCGTGATTAGCCGTATTGTAGATGGCAAAGGCAAAATGGAAGATTTAGATTTGCTAACGGATGTTAGTAATAATATTTCAGGCCGCACAATTTGCGCTTTGGGCGATGCAGCAGCAACGCCAGTATTAAGCTTTATTAAGCATTTCAGGCCAGAGTTTGAGTATTATATTCAGCATGGTAAGTCGATGATTGACGGTAAATAGCATATGTTAAATATTGAAATAGACGGCAAACCATTAGAAGTCGAACACGGCAGCACCATCATTGATGCCGCCGATAATGTCGGCATTGAAATTCCGCGTTTTTGTTATCACAAAAAATTGTCGGTAGCGGCTAACTGCCGTATGTGTTTGGTACAGGTTGAGAAATTTAATAAGCCTTTACCAGCCTGCGCTACGCCAGTAGCAGACGGCATGAAGATTTTCACGCGCAGCAAATCAGCGGTTGAAGCACAAAAGAGCGTGATGGAATTTTTGCTGATTAACCACCCATTAGATTGCCCAATCTGCGATCAAGGTGGTGAGTGCGATTTACAAGATATTGCCGTGGCTTATGGCGCCAGCGGCTCACGTTATACAGAAGAAAAGCGCGTTGTTTTAAATAAAAATATCGGTCCGCTGATTAGTACTGATATGACGCGCTGTATTCAATGTACGCGTTGTGTACGCTTCTTAAAAGAAGTAGGCGGCATGCAAGAGCTGGGCCTTGTTGGTCGCGGCGAACATGCCGAAATCACGGCTTATGTCGATAAATCGGTTAATTCAGAATTAAGCGGCAACATTATTGATCTGTGCCCTGTAGGCGCACTTACCAATAAACCATTCCGTTACTCTGCACGTAGCTGGGAGCTGACACGTCGCCCCAGTATTGCGCCGCATGATGGTTTGGGTTCGCATATTGAAGTGCATGTAAAAGACAATAAAGTGATGCGTGTATTACCGCGCGAAAAAGAAAGCATTAACGAATGCTGGCTGTCCGACCGCGATAGATATTCATACGTTGGTTTAAATAGCCCAGACCGCTTAAAAGTGCCGATGATTAAGCATAATGGTGCATGGGTAGAAACCGATTGGAAAACGGCTTTAGAGTTTGCCGCTGGTCAGATTAAAGATATCACTAATCAGCATGGTGCTGATTCGCTAGGTGTGCTGGTTTCACCAAACAGCACGATGGAAGAAGGTTATTTAATCAAGCAATTAGCTAATGGTTTAGGCTGTGGCAATGTGGATTACCGCCTACGCCAAACCGATTTTAGATTAGATGGCAAACGCGTTGGAACGCCTTGGATGGGTTGTAATATTCAAGAAATTGAAGAGTTAGATCGCATTTTGATTATCGGCTCTAATTTACGCAATGAGCATCCATTATTGGCGCAACGTTTCCGCAAAGCGGTTGCCAATGGTGCGGAATTATCCATCGTTAGTCCGCTAGATAATGATCCACTTATGAAGATTGCACATAAAGTGATTGTGCGTCCGAATGATATGGTGAATGTGCTGGGCCAAATCTTAAAAGCCATGTCTGGCTTGCAACGTTTGTCTTTATGTTTACCGCCATCTCTTAACGAATTACTAGAAACCATTAAAGTGCGCCCAAACACGCAAGCCATGGCTGAAAGCCTAGCGGGTTTGGCAGGCTTAAACGGTACGGTGGACTTGGTTGCGCCAAAAATCGGTATTTTCTTAGGCAATATGGGCTTAAGTGACCCACGTTTTACCGAAATGTATAGCATGATGGAAGCCATTGGCGGTATTTGTGGCGCCAAAGGTGGCATATTGCCAGCGGCGGCTAATAGCACAGGTATGCACTTGATGGGCGTGATGCCAAATGCAACAGGCATGCATGCGCGCGCTATGTTAGAAGTGCCACGCAAAGCCTATTTATTATTGAATGTTGAACCAGAATTAGATTGTCAGCATGCCGCCTTAGCAAAAGCCGCTATGGCTCAAGCCGAATGCGTTGTGGCGTTAACAGCATTTAAATCAGAAGCGCTAGAAAATGCTGATGTGTTGCTGCCAATTGCGCCGTTTACCGAAACATCAGGCACATTTATGAGTATGGAAGGGCGCGTACAAAGCTTTGCAGCCGTTGCTAAACCGCTTGGCGAATGCCG
>JAZKDM010000199.1:0-5487 GCA_040387535.1 Pseudomonadota bacterium | reverse complement strand
GATAATCACCTATGATAATGACTGCCCCAAAACTGCTAGACCGCGATTTAAGTATCTTAAGTTTTAACGAACGTGTTTTGTCTTTGGCGCAGCGCCAAGATTATCCGCTGTTAGAGCGCTTAAAGTTTCTGTGTATTGTTGCATCCAATTTAGATGAGTTTTTTGAAGTGCGTATGGAAGCGCAATTGGATGCCATGCAGCGCAATCTTAAAAAAGGTGCGGTATCGATTCACAGTTTTAATGCGGTTTCAGAAAAAGCGCACGCCATTATCAATCGCCAATATGCCATTTTTAATGATGAGTTAATGCCGGCATTAAAACAATCTGGTGTGGATATTATCGCTGGGCATGAGCGTTCTGAACTGCAGAAGAAGTGGGTAGCTAAATATTTTGAAGACAATGTTAAGCCGCTGCTATTACCGATAGCGCTAGACCGTTCACACCCTTTTCCCTTAGTGGCCAGTAAAGCACTGCACTTTATTGTAGAGCTAGCACCAGACAAGCCTGATAGCGCGCAACGCATTAATATTATCCGCGTACCGCGCGTGTTGCCAAGGGTAATTCAGCTGCCTAATAATGGCGGCACGCAGCAGCAATTTGTGACATTAACCAGTATTATTGCGGCACATTTGCCTGATTTATTTAGGCAACAAACCATATTAAGTTACTCACAATTTAGGGTAACGCGTCATTCTGATTTAGCGTTAGATGAAGATGATATTAGCGACTTACCTAAGGCTTTACGTCAGGAGCTGGCGCAACGTCCATTTGGCGAAGCGGTGCGCTTAGAAGTATCGCAAAGCTGTGTTGCACATTTATCCGATTTTTTACTGGCAGAATTCAACTTAACGCCAGCGTCGCTTTACCCAGTACAAGGCCCTGTTAATTTAGGCCGTTTGATTTCATTAACCGGCTTAGCGCAAGGCGTTGATGCAACTGGCGCCGATTTGGCATTTACACCATTTAAGCCAGTTTGGCCAAAGCAACTCAAGCATGACGAATCTTTTTTTACCCAACTTCAGCAGGGTGATGTATTAATTCACAGGCCCTATGAAAGCTTTGATGCGGTCATCAAATTTTTGCATGAAGCGGTGCATGATCCAAAAGTATTGGCGATTCATCAAACCATTTACCGCACAGGCAGCGATACGCGCATGCTTAATTTGTTGCAAGAGGCTGTGCGTCGCGGCAAAGAAGTATTGGTTGTAGTGGAAATTAAAGCGCGTTTTGATGAAGAAACCAATATTAACTGGGCAGAATCATTAGAAGCAATTGGTGCGCAAATCGTGTACGGCATGGTGGGTCTAAAAACGCATGCCAAAATGCTATTGGTGATGCGCCAAGAAGGCAAACGCATTAAACGCTACGCGCATGTTTCAACCGGCAATTACAACGCCAATACTGCCAAGCTATATACCGATATCTGCATGCTCACCAGCAATTTAACGCTCACGCGCGAGATTGAATATGTGTTTAGGCATTTAACCAGCCAAATTGCCCTACCGCGCATGCAACAATTATTGGTGGCACCTTTTAATTTGCAGGCCACTATGCTGCGCCAAATTGCCGCCGCAAGACGCGCTTGTGTACTAGGCGGCAAAGCTAAAATTGTGGCAAAAATGAATTCGCTGACCGATAATGTACTGGTTAAAGCCTTAATTAGTGCGGCTCAGCAAGGCGTTACCATCGATTTGGTTATTCGCGGCGCCTGCATTTTGCCGATTGATGTAGCTGGGGTAGAAGGCCGCATCCGCGTTCGGTCAATTGTAGGGCGGTTTTTAGAACACTCACGTATTTTTTACTTTGAAATTGATAATGTTAACGGCAAAAGCAGTAAGCGTATGTGGTTATCTAGCGCCGACTGGATGAGCCGCAATATGATGCGTCGCGTAGAGATTGCATGGCCCATTTTAGACGCGCAAATGCAAACGCGCGTGATGCAAGAGTGCTTGCTACCTTATTTGGACGACACAGAAGATGCTTGGGTGTTGACTGAAGATGGGCAATATAAGCAGTTATTTGCAGAAAGCACGGCTGGTAAAAAACTCAGCACGCAAAAAACGCATATACAAACTTACACCGCGCAATAAATGGCTGTCATGCGTGCGCCTCATCTTAGTTTTGATAACGTCATTCTGTGGCGTCATGCACAGGCAGAACTTGCGGATTTTGAATTGGGTGAGCAAGATAATGCACGCCAACTTACGACTAAAGGCAATCTGCAAGCCAAGCGTATGGGCCGTTGGCTTAAACAACATTTACCAAAAAACACGCTTTTGTTGTGCAGTCCTGCGGTGCGCGCGGTGCAAACGGCAGAAGCAATGCATTATAAAATTCAGTTAGATAATGCATTACTACCAGGCGCCAACTTGGCCGATATCTTAAGCGCGTTAGCGCAATATCAAGAGCACAAAAACATCTTAATCGTTGGACATCAACCATGGCTGGGTGAATTGTTGGCCCATTTGTTTGAGCAAGGCGCAGTAGATGTTACCAAGACACAAGCCATTAGCGTAAAAAAAGGCGCAGTATGGTGGCTGCGCCGTCATTCTTCTGAAACTTCATCACAACTAGATTTTTACAAGCTTTACACCTTGCAAACGCCCAGTTTGTTATAAATAAACTTTCAGCTTTGATGCTTGTAGATTAGTCTTTCTTGTTAGGTCTGCCCGTTTTAATCACTGGAATTTTAGCCAAGGTTGTTTTTAAAGTGTTATCACTCATCGCCGCTAATAGTTTAATACCCGCACGCAACAACTCACTTTTTTTGGCTGGCTGACCCATTGACGTTAAGCGCGCTTTTAGCAAAGCAATTTGCGCGTATTCATCTTTAGGCATAGTAAAGCTGTCACGTTCCATTTTAACTTTGTCCGATTTCGGTTTTTTGTCATCTGCTTTGGTCTCTTTTTTAACTACTTTTTTTGCAGACTTTAAAACGCTGGCTGCCGGTTTTGCAGCAGCTGGCTTTGTAGCCGCAGGTTTAACCACTGCTTTAGTAGCTGCAGGTTTGCTAGCAACGGCCGCTTTAGTGACTGTTTTGGTGGCTGGTTTTATAGCGGCAGGTTTTGGTGCTGCTGTTTTTAAACCAAGCGCCTGTGCTTGTATCGGTGAGATTTTTGACATGAATAAACTCCTCTTTTTAGTTAGCTTTAAAGTTGTTTTTAAATGAATCAACACATCGAATTTAAAAACGGTGTAAACAGTTTATACTGTTTAATTTGCGTGTCAAATATTTTAATACATTAAATCAACTATTTAAGTCATAAATTTGTCATAAAAATGACTTAATTTGGCGTAGAAACAACTAAGCTCCAGTTGGTTTTTTGCCACGCTAAAATCTCTTCTTCCAGCAAGTAGCAGGTTTGAGGGAAGCTTTGTTGCCATGCGCTTGGTAGGCTCAGCATAAAAATACTATCAGCGCGTTCTAATTTAATATTTTTTAATACAGGCATATTGCGCGAGTGGCAGAAAATCACCGCCAAACGCAATGCCAGTAATTTGATAATAAAACGGTCATCATCAAAGTCTATTTCTAATTTTTTAAGTTTTCCGCAATGCCCTAAAACCAATAAACTCAAGCTATGTAGCTCACTTTGTGAAAAGCCCATCAGCTCCGTATTGTCTAAAATATAAGCGCCATGTTTGTGTAGCTCGCTATGCGATATAGCTGCGCCAACTTCATGGCAGAGTGCGGCCCAGCCTAATATCTGTCTTGGCTTACCTAACTCGGCACGGCTAAATTCTGCTGAATTATTATTAGGCGCTTGCAATGTTGGACGCAGTGCATCGTAAAAACTGAGCGCCACTTTTTCTACATTATGCGCATGCTTTTTATTAACGCCAAAGCGGGTTGTTAAGCGTGAAATTGACGCATCGCATAAATCCTCTGGCGCATCCACCTCATCATCCATCAAGTCATATAGCACGCCATGACGCAACGCGCCTTTGGCTACCATCAAGGTATCTAATTTAAGTAAATCAAAGATGCCAATCAAAATACTTAAGCCGCCGCCAATGACCGCTTTGCGGTCTTCCTTTAAGCCAATTAAATCTAGCCTGTCGGCAGTTTTGGCTTTAATGAGCTGACTGCGTAGCCAAGCTAAACCTTCGCGGGTAATTTTATCGGCATCAAATCCAGCATAACCTAGAATTTCGGCTACTGCACCAACGGTGCCTGATGCGCCGTAAGCAACATCCCAATGACTGCGCTGATAAATAGGCGCTACTGCATCTAAAAATGATTCAGCGGCAATTTCAGCGCGCTGCAAATTACGTTCGGTTAATTGACCATCGGCAAAATACTTAAGTGACCAAGCCACAGAGCCAACGCGTGTGGAATCGGTGGTTTGCGCGTTTAAATGTTGCCCCAAAATAAACTCGGTAGAGCGACCGCCAATATCAATCACTAAACGTCTTTCATCGGATTGCGGCAATAAGCGGCTCACACCTTGATAAATTAAGCGCGCTTCTTCAACACCCGAAATCACCTCTACCTCAAAGCCCAGTGCCTTTTTTGCCAGCTTTAAAAACTCATCGCGATTTTTAGCTTCGCGCAAAGTTTGGGTAGCAACCGCGCGCACATGCTGTTTGGGGAAGCCTTTCAGTGTTTCACCAAAACGCGCCAAACATTTAAGGCCGCGCTCAATCGCTTCTGGTTTTAGGTTGCGCTCTTCATCTAAATCGCCACCTTGGCGCACTGTTTCTTTTAGGTAATCAACACGCTGAATTTGACCTTTTTCATAGCGCCCAATTTCAAGCCTAAAGCTGTTAGAACCCAAATCAATCGCGGCTAGCAGGGTTTCGCTAGAAATAATATTATCGTTTTGCATAATGCTTTTATAGCATATTTGCTTGTAGTCAAGATGACAATATGATGGATTAACAAAAATTAATTAGTTCAAATTGCAAACCATAACGCTTGAAATATGGCGTCCTAGCCCAACATTAAGACATGTTTAATGCATTTGTTCATACATTTAATTAGAGGAAAAATATGGCGACTCAACAAGCTGAAAAAATGGAATTTAAAGCGGAAGTAAAGCAACTATTACATTTGATGATTCATTCGCTGTACAGCAACAAAGAGATTGTGCTGCGCGAATTGATTTCTAATGCATCGGACGCGGCCGATAAACTGCGCTTTGAAGCGCTAGCCAATGGCGCGCTGTATGAGAATGACAGTGAGCTAAAAATTCAAATTGGTTTTGATAAAGCCAAGCGCACACTCACCATTTCGGATAACGGTATTGGTATGAGCCGCGATGAGGTCGTTGCCAATATCGGTACGATTGCCAAATCGGGCACCAAAGAGTTTTTTAATGCCTTAAGCGGTGATGAGGCGAAAGATGCCAATTTGATTGGCCAGTTTGGTGTGGGTTTCTATTCAGCTTTTATTATTGCCGATAAAGTCACCTTAATAACACGCCGCGCAGGCAGTACAGAAGCCGTTAAATGGGTAAGTGCAGGTGAGGGCGATTTCACATTAGA
>JAZKDM010000198.1:0-5941 GCA_040387535.1 Pseudomonadota bacterium | reverse complement strand
TACATGCCTGGGGGGCATGGGGTCGCAAGTTCGAATCTTGCTGTCCCGACCAATAAAATCAATGAGTTATGAATCAAGTAAACCAGCAAAAAGCTGGTTTTTTCATTTCGGGATAACACTCGGGATAACTTTCCATCTTCCTTACGTTACTACCGATATTTAAAAAGCCCCAAAGAGGGGCTTAATTTTCTAACAAGATCCAAAAACTTTAAGTTCAAATCTAATGGCTAACTCGTGTAGTAACTGATCACGAAGGCTTAAATCGTTAATGTTACGTCCCCAAACCGCACTAAGTAAGTCCTCATCGTTAAGTGTTGCATATTGAAGTATGTGGCTTGTATGCAGATGTAAGCCTTTTAACTCGTTTAATGATTCTGTATGATTGATTGTAGCCATGTTTAACTCCTAAATAGTTTTATGTGGTTAGGCGGTTTGGACGTCTTAGCGTCTTTTCCGCCACTTTATCGAATGAATTTCGATGTACTATTATCTCAAAGAAGTGAACAATTGTAAAGTAAAAATACTATATAAATCAATAACTTGCGTACATATAAACAAGTTAATATTGCTTTAAAATAGAAAAGCCCGCATTGCGGGCTTGTAATCAAAGTCTTTTACTCACCTAGTGCGGCAAGCATAAACTTACTTACATCAAAGCGAGGGTTGCTGTCCTTTAAAGCAGATATTAATGCTTTAGCAACTTCTTCTCGTTGGCTTTTGAGTTTGATATTTTCTCGAATTGCATCGGCTATTGCTTTGAAATGTTTGCGCGACATAAAATTCCTTTAGTAAGTTAAGTATTTGTATCTAGCGCTTTGTATACGGGGGGTAGGGTACGGTGGGTGGACCGTTTAGGTGGAGGTGGTGTGGTAGGTACGATGTGTCTCTTTCATTTCCACTATAAAATTTAGACGCTTAACACATGTAAACCCCCTTTACTAAAATTGAGATTTTGTGCTATCTTTGATTACTGTACACTAATCAAAGAGTTGTTATGCCTCGTGGCGGAAAAAGAATTGGAGCAGGGCGCAAAGTGCCTGCTAGCCCTTACGGGGAGCCAACATCATTGGTGCGAATCCCAAATAGTATTAAGTCTAGTGTTGTAACCTACCTAGAAGATTTTAAGAATAAGCGTACAAGCACCTCTATTAAGCCCTCGGGCAACTTCCTTTTACCATCAGAGAATCCAACATTGCTAGAGCTGCCTATTTATATCGGTAAAGTCTCCGCGGGTCGCACTACAGGATTTGCCTCACCAGCTGATGATTATGAACAAGAAAAACTAGACCTTAATAAAAAGCTTATCAAAAATCCAGCTTCTACAGTTTTTATGTGGGTAGGCAAGGACGATGATTCAATGATTGATGCGGGGATTATGCCCGGTGCCTTATTGGTGGTCGATAAATCCATTACCACCCGAAGTGGAAAGATAGTAATTGCGATTGTTGATGATGAATATGTGGTCAAACAGTTTTACAAGTTTATGGGCGTTGTGGAGTTGCGGTCTAGGAATGAATCAAAGAGTTACCCTCCAATAACTTTTAAAGAAGGTCAGGTGTTAGTCACTGAAGGGGTAGTTACCAATGTTATTAACCCCCTTTAAAAAAAAGTTTGGTCATGCTGATGTAAATAGTATGTATGCATCGTGCGAACAAGTTATGCAGCCAAAGCTTAGGGGTAAACCAGTAGTAATTTTATCCAATAATGACGGATGCGTTATAGCTCAAAGTAAAGAGGCTAAAGCCATACTTGATTTGTATATGTGTAGACCTTGGTTTCAAATTGAAAAAGAAGCTTTAAAGCTGGGTGTTATTGCTTTGAGTTCTAACTATGAACTTTATGCGGATATGAGCAACCGCTTTGTAGAAACGCTAAGACCATTTACACCCAGATTAGAAGTTTACTCAATTGATGAGTGTTTTCTCGATATGACTGGTATGACAAATGATCTAAATGATTATGGCAGGATCATTAAAGATACTGTTAAACAGTGGACAGGTTTACCTATTTGTGTGGGCTTTGGACACAGTAAAACACTTGCAAAGTTAGCCAACCATATTGCAAAAAAACAGCATAAATTTAATGGTGTGTGCGACCTCACTGCCATGTCTGAATCTGAAATAGATTCCATAATGGAAATACTACCCCTATCAAAAGTCTGGGGCGTGGGTAAGAAAATTGATGAGAAGCTTAATAACTTAGGTGTTGAAACAGTTCTAGGACTTAAACGTGCGGACTGTAAGCGTATTCGTGACGAATTTGGTGTTGTGCTTGAGAGAATTGTGAAAGAGCTTAACGGTGAACCTTGGCTAGAAATTGAGGAAACATTTGTTGAATCTAAGCAGGTCATGAGTTCACGCTCTTTTGGTAAGCGTGTAGAAACGTTAGAAGAGCTTGAAGAAGCCATTAGCTACCATGTCAGTAACGCTTGTAAAAGGCTCAGGAAGCAAAATCTTTACACTAACGCTATCATGGTATTCATTCAAAACAGTCCATTCGATCAAGCGCCTTATTACGCAGCTAGCCACACGCTAGGATTGCCTTCCCCTACAAATAATACGATGCAACTTGTAAATGCAGCTTTATGGGTATTAAAGAAGCTTTATAGTGAAGGTATCTATTATCAAAAATCGGGAGTGATGCTCTGTAACTTAGTACCCGAAAGCGGGCAGCAGCTTGATATATTTGGATTTACAGGTGGGAATGATCGCTCGCAAAAGCTCATGGAAACGATGGATAATATAAATCAAAAATTCCCACAAAATAATGTCAAGCTTGCATCGGAGGGCACCAAGAAATCTTGGTTAATGAAAAGAGACTTAAAAACTCCTAACTACACCACAGACTGGAACGATTTACCTGTAACGGTTCCTCCTAGATTTAATTTAGCATCTAAGAATAATTGAAAATTAAAGCTCTATTAATATGAATAAGCTAATTACATGCATACTCCTAATTTTTACTATAAATGTTAATGCTAGTGAGCTAATTGGGGAGGTGATTAAAGTAAATGACGGCGACACTATCACCTTACTAGATGCCAATAAAGACCAATATAAAGTTAGACTAAGTGGTATTGATGCACCTGAAAAGAAACAGGCTTTCGGTAAAGTTTCAAAACAATCACTTTCCGATATGTTGGCTGGTCAAGTAGTCACAGTGGGCTATAACAAGCGTGATAGATATGCGCGTATAGTAGGTAAAGTTATATTTAAAGGTCTTGATGCTAACCTTGAGCAAATCAAGCGTGGGTTAGCTTGGCATTATAAGAAGTACGAAAGTGAGCAGGACGTTGATGATAGGTCTAAATACGCGCAAGAGGAATATTTAGCTCAACAAAGTAAGCATGGATTGTGGTTGGAAAACAACCCAATTGCACCTTGGGATTTCAGGAAAAAAGAGCGAATAATGCTGCAATAAATGAGTTAAAGGAATCCTTGCTAAAAAGGTAGCTAAAGATTGATCTGAACGGAAGGTTATTGATGGGTAATAATTTTGATTTACCAGAAGCTGAGTCAATTGCTATATTAGCAATATCCAAAACTTGCCCAATTCAACCATTCAGAATGGAAGGACACGGTAAACAATCATATTGGCACTTTAGCAGTGGCCTAATTGTTGAAGGTGAATTCAAACGTGCTTTAACTATTGAAATCTCTGTTATGGAGCGTTCAAAACCTGCTTTTATTGGTATTAAGATGGTTATTTTTAAAACAGAATATGAAGTCCCACGTAGAGTTTATCAGCTCGATCTAATGCTTCCACCAAATAGCAATCAAGGTGAGCATAACTGGCCCCATGAACATATAGGTAATTCTAAATCCTATTTTGATAACAGTTATCCGAAGACATTTGAACAATGCCTTGCATACTTTTCACAAAAGACTAATATAATATTTGAAGAACCTTTGGAAAACCCATTGGTATTTACATTAAAGCCATATCATGAGTAGTAGCGAAATTATTAAATCATTCGGGTTCGATTGCATTGATTTGCCAGATAGTGCTGGCAATGTCATACATTGCATAAACACGCCATTTCAATACTTTGATGGTAACGGTATATCTATTTACGCTGAAAAGGTTGGAGAAGAGTTGTTGCGGTTTTTCGATGCTGGTACAACCATTTTTCACATGGCAGGCTCTGGTATTCATTTCAGAACGAAAAGATGCATAAAACCAATAGAGAAAATAGTAAACGAGGCTGGGGCTTCTTTGTCAGACGACGGAGAAATATCTTATATAACTCCAATTAATGAAGCTGCAAAAGGATTTGGAAAAACCCTAAATGCAATCATTAATATTGCTAACTGGGAATCTGAAAATGTTGGAATTTCTAGCGATATTACAACCTTGGTGGCTGAAGTTGAAATGTATTTAAGGCAAATTAACCCTAAAGAAGAGATTCAGTTTGAACAAAAGTTAAATGGTATTTCAGGCAGAGATAACACTTTCGACTTTCTTCTAATGGGAGAGTTAATCGATGTTGTATCATCTCATCCACAATCTACAGCTGCGGAAGTTAAAAAGCTGGCAGACATAAGGGGAGTTAGGTCTCAAATGGCTATACCTATTAAAGTAATCATTGATGATAGAATTAATCCTCAAAGAGCCAGTCAAGAAGCTTTAATTATCAGTAGATTTGCTGATGTTCTATTGCTTACCAATCTTTTCAAAAAGCTGCCAACACTAAATCAAACTATAAATTAATATATTCAAACCACCCTAGCAGTGGTTTTTATTGGTTATGCTTTTGCAATCAATTGTACAAACTCTATAATGATTTATGTGCAGCAACTACTCCCCAATCAAACCCAGCAAAGCTAATTGGGTTAAGTCTAACTTTAATACAGACTTACCAGACGCACAATGGCGCACTGAAGTCTATCCTACCTATCCAGCACCTTTTATCTACTTACAAGATGGTCAGCCTAAGTGTGAGCTTGCCGAATTTGGGTTAAGGCCTTTCTGGGCGAAAGATAAACGTTATGGCACGAAAACGTACAACGCACGAAGTGAAACCGTTGCAGAAAAACCTAGCTATAAAAACGCATGGGTTAAGCGTCAATTCGGTTTAGCTATAATGGAAAACTTCTATGAACCTAATTGGGAAACTGGCAAAGCTGTAAGATGGGGAATTGAGCGAGCAGATTCAGAGCCTATTGCAGTCGCTTCAATATGGGAGCGCTGGATTGATAAAGAGACTGGCGAAATTATATTTTCTTTCTCTATGCTAACCATAAATGCTGATGGCCATCCTGTAATGAAGCACTTCCATAAGCTTAATGATGAAAAGCGTTCTATCGTTGTGTTAAATGATAATGACTATATTAGCTGGTTAAATGCTGATCATGCGCTTGCAAAAGATTTACTTAAAGTAGCACCATCAAGTTTCTTAACATCTAACCCGGCACCACTACCTAATCAGAGGATGTAATAATATAACCCGATATTCATGCAAAACTGAGAATATATGGACAACAAATCTTAGTTTGTTAATTGTTGAATAACTGATAAATCACAACTTCTTATCTGATCGTGTTGATAAAGCACACGTGCTATGACTGAGTTCGGAACGCCTTGATCTTTCATAATGCTCATTGCGCTAAAATTATCACCTTTTACAGATAATTCCAGCCCTTTAATTACAGCGCTCTCTAACAATTTATTAGTGCGTTTTTTCATAATAATCCAAATACATCTAGTTAGTTAGTAAAAGCATAATATTTAAATATTAGAAGCGAAAATTAAAGCTGTAGGAGCATTCTTACATAATTTTTATTAAATTAACATGAGTACACAAAACTTAATTAGCAGAACTAAAATGACAGACGAAAAAAAACCTACTCATTTCTAAGTAGGCTGTTTTATTCGGTGAATCTATTACTTGTTCATTACGTACATTGTTACTTCAAAGCCAAAACGCATTTCTGTAGCTGCT
>JAZKDM010000197.1:0-7733 GCA_040387535.1 Pseudomonadota bacterium | reverse complement strand
ATTATAAAGAAGCTGAATTTGTAGTGACTGTCACCCTGTCTGAGTTATGGCAAAACTGCCCACGCTATATTCCAAAATATGAAAAAGTAAGAAGTTCAAGATACGTTCCGCGTGCGCATTGCGAAACGCCATTGGCAGGCTGGAAACAGCTAGATTTGGTGCAAGATGTGATTTCTGAAAGCGATGCACAGAAAGCCGCAAAAGCAGGTGTCATTGATATTGACACTTGGGTTGGAAAAATCGTGTCGGCGGATGAAACCGCCTAATGTTTTTACAAAGTTTATATGCAAATTAATGGCATTCTTATTGACGATACCTTTGCTGAAGCATTCAATATGCGCGGCACACGCGTCATCATCACCGCGCTTAATTTAAAGTGGGCCTACCACGCCGCCAACGCCATGACAGGCTTTGCCACCAGTGTAATTGGCTGTGGTGTTGAGGCGGGCATTGAGCGCGAATTATGCAGCGACGAAACGCCAGATGGCAGGCCAGGTGTGAGCGTTTTAATGTTTGCCATGGGTAGCAAAGTGTTAATGCAACAGCTTGAAACACGCATGGGGCAATGTATTCTTACCTGCCCTACCGCCGCCGCATTTGCAGGGATAGAAGCAGGCGTAGATGTAGACCAAATTAGCCTAGGCAGACATCTGCGCTATTTTGGCGATGGCTATCAAACATCTAAACTAATTAATGGAATACGCTACTGGCGTATCCCTGTGATGGATGGTGAGTTTCTGACGCAAGAAAGCACAGGCATGGTGCGCGCCATTGGTGGTGGTAATTTTTTGATTTTAGCCACCTCTCAGCCTGCCGCTTTACACGCGGCCGAAACTGCGATTGAAGCCATGAAAAAAATGCCTAATGTCATCATGCCATTCCCTGGCGGGGTTGTTAGGTCAGGCTCTAAAGTCGGCAGCAAATATCCCAAAATGTTCGCCAGCACCAACGATGCGTTTTGCCCTACTTTAAAAGGCTTGGTGAAGTCGGAATTAAGCGATGACATTGAAAGCGTGATGGAAATTGTGATTGATGGGCTAACGTTTGCTGATATTGCAGAATCGATGCGCGTTGGCATTCAAGCCATTTGCGATTTAGGTGTACAAAGTGGCGTAAAGCGTATTTCAGCCGGTAATTATGGCGGCAAACTTGGCCCACATCATTTTAAATTGCACGAAATTATGGGTAAGTCCTCATGAGTGCACTTACCTTAACCCTTAAACCAAACCTAACGCAGCCGATTGATTGCCGTCTGTTAACGCCTAACAATCTAGCCAATCTATCGATTGCGGAAATCGAAAACTTAAGTCTACTGAATATTAAAAACTCACCCAAAATCGGTGATTATTTTGAAATATCTGGCTCAGATGCCAATGATATTGTGTTCAAAAACTCTAACTGCCAGCTGGATTATATTGGACATAAAATGACGCGCGGACAAATCACAGTTGAAAATGATTGCGGCGATTTTTTAGGCTGCCAGATGCGTGGCGGTAGGATTATTTGTCATGGCAATGCCAAAGACCGCATAGGCGATCAAATGCGTCGCGGCTTGATTTTGATTGATGGCAACGCCGGCGACTATTGCGGTAGCCGCATGATTGCAGGCACCATTGGTATTTACTGCAGCGTTGGCCGCTATGTGGGTTTTGCCATGAAGCGCGGCACTATCTTGCTCACTAAAACACCCAAACTACATGCCAGCATTCAAGATTGCGGCACACACACTTTGCCATTTTTGGCGCTACTTTTTAATTCATTCAAAACAATTCCCACCCACTTCAATATTATTAAAAGCCAGCGTGTTCAACGCTTTGCGGGCGATTTAGCCTGCAACGGCAACGGCGAGATTTTAGTTTTAAGCCGATAGCGATAAGTCATAAACCTTTTATTTAAACTCCATCCCTTTACACATTTAAGTAATAGCCCTTATTTTTCTAAACTGGCTGCAAGTGCTAAAATGCCACTTTTGCTTTAAACCTGTTTGTAAAATGTCAAAATATCTTACCGCCGCCCTGTATAAATTCGTTAGCCTGCCCAATTACGCTGATTTACAAGCGCCTATCCATGCTGCTTGTGACGCGCATCATATTAAAGGTACGCTTTTATTAGCAGCAGAGGGCATAAACGGCACCATTGCTGGCTTGCCAGACGATATTAAGGCGGTACTGCAATTTTTGCGTACCGATGCCATGTTTGAAGGCAAATTTGCTAATCTTGAGCATAAAGAATCATATGCCGATGAGCACCCGTTTTATCGCATGAAAGTGAAGCTTAAAAAAGAGATTGTCACCATGGGCGTACCCAGTGTTAATCCGAATAACACCGTGGGCACTTACGTTAAGCCAGAAGATTGGAATGCGCTAATTGCCGACCCTGATGTGATTTTGCTGGATACGCGCAACGATTATGAGGTGCATATTGGCACTTTCAAAGGTGCTGTTAATCCTGAAACGACAACCTTTAGAGAGTTTCCAGAATACATCGCGCAAAACCTAGACAAAACTAAACATAAAAAAGTGGCCATGTTTTGTACAGGCGGTATTCGTTGCGAAAAAGCATCATCTTATATGTTGGAACAAGGTTTTGAAGAGGTGTACCACCTACAAGGCGGCATATTAAAATACCTAGAAACGGTGCCAGAAGAAACCAGTTTATGGCAAGGCGAATGTTTTGTGTTTGATCAGCGTGTGGCGGTTAAGCATGGTTTAGAAGTTGGCGATTTTGACCAATGCTACGCCTGCCGTATGCCACTTTCACCTGAAGAACTAAAATCGCCGCAATATACGGCTGGCATTAGTTGCCCACATTGTTACGATTCACTCACAGAAGACAAAAAGAAAAGCTTAACTGAACGCCAAAAACAGGTGATTTTGGCTAAAAAACGTGGCCAAGCGCATATTGGCGAAAAACAAAAAACTTAAAAATAAAAAATTAGCTGCGTGCGCTATTCAGCACTTTTACTTAACTTTCTGAATATCAAGCAATTTTCTTGTTAAGGTGATCCATAGCCCACTGCTCTGTCCAATCAAACAGTTTATCAGCCGCCATTGGTTTACTCATAAAATAGCCTTGCCCATAATCGCAGCCCATCAGCTTTAATATATCCCACACTTTTTGATTTTCAATACCTTCTGCCACCACTTTTAAGCCCAAGTTATGGCCTAGCTCAATGGTTGATTTTACAATCGTTACGTCATCTTGATCGCGCTCAATATTCATCACAAATGAGCGGTCGATTTTAAGCTCATTCACTGGCAAGCGTTTTAAATAAGCCAATGATGAATAACCCGTACCAAAATCGTCAATCGATAACTGAATACCCATTTTGGCAATGCGCTCAACGGTTTCAAGCGCACGCTCAGGGTCATCCATAATGCTGCTTTCCGTAATCTCTAATGAGATAGAATTTGCCTTTAATTGATGCTCATCTAAGATTTGTTTGAGTTTGTGCGGCAATTCAATATCAATTAAATCTCTGGCCGAAAGATTTACCGCCACCGCCACATCCAAACCTTGATTTTGCCAAATAGCGGCGTACCTTGCCGCTTCTGACAGCATCCAATAGCTAATTTTGCCGATATGCCCAGTTTGCTCTGCAAAGGGAATAAACATATCTGGGAAAACCATGCCGCGCTCTGGGTGATTCCAGCGCACAAGCGCTTCTACCGCCAGTAATTTGCCAGATGCAAAATCGATTTTAGGCTGCACAAACAAGCAAAGCTGATTTTGCTCAACCGCCACCTTAATCTCACTCACTAGCGATAAGTTCTCTTCATTGGCAACGTCTAACCCACTATGATACACAGCCACACTGCCAGCCGAATTTTTGGCGGCATACATGGCAATTTCTGCACGGCTCAGCAATACTTCAATATTTTTTGCGTGCTCAGGGTAATTGGCAATACCCACACCTGCACTCAAATCCACAAACGAATCATTAAGCGCGATTGGCGTTTCAAGCGCCGACTGCAAGCGCTTTGCCACCGTCAGCGCCAATTCGGCATCGGTATTGGCTAAAATAATGCCAAACTCATCACCACCCAAACGCGCCACTACATCGGTCTCGCTTTTGCAGCTTTGTTTTAAGCGCTCTGCCACACCTATTAATAGTTGATCAGCCGCAGAGTGGCCTAGCACATCGTTCACATGCTTAAAGCGATCTAAATCCATCATTAACACAGAAAAAGTCTGCTGATTTTGCTGGTAGTTTTCACTAAATTTAAGCAATTGATCAGTGAAAAATGCGCGATTAGGCAGTTGCGTTAACTCATCCCAATACGCCAACTTACTAATTTTATGTTCACGCTCCGCGACTGCTTCGCGCATGCGGTCAAAGGTGCGGCTTAAATGCCCTATTTCATCCGAACTGCTTGATAAAATTGGCTTGCTGTAATCGCCCTTTTCTAACAATTCTGCCGTTTTGACCAATTTTGTTAATGGCTGCGTAATGCGTTTTGCAGTTATTACACTACCTGCCACAAACACAAACGCACCTAAAATTGTCAGCACCAACAAATTCAGTTGCAAACTAAAATATGGCGCTATAGATTCGCCAATAGAGCGTTGCAATACCGCAATAAGTACTTGATTATCTTGATTGAGCAATTGAACATAGCGCGTACCATAATCAAGACCTTGAATAGATACTTCAGTATCCTGCACTGTAGAAGGCATTGCATTTTTATCGGTAGTTTGTGCCCAATTATTGGGTATTCCAGCAATCGTATCCTCTGCATACAACTTGCTCATGGTGCTAGAAGACAGCTTCCACTGTGCCTGGCTACTTGGCGTACGATTTATTTTAGTAATGAAACTGACTTCCAAAAGCGATACGTCTTGGATACGGTTTGCCCAGCTATCGTCAATTTCAAAACCAGTGACAATCCAAGCAATGGTTAAAGGCGCTTTTACAGGCACTGCCACTAACAGATATGGCACGCCGTCAAATACCGCCACATTAAAAGATTCGCCTCCGCCTTGAGCAGTTTCAATTAGCCGATGAATAGGTCCATCTATCATGTTAGCAGGTAAACTACCAGAAACGACTTGCCTGACGCCCTCTGGGCTGTAGAGCATATTGACATCAGACTCGATTCGGCTACCGCTGTTTTCTAGTGCCGATTGAATCGTTTCACTATCGTTGCTGGCAATGGCCTGACGAAAACCAAAGTCGGTGGCTAAAATACGTGCGCTTAAAGTTAAATTTTCACCGCGTCTAATAATCACCGTGCGCAATACCTGTTCACCAATGCCTAGCTGCTCTTTAATAGCAACACGCGCATTTTTGTTAATACTGACCCAAATGGCAACAAAACCAATAAATTGCACCACTAGAATTAAAGTGAGAAATAGAAAAACAATGCGGCTTTGTAAGCTTTGGAAAGGTAACTTCATTTTAATTGGCGAATTTATCTGTGTTGATAATCAATCAAACAGTTTATTTTTTAGCTGGAATCATAAAAGGTTTTAATGAAAGCGGCATAACAACATTTTGTGTTTCTTTAACCGTAACCGGTTTCTCAACAATTTCTTTTTCTTTTGCCAAAGCGTAATGCCAAGCTTTTAAGGTGTAATTACCATTAGGCAAATCGCGCATCACCGCCTTGCCCAATTTATTGGTTTTTGCAAAGTATGGCGTATCCACCACATGAATAAACGCCACCATATAATCATGGATGTTACAGCCCAAAATCACGGTGCCCGCTTTATCAAACTTAACAGGGCTGGTTGGCACGCCAGAATACAGTTTTAACTCAAACGTTTTAGCGGGCGAAAATGAATAAACATGATGCCTAACGCTATCAAAATTAGGGAACGAAACATCAGTACCCGCCTGCACCACACTCACTAAGGGATTAAATTGTTTGCCGCGCTGCTCAATAATTGCTGTAGCCTGCTGCATCGCCGCTTTATTTTCTGGCTCTAAGTAAACCACCGCGTTTTCAATCGGCGATCCAGTTGTATCTAATACATCAACCGTTAAATCTGCAGCTTGAACTCGCAGGCTACAAAGACTAACAAAAACTAAATATATCAATCTTTTCAACATTAGCTAGGCATCACAATATCTCGCTTCATGGGCGCTAAAATTTTCAGTAATTCGTTTTTCTCGCGCGTGTTCACATACTTATTTAGTGTATCTCTAAACATGCTCACAAAAGCATCAAACTCAGCTTCGGTTATTTTTGCATCCTTATGAGAATTCAACATGGTTTCGCCTTCATACACGCAAGGCCCGCCAGTTAGCTTGCACAACTGCGCCACAACGCTTTCTTTTAACGCTTTTAGTTTTACGCCATCGAATGAGCGTTTAGTGCTGGGCGCAGTGGCAACCTTGTCAATAAACTCATCGGTAATTTGAGTTAATACCGGCATACCGCCTATACGTGAGAACAGGCTTGCTTGCTGACTATCAGATGAATTAAATACTGACGAATTAGAGAAATGGGCACATCCAGCAAAGCCACTTACAATCAGCAAAAAAAATAATTTTATGGTCAGCCGTGCCATTCTCAAATCCAAATTTCACATTAATAAAGCCCAACTTGATGCATGTGAGAAACTGTTTAGTTAAGTTGGTTCAATTATTGCTTGCAACTTAAACATTAATGCTCAAATGGTTAATTTATAAACTAAAATATACCCTATATAACCTATTTACTCAAAACTAATTTTTAATATTACTCATCATCACATGCATAAAAAATCATTACATCTAATTCTTATATTATTAGTTTCAACCATAATTTCCTCATCACTAATGGCTGGAGAACGTTTACTGGCAACGGGTGGCGTCATGCAGATTGAAGGCTCTGCTGGTGGCGGATTGACGCCTTGGGCATTGATTGCAGGCTACGGCACGCGCGAAGAAACAGGCGCATCGGCTTTTTATACTCATGCCAAAACCAATGGCGGTTTTAATATGAACTTAGCTGGTATTGCTGTAGGTTTCAACAATCGTGTTGAAATTTCATACGGTCATCAACGCCTAGGCTTAAGCGATACGGTACCAAATGAACATATTCGCATGCATACGCTGGGCGCAAAAGTGCGCTTATTTGGCGATGCGGTTTACGATCAAGATACTTGGGTGCCACAAGTGTCGGCAGGCCTGCAAATTAAACACAATGTGGATTTTGACAAAGTACCAAAAGCCTTAGGCGCCGAAAGTGCAACTGGTGTAGATCTTTATGTATCGGCGACCAAACTCTATTTGGGCGCAGTTGCTGGCAGAAACCTTTTGCTTAATGCCACGCTACAAGCCACAAAAGCCAATCAGTTTGGTTTGTTGGGCTTTGGCGGAGATAACCATGACAAATATCAATTGCAACCCGCCGCCTCTGTTGCATTAATGCTGACTGATAATTTATTAGTCGGCGCCGAATATCGCGCCCGACCAAACAATTTAAGCGTATTTAAAGAAGAGGACGCAAAAGACGTATTTATCGCTTGGTTTCCAGTGAAATATTTATCCCTAACCGCCGCTTATGTCGACTTAGGCAATATCGCCGATAAAGAAGATCAAAGAGCATGGTATCTATCTGGGCAGCTTTCTTTTTAGCACAGAAACTAAGTCAATTAAAAACTACATTAGCGAGTCATTGCCTATGTTTTAAACAATAAAAAACCACCTAAAAGGTGGTTTTTTATTGTTTGGTGGAGCTGGGGGGAATCGAACCCCCGTCCGCAAATCCTCCACAGACAGTTCTACATACTTAGCCTTGTTGTTT
>JAZKDM010000196.1:0-2494 GCA_040387535.1 Pseudomonadota bacterium | reverse complement strand
AGCCACATGCGCGTCAATCGATCTTCGTTAGTCACCTCAGATAGATTAATGCCATTATGTGTGGAAGCAAACAGCAGAAAGGCGAGCGATATTAAAATGGGTGCGCCAACTTTTAAATAAGGATGCTCATCTTGATAGAGCACATACGCATATAAAGCCATTGGTAAAAAGTAGTGGTGATTAGATCGTTGTACTTCGGCATTTGGCACATCAAAGAATATACAAACTATGCACATTACGATGAACAGTAGAGGGAAATACACATGCGCGATTATCTTAGTATTGTTGTGCTTGGTATGCCAATATCCCATGAAGCCTAAAAAAATGAGGGTAGATTCTATGATGGCACTAAGCCAGTCTTGAATTTTAATAAAAAAAACGGCCCATGAAATGGCGACAATGGTAATGACGATGGAGGCAACAGTTAAAAGAAGAGTCAGCTTGTTTTTATACTGTTCGATGGATTTGTTCTCAGCAGTCATGACTTGGTCCCTATCCTTTTTTTATTTTAAATCGTAGCCAAGTGCTGCGCTGGTTGCTTGCATCATCGAGCGTACAAGCAGGCATGTACTAAAGCCTACCTTTTGCCAAAACAAACGCATTAAATTCATGAATAGGCAAAGGCGTGCTATACAAATAGCCCTGAAAGTGGCGGCAGCCATGGTCGATTAAAAACTGCCGTTGCTCATTGGTTTCTACCCCCTCTGCAATAATGGCAATATTTAACTCATGCGCCAGCGAGATAATCATTTTGGTGATGGTAGCCGCGCTCACATTGGTCAGCACATCCTTGATAAACGCTTTATCAATTTTCAACTCATCCAGTGGCAGGTTTTTCACATACGCCAAGCTAGAATACCCCGTACCAAAATCATCTAGCGAAAGCTTGATGCCATGCGCTTTTAGTTGCGTCATCTTCACCATAATGTCTTCTAAATCGTGTGCAAAAATACTCTCTGTAATCTCCAGTTGCAGTTTGCGGGCGTCAATTTTGGTCTCATTAATCAGTGTCACAACATGCTGCACAAAATCATGGCTCTGAAACTGCTTGACGCTAATATTGACTGACAGCGTTAAATGCGCCGTCGCCTCACTTTGTGCCCAGTTGGCTAATTGGCGGCAAGCGGACGTTAGCGCGTACTTGCCTAAATGTAGAATCAAATCGCTTTTTTCAGCGATGGGAATAAAAACATCGGGTGCAATAATGCCAAGACTAGGATGTCGCCATCTGGTGAGTGCTTCGGCGCCAATAGTTCTACCGTCTTGCTCAACCTGCGGTTGGAAGTACAGCTTCAGCTCGTCTTTTAGCAGCGCATTACTCAGCTCAAGCTCAAGCGTGTGGCGCACTTTAAAATCAGATTGCATAATCAGCGCCACAAGAGCCAGCATAATCAGCGCCACACTGTTGGTTACCCAAACGCGAACTAATCTTTGATCGTTTGTCATGGTTGAAAGGTCGATGCCAAAATTTGTGCAGGCAAAAAGCAAGAAGGCTAATGAGATGACGACGGAGACGGTGATTTTTAAGTATGGATTTTCGTCTTGGTATAGCACATATGCATATAAAGCCATCGGTAAAAAGTAGTGATTATTGGATCTCGATACAATGGCATTGGGTGTGTCATAAAATACACAGATAAAACACATCACAACAAATAATATGGGTAGGTAAACATACGCAATTATTTTAGTATTGTTGTGCTTGGTTTGTGTGTATCCCAAGCAACCCAATACAATTAATATAAACTCGGTGAATGCTGCCAGCCAATCTTGAATGGTAACAAAGAAGATTGCCCACATGGTTGCTGTCAAAGCGACAACAATTGATGCCACTTTTAAAAGAAAAGTCAGCTTGTTTTTGTGCTGTTCGACGGAGCTACTTTCAGTGGACATGATTTGCCCCAATTTACTAATTCATCAGACATGCTGTTAGAAAATCATATTGCCTGTTAAAAAGCAATCAGTTAGGTGCTACCAGATGGGTGGATTAATGATTTTTTACAATTGAAAAAAGCGAGATAGCGCTTTAATTAGTGTGCTTAGGCTTGATTGGATATGAGCAGAGCTAAGATTTGATGATTTATTTAGTCTTTATTTCTTTCAATGATGATGCCCAAGGCCTTTAATCCTGGCAGTATTGCTGGCTTGGCCACTTTTACTTTTGCAGATTGCGCGCCAAATTCGTTAAAAATTAATTGGCAGACATGTTCAGCTAGTGCCTCTACCAATTGAAAACTATGCTTTTGCAGAGTTTCATGGATACGCATCACAACAGCGCCATAATCAATAGTGTCACTAATAGCATCACTTTTTCCCGCCGCTTTTAAATCGTAGCCAATTTCAATATCTAAAATAATAGTTTGCGGCACCATGCGCTCCCAGGCGGGTACGCCTAGCTTGGTTTTAACTTTTAGCTCAGATATAAAAATAATGTCCATTTTACTTAATCTCAATTGTCATTCCGACTAAAGTGGGAATCCAGTAATATAATACC
>JAZKDM010000195.1:0-3674 GCA_040387535.1 Pseudomonadota bacterium | reverse complement strand
CGTTGCTTTTTAGCATCAAGCTCAAATAATCCGATTGCATTAATTAGGTCGCTAAACTTAGCGTAGCCATAATTTCTTGAATCAAATGCAGAGTAGTTTTTCAAGATATGTTTTTTAATCTCACTTGTATTAGCAAACCCATCATCATCTGAAAGTGATTCAATTGCCGAGCGAAATAATGATACTAATTTGGTATCCATTGCTAATTGTTGTGATGTTTTTTTAACAACTGGCGTTAGCAAACTGCTTTCATTTGTTGGAATGTTGGCTGGCTTAACTTCTGAAGCAGGTTTGGATTTATCTGTTTTGAGGCTGATATTCTCTTCACTAGATTCTATTGCCTCTGACAATTTATTTTGTGAAAGAATTTCAATATAAATAAACTGGTTGCAAGCGGCTCTTAAAGACTCAGGTGTTTTTTGCTCACCAAAGCCATAAACAAGTTTGCCAGATTCACGAAATCGAATGGCTAACCTTGTGAAATCACTATCGCTAGAAACAATACAAAAACCATCTAGCGGAGCCGTGTAAAGTAAATCCATCGCATCTATGATTAACGCGCTATCAGTTGAGTTTTTGCCCTTGGTATTGGCATATTGCTGCATAGGTTGAATAGCATGTTTTGGAAGCACCTCTTTCCAGCGACTTAGCTGATTTTGTGTCCAATCACCGTATATCCGCCTTACGCTTGCATCACCAAATTTAGATATTTCTTCAAAAAGTTCATCAATAATATCAATGACTTTAAAAGTGTTATCCGCATCAATTAATACTGCAAGTCTTGGATTGTTTTTATCAGTATTCAACGCGGTAACTCCTGAAAGTTAATCAATCCGTTTTACTAAATTTTCTGCTTTGCCGATATAACTGGCGGGTGTCATTTCAAGCAGCAATTGCTTTGCTTCTGCAGGAATCTTCAAGCCGCCAATAAATGTATGCAATGAGGCTTTATTAATGCCGCCCTTGCCGCGCGTGAGTTCTTTTAATTGCTCATACGGGTTCTCAATGCCATATCTGCGCATCACGGTTTGGATTGGCTCAGCTAAAACTTCCCAGCTATTGTCCAAATCTTCTGCCAATTTTGCGGCGTTGATTTCTAATTTATTTAAACCGCGCAAACAAGAATCGTAGCCTAATAAGGTATAGCCAAATGCGACACCCATATTGCGTAGTACGGTAGAGTCAGTCAAATCGCGCTGCCAGCGTGAAATTGGTAGCTTTTCCGCCATGTGGCGCAGCACCGCATTGGCTAAACCCAAGTTACCTTCTGAATTTTCAAAATCAATCGGGTTAACCTTGTGCGGCATGGTTGATGAGCCGATTTCGCCAGCTTTGACTTTTTGCTTGAAATAGCCAACAGAGATATAGCCCCAAATATCGCGATTCAAATCAATCAGTATCGTGTTGATGCGCGCCAGCGTGTCATATAGCTCAGCCATATAGTCATGCGGCTCAATTTGGATGGTCATTGGGTTGTAAACCAAACCTAAGGACTCTACAAAGTGTTTGGCGAAACTTTCCCAATCAAATGTGGGGTAAGCCGATAAGTGAGCATTAAAGTTACCCACCGCTCCATTGATTTTGCCTAGGATGTCGTTATTTTGTAACTGTTTTTGCTGGCGTTGCAAGCGGTATACCACGTTGGCTAATTCTTTGCCCATGGTGGTTGGCGAAGCTGTTTGACCATGTGTGCGTGACAGCATCGGCTGATCCGCCAATTGATGTGATAACTCAGTTAAGCGCGCAATTAAATCAGCCAAAAATGGCAGCATCACCGTATCGCGTGCGCTTTTTAACATTAAGCCGTGTGATAAGTTATTGATATCTTCTGAAGTGCAGGCAAAGTGAATGAATTCGCTGGCTTTTTTGATTTCGTGATTGATATCAAATTTTTCTTTTAGCCAGTATTCCAGAGCTTTTACATCATGATTGGTGCGTGCTTCAATCGCTTTTACTTGCGCAGCATCCGCCTCAGAAAAGTTGAGGATGGCGGCATCTAGCTCTTGAATGGTTTCTGCACTAAACGGCGCAATTTCAGCTAAATCTTTGGCGGCCGATAGTGCTTTTAGCCATTCTACCTCTACCCAAGCGCGGTGTTTAATCAGCGCATACTCACTAAAATAAGGGCGCAGGGAGTCTAATTTGGTTTGGTAGCGACCATCAAGTGGAGATAGTGCATTAAGAGTGGTAAGCGACTGCATTTCTAACATAATTCTGAGCTTTCAAACGGCGGTTCAATAAACCGCTATTTTACCCTAAATTTGCATGAGTTAAATTTAGGGTGCAGATTAGTCGCTTACCTTGGTGGCTATTTATACAACCAGCATGTCCACAAAAACATTCACAGGGGTCGCTTCTAATTTGGCTTGATCTAAACATAAAGCCAAAATATCCGCTTGTTTTTTAGCATCAAAACGGCGTGCCAAATTGACTTTGAATTTTTTTACTAACTCTGGGATGCCTTCACCACGGCGGCGGCGGTGGCCGATTGGGTATTCCACCGCGATATTGTCTGAGCTAGTGCCGTCTTTAAAAAACACTTGAATGGCGTTGGCGATTGAGCGTTTTTCTGGGTCATGGTAATCCTTGGTGTATTCAGCTTTTTCTACACAAATCATTTTGGCGCGAATCGCGTCAATGCGTGGGTCAGCTGCCGCTGCATCTTCATAGTCAAGTGCTACCAAATTGCCTTTCAGCAAACCAATCGCTGCCATATATTGAATGCAATGGTCGCGATCAGCAGGGTTATCCAGTGGACCAGTTTTATCAATAATGCGAATCGCTGATTCGTGTGTCGTGATCACGATTTTATCGATTTGCGCGATTTGCTCTAAGGTTTGCAATTCGTTACCCACTTGTGCGTTCAACTGAATGGCACATTCCACTGCGGTTTGCGCATGAAATTCGGCAGGGAAGGAGATTTTGAATAGCACTTGTTCCATTACATAGCTGCCGTAATCGCGTTGAAACTTGAATTGATTACCTTTAAATAGCACATCGTAAAAGCCCCAAGTTTTGGCGGTTAACGCGCTTGGATAGCCCATTTCGCCTTGCATCGTCATCCAGGCCAAACGCACGGCGCGCGAGGTAGCATCACCTGCCGCCCAAGATTTACGTGAACCCGTATTAGGGCTGTGGCGATAAGTGCGCAAACTTTGACCGTCTACAAAGGCGTTAGAAACGGCATTGATAATGTCTTCTTTATTGCCACCTAATAGCTTGGTGACTACAGCAGTTGAGGCGATTTTGACCAAGATAACATGGTCTAAACCAACCCTATTGAAGCTATTTTCTAATGCAAATACACCTTGAATCTCATGCGCTTTAATCATGGCGGTTAGCACGTCTTTAATAGTCAGCGCCGCTTTACCTTCAGCGACATTTTTACGTGAGATGTAATCCGCTACTGCCAAAATACCGCCCAAGTTATCAGATGGGTGACCCCATTCTGCAGCCAGCCAAGTATCATTAAAGTCTAACCAGCGAATCATCGCGCCAATATTAAAGGCGGCTAAAATTGGGTCTAATTGATAAGAAGTGCCTGGCACTTTTGCGCCATTCGGCACCACAGTGCCAGCAATCACTGGGCCTAATATTTTCCTGCAAGCGGGGTAATCTAAGGCTTCAAAACCACAGCCTAATGTATCAATCAAGCAGTTACGCGCGGTATCAAA
>JAZKDM010000194.1:14943-18104 GCA_040387535.1 Pseudomonadota bacterium | reverse complement strand
TTTACCTATATGGGTAAGTTAGAAGATTCACCCAAAGGCACGCAGCTATTTTTAATGCGTGGCGGCAAGCTATACACGGCTATTAAAGGCCAAAAAATTGATGCGCAATGGCGATTGGATAGTGAAGAAAACGACACCATCCATCTGACTTATCTGCCGCTTAATTTGCCGCAAGTATTATCTAAATCAGCCAAATCAATCGACATCGCGCCGCCAGTTTCGGCTGAAATGAATTTGTAAAAGGAAGTTTGAATGAGCATGAAACCATATTTTTATAATGCGCAAAAAAAGCTATGTTTGTTGCTGATTGTCGCGCAATTAAGCAGTTGCGCGTTTGCACCATGGGAAAAATCACCTGCACAAGGCCCTACGCCAGAAGCCAAAGTAGCTGCTGTGCAAAAAATAGCCGATGCTAAGCCAGAGGCGACAAAAGCACGCAAAGATTTGTTGGTGACCAAAGAATTAGCTGTAACGCAATTGAATACTCAAGCCGAGCAAGCGACTGCCAAAGGCCAATACCAAGAAGCCGCTGGCATTTATGACCGCATTTTGAGCTTTTTGCCAGAAGACCCTAATGCGGCAAAAGCTAAACAGTTGATTGAGCAGAAAAAAGCGCAAGAGCAAAAGCTTGCGCAAGCCAGTGAGTTGGTTGAAAACAAGCAAGCGGCGCCAGCCAAAGAGGTGGTGCGCGAAATTCTGATGGAAGATCCGCAACAAGCTGAAGCGGTGGAGTTGCAAAAACAGATTGATCAGCAATTAAACCCAGTTAAAGTAACGCCACCCGTTTTAAAACCGCCATTTGATAAGCCAGTGACTTTAGAGCTGCGCGATGCCAATATTAAAGTAGTGTTTGAGGCATTATCGCGCGCCACTGGAATCAATTTTATTTTAGATAAAGATATTAAGCCTGATACCAAAGCGACCATTTTTATTAAAAAAGCCAGAATCGATGAAGCGATTGATTTGGTGCTTTCTAGCAATGGCTTGCAGAAAAAAGCCTTATCCGAAAACACCGCTTTGGTGTTCCCCAGCACGCCGCAAAAATTTAAAGATTACAAAGATTTGGTGATTCGTAGTTTTTATTTAACCAATACCAGCGCCAAGCAAGTATCGGCTTTGCTTAAAACCATGCTTAAAACCAAAGATATTTTTGTGGATGACCGCTTAAATATGTTGGTGATGCGCGATACGCCAGAGGTGATTCATATTGCTGAAAAGTTGATTGCAGCTAATGACTTAGAAGACCCAGAAGTGATGCTGGATATTGAAGTGCTGGAAGTAAGCCGCAGTCGCTTGCAAGAGCTGGGCATTGTGTACCCGAATCAGCTGGCGGTGGTGACACCAGACGCCTTAACACTTGAGTCATTAAAAGGTGTTAAGTCGGCCAATATCGGCGTTTCACCGAACCCTGCGCTTAACTTTAAAAAAACATCGGGTGATGTTAATTTGTTATCAAACCCTAGAATCAGGGTTAGAAATAATGAAAAAGCTAAGATTTTGGTGGGGGATAAAGTGCCTATCATCACCACTACTTCTACCGCAAACGTGGGTATATCTGAAAACGTACAATATGTGGATGTTGGCTTAAAGCTAGACGTAGAGCCGCGCGTGACACTGGATAATTTTGTGAATATTAAAGTGGGGCTAGAAGTAAGCTCGCTAGGCGAAAGAACAGTGACACGAAATGGCGCCACTGTATTTACCATTGGCACACGCAATGCCAGCACAGTATTACGCTTAAAAAATGGTGAAACGCAAATTTTAGCGGGCCTTATATTAGATGATGAGCGTAAAAATGCCAGCAAATTGCCAGGTTTAGGCGATTTGCCTTTAATTGGCCGTTTGTTTTCTAACCAAGAAGACCGCAAAAGTAAAACCGAAATTGTGCTGGCAATTACCCCCAGAATTATTGGCAACATCACCCGACCACAAGCAGAGATTACCGAGTATTGGTCTGGCACCGAAACTTTAATCAGTGATAAGCCACAGATTACCGTGCCAACAAGCAACGGTGCACAATCGCCGCAAGAAAAAATGCGCGAGCAAATGCGTTTACGTCAGCTACAGCTTAACGATAATCAAGAAATTGCACCCGCTGTAGAGCCAGTTACGCCGCAAGCGGCAGAGCCCGCGTCTACAGAAGCGCCGCCAACAGTGGAGCCTATACCTAATACTATCGATGATAATCCTAACCCTGTTTTTGGTGGCAGCGTAACGCCTACGCAGACCAAGCCCATAGTTAACGACACCATCGATTTGGTGACACCGCCTGTTACGCCATGAGAGCAAAGAATAAAGGATTTACCTTAATTGAGCTGATTGTCACCGTGACTATTGTGGCGGTGTTGGCTAGTGCGGTGATGCCCATGCTGAAAATGACGGTGCAACGCAGCAAAGAAAACGAATTGCGCGCTAATTTGCGCCAAATTAGAGAGGCGATTGATGCCTACAAAAAAGCGGTAGATGATGGCCGCATTAAAAAACAAATTGATGCCAGTGGCTACCCGCCTAATTTGGAAATATTGGTAAATGGCGTTGTAAATGAAAAAGACCCTAATAAAAGCACACTCAAATTCTTACGTCGCATTCCTCTAGACCCAATGACCCCAGTTGAAAACGCCGAAATAGAAGACTTGCCCAACAATTGGGGTTTGCGTAGTTACACCAGTGACGCCGCTAAGCCAGTGGCGGGTGATGATGTATATGATGTGCATTCACAAAGCCAGCAAATCGGTATTAACGGTGTGCCTTATGCAAAGTGGTAATGTGAACAGACTTGGCTATAAAATAGGGTTTGGCTTTAAAGCAGGTTTTACCTTGGTCGAGATGCTGGTAGTACTGGCGATTTTGGCCTTGTTATTAACGCTAGCATCACCTAAATACTTTAGTAGCATAGAGCGCGCAAAAGAAGCGACCTTGAAGCAAGATTTGAATACCTTGCGTGAAAGTATTGATAAGTATTATGCAGATAACGGCCGTTATCCCACCACTTTAGAAGATTTGGTTGAGAAGAAATACATCAGAGAATTGCCGATTGACCCCATTACCAATAGCACCGAAACATGGCAATTGCTGCCGCCAGAGCCGCCATTAGAAGGAATGGTTTTTGATATAAAAAGCGGTGCTGAGGGCTTGGCTAAAGATGGTACTGCCTATGCTGA
>JAZKDM010000194.1:1932-14843 GCA_040387535.1 Pseudomonadota bacterium | reverse complement strand
TAGTACTTAAGCACTTTTGGCACGTAGTGCATGGTTTCGCGGTATGGCGGCACATTGTTTTTGTATTTTTGTACGGCACCTGGCCCTGCGTTATAAGCGGCTAAAGTTAACTTTAAATCGCCTTTAAATAAAGTGAGTAACTCGCGCAAATACTGTGCGCCAGCCAAAATATTTTGCCCAACATCACGCCTATTTTTTACATGAAAACGCTTGGCAGTAGCCGGCATTAGCTGCATTAATCCGTAAGCACCTTTGTGCGATTTTGCCTGCGCATTGTGCTTCGATTCCACTGTAATCACCGCATGAATTAGCGCTGGTTCAATTGAAGTCATATCGGCGGCGGCCAACACTTCATCATGATAAGGTAGTTGTTTAATCGCCTTGTTAGACGATGCAGTTGCATCAGCCAAATTAGACAATTTGCTTTCAATAGGCTCTGCAATTTTCACCGTAAAGCGATGATCCAGCTGCGTATTCATAATGCTGATTTCATCTGTATCTTCAAGATCCACCAATACATCTGCGCTGGCGCTGGCGACATAAAATAAAAAGCTTAACGCATACAAACCTGTTTTTTTCATGCGGTCATTATCTATTAGCAATATGACATTTTGGATATTAAAGCTGGATTGAATGGCCACTGAGCCGTTTTTATAAAACGGTAAAGAAACAGACATATATGTTTAATCTTGCTGTCATTAAACACCATGAAAATAGCTGCAATTCAAATAGTTAGGCCACTACCATTATTATTAGCTCAAATTACGATACCTCCAATAATCACGATCTTGGGATGAGTGAGGATCAGCGCATCGTGTTTATGGAGCTAATGGCAGACTCATTGCGCGTAACCAATCGACCTAATTTATTTAATTGGTTGCAGGGTAATTTTCAGTATCTGCTTAATCATGAAATTATGATTTTTGGCGTGAAGCTAGAAAATGACGAAGACTATAGTTTTGAATATTCGGCTAGTACCCGCTACTTTAAAGATAATCATTTTAATGAATCAGTCAAAAAAGCTGATGGCGTAATCAATCAGGCTATTAAGCGCTGGGATAAGATGCGCTTACCTTTGTTTTATTGCAACACCCTAGCCGCTGCCGATTACAACAATTTCAGTGTACAAAGCATAGACGAAGCCATTATGCAGGCTACAGAGCTAAAGAATTTTGTAGTGCATGGCTTTGGCGATAATCACAGCAAAGTGTCAACTTTGGTTGTATTTGCCAGAATTTCTGGGCAATTAAATGCCATTCAAGCACAATTTTTAGAGCTGATAATGCCGCATTTGCACTGTGCGCTGGTGCGTATTATCACCACTAAAAGCAATTTCACCAGTCAGCCCAATAAAGAATTAAAGAAAATCACCGACAGAGAATCGGAGATTTTGCAGTGGGTACAAATGGGCAAAACCAATTGGGAAATATCCACCATCTTAGCGATTAGCCCGCTTACTGTTAAAAATCATGTGCAAAATATTTTGCGCAAGTTAGATGTGCAAAACCGTGGTCAAGCCGCAGTAAAAGCCACCAAGCTCGGCCTAATCAATATGATGAAGTAGTTTTTGTATTGCTGTGTTTGCCGTGCGCAACACACAGTTGTCATTTACATATAGTCCGTTCGGACTACATGTCCACCTTATCTGTTCACACACCTTAGTCATAATTTTTAATGGAAATTTAAGGTTAGTTTCGCCGTAAATTTGTCGCTTTGCATTTTTACTTAAAGCAGCAAAAAGTCTTTTTGACTTTTTAAAAGCTCTAGTCCACCCAGACTAGATTTTATTTTTAGGGCGTAACAAACAATCGATAAATTAGCACCATCGCTTAATCGAAATCAGTTGGGCGTTTTCAGAAGTTTATTTTTTTAGTTTTTAATAGGGAGATTTAAATGAAATTTCAACTTAAAGCATTAGCAGTTGCAGCTGTTTTGGCTGCGGCATTGCCAGCACAAGCGGCGATTGATACTACAGCATCAGGTAATGGTGAGTTTGTATTAACAGTTTTAGACAGATCAGGCAGTATTTCTGCATTATTTGATTTAGGCATTAATTACAGCGAGTTCAATGTGTCAGGCACATCATTTGTAAATAGTGGTGTAACAAACCAAGGCACTACATTTTCTTGGGATTTAACATCAGGCGACTACGCTCAAGCATGGTCATTGCTTTCTGCATCTGCAAATTTTACAAACGTTGTTTACGGTATTGCTGCTGGTGATAACTTGGGCGCTCCAGGCGTGGGTAGCCGTGGTTATATCAGTACTTACCTACCACAAAACTCAACTTCATTAACAACACTTGCGTTGATTACATCAGCAGGCAACATCGATACTTACACAGGTGCGAATGGTGCCAACTCAGGCATTGTTTTTCAAAACCATAGAGATAATCCATTGGGTGCTACAGCAGCAACTCCAGGTGGTGTTGAAAATGGTGGCAGCGTTGCAACAACAGGCGCCGCTTACGGTAACGGTCTATACGGCGTAACTTCAAAAATTAATGGTACAGGCCCTACATCTTTAGGCGCCATTGGTGCTGACTTGGGTGTAGTTCAAGTGGTAAGTGGTGCAAGCTCATTTGCAACTGCTAGCCAAACAGTATTTGGTAACGGCGCTAAATTTAACTTATCAAGCAACGGTATCTTAACCTACAGCACAATCGCAGCAGTTCCAGAGGCTGATACATGGGCCATGATGTTATTAGGTTTAGGTTTTATGGGTTTTGTTGCACGTCGTAAACAAGCTTAATTTAGCCAGCTGTACTTTGGTTGCGGGTTTGCATTAAATCCGCAACTCACTCAATGCTAGACACATTCGATTCAACTATTGGTTGGCATTAGATAAAAACTTATATTCTTTAGAGGAAAAATCATGAAATTGAAACAATTAGCTTTAATCGTTGGTTTGCTAAGCTCAGCTACAGCTTTTGCTGCACCAGTAACAGTAGCCGAAATTGACGCGGCACGTTCAAATGGTTCATTACAACAAGCTTGGATTACGGGTGCAACTGCACCAACATTGTCTGTTTACGAAGGCTGGGTTGGTTCTGGCGCTGGCGTAGGTTGCGATGTAAACACAAACTCAATTTTTACAACTCAAACGGGTACAGCTTCACGCCCAGGTTCACTAGGTAACGTATTTGCTTACGCTTGCCGCCGTGCTGGTGTTGTTTCAGTGTTGTATAGCACAATTTCTGGCGGTTCATTATCAGCTTACACACCACACACAATCGGTGCTTTGCCAGAGCGTATTCGCTTTGTAGGTACAGGTAACGGCTGTTCTTCAACAGTTAACTATGTTGATGGTACTAATACAGAAAACAATGCAACAGTATTCAAAGGTTGTTTACAAGTAGCTGGTACTGCAGTAGCTACAGTAAACGACGGCGCACCAACTAAACCAGCGGGCGGTTTCTCTGACGTTGAGGCTGCTTTGTTCCCAGCTACAATTGGTGGCGGTAACGTGACTTCATTCGGTGCAGAATCACAAGCTTTAGTAGGTCAAGTGTTTGGCGTAGTAGTTAGCACACCTTTATACCGTGCTTTACAAGCGGCACAAGGTTTGTCTGATGTAAATGGCACAACATACGATCCAGCAAATGCACCTAATATTACTAGTGCACAATATGCATCAATTATTACTCAAGGCGGCGCATATCAAACGGATTGGTCACCAATCGTTGGTGCAGCTGGTGTAGGTAAAAAAGTAATCTTAGCTCGTCGCGTTGCTACATCAGGTTCACAAGCGAGTTCAAATGCATTTTTCTTAAAAAATCCATGCGCATCAGGTGTAAATGCTGGTTATAACCCAGCTGGTGTAGCAGATACAACTCCAACTTTTGAAGTGACTGAAGGTAGCGGCACTGGTAACGTTAAAACACGTTTATCAACAGCATCTACTGCCGGTGATTTTGCAATTGGTGTAGTTTCATTAGAAAACGATTGGCGTGCTGACCTTGTTAGTGCTCCTGCATCAGCTGGCTACCGCTTTGTAAAAGTAGATAGCGTTCATCCTGAAACTGGCGATGTAGCTAATGCACGTGTTACAGCAGCAACAGGCGCTTACCCATTCCATATGGAATTAGTAAACTTTGTGGCTAGCTCAGCTACAGGCTTTGCAGCGGCAATCATCCCAGAAATCACAGCTGCTTTAGCACAACCAGCACCAGCATCATGCGCAACATTGCCACGTGGTATTACATTGAATCCACTAGGTGGCTCTAGCTGTGCAGTTGGCGTACAAGTGGCTAAAGGTACTAACTTAGGTAACAACTGTTCACCAGCTCAGTTAACACAATAAGCTGTTAAGTTGGTGTAAAACGCCAATTTGATTGATAGCGCACCCCCCAAAAGGGGGTGTGCTTTTGGTTTTTTATGCAGGGCAAAAATAGTAAATGAATGTAAACGCTTGGTCCTTATTCATGTGGCTGAAATATTAGCTTTGTATAGTGACCAGTGGATTTAGAGCTGGTGGATTTACAACTGGTGATTATAAAAGTGCTTAGATAAATGATTTCAACAGTAAAACGGATGTAGGCGTGAATGGTAAAGCTTAACAAAAATGGTATCAAAGTCACTGCAATGGGTTTAAGCCTTGGTTTAAGTGTGCTTTTTGCAACAGTTGCTTATGCAGCAGATGAGGCAAAAGAGCCGGCCAAACAAACGCCATCAACAGTGCCAGAACCAGCGGATGGCCTTGTGATGCAAGAGGTAAAAGTAAAGCCAGAAAACCCTAGTTTTAATGTGTTTGAATTTAAGGTGGATGGCAATACCGTACTGCCGATTGGCAAAATTGAAGAGGCGATATATCCTTTTTTAGGTGAAACAAAAACCATTGATGATGTAGAAAAAGCGCGCAGTGCGCTTGAAAAGACGTATCAAGAATCTGGTTACTTAACGGTTAGCGTGAGCATTCCGCAACAAGATGTAGATGCTGGCATTGTGACTTTAAAAGTAACAGAAGGCGCGGTTGAGCGCTTGCGCATTAAAGATGCGCAATATACATCGCTGGCAGAAGTGAAAACGCGTGTAGCCGAATTTGAAGAAGGAAACGTGCCGCATTTCCCCACTGCTCAGCAACAATTAGGCACTGTGAATCGTGGCCAAAATCGCCAAGTAACGCCTGTGTTGCGCCCTGGTAAATCGCCTGGAAAAGTAGAAGTAGATTTAAAAGTGCAAGATCAACTGCCCTTACACGGCAATATTGAGTTGAACGATAGGTATTCTGCCAACACCACAGAAACGCGATTAAACGGCGGCTTGCGCTATGAGAATCTCTGGCAAAAAGACCACAGCATTGGTATTAGTTTTCAGGTTTCGCCAGAAGACTTTGATGAGGTGCGTGTGATATCGGGCACCTATTTGATTCCGCGCTTAAATGGCGATTACTTTGCGGCTTATGGCGTTGTGTCAGACAGTGATATTAGTGCGGTGGGCGATGTGAATGTGGTGGGTAAAGGCTATATTTTAGGTGGGCGTTATATTCATCCGTTGCCACTTTTAGAAAATTTTTATCACTCGGCCACCTTTGGTGCCGACTATAAAGATTTTGATGAAAGCGTGAACTTGTTGAATGCTTCAGGCTTTCAATCGCCCATTACTTACACGGCGTTTATGCTGGGCTACGATGGGACTTATCAATCGCAGGCGTTTCAAACGCAGATGAATGTGACGACTAACTTTTCGTTTCGCGGCTTAAACAATAATGAATTGGAATTTAATAACAGGCGCGATCAAGCTAAGCCCAATTATTTCTTCCTAAAAACCGATATCAAGCATACGCAAAAACTACCAAACGATTGGGCCGTGCAAGCTAGGTTAAGTGGTCAATTGGCAAGCGGGCCGCTTATTGCGGTTGAGCAGTTCACTTTGGGCGGTGTTGATTCGGTACGTGGTTATTTGGAATCGCAAGCATTGGGCGATAACGGCATTTTTACTTCTGTAGAGCTACGCACGCCGCCGCTTAAAAAGTATTTTAAAGATTACATCAAAGATTTATACGCATTCACCTTTATAGATGCGGGTTACGTCAAGATTTATGAGCCATTACCCAGCCAAAATGACAGTAGCCAATTGGTGTCAGTGGGGCTAGGTATTAAATTTAAAGCAGCAAAAGGTATTTTCACCAATTTAGATTATGCGCACGCACTTAAAGACGCAGGCGAAATAGAAAAAGGTGACGACAGATTACATTTTAGAGTGGGTTATGAGTGGTAGTTTGGCTGCAATTTGCCAAATATAAGCTTATTCATCTGCTTTAAAAAAGTGAAAAAATGAAGCATAAAAGAGGTGCAAAATGAATCAAGGTATGTTTAAACTGGTTTACAGCAAAGTGCTGAATATGTATGTTCCAGCATCTGAAGCGGTAAGAAGCAGAGGCTCAAAAAGTGCTAAACGCCGCGTGCGTAAGCACGCCAATGCGGCCGTTTTTACCTTGATGGTGAGTTTTTTGCATCATGGCAGTGTATGGGCCGATTCACCCGCTGGTTTAGTACCAGGTTCACAAGCATGGGTAAATGCCACCATTACGGGCGCAACCAGCAACAGCTTGACCATTAAACAAACAGCACCACGCGCCATATTAGACTGGGCTAAGCTTAATTTAAACAAAGGTGAGTTACTGCAATTTAATCAGCAAGGTAATCGTAATTGGTCGGCTTTGAATCGGATTCGTGATTTAAACCCCAGCTTTATCGACGGCATGGTAAAAGCGGATGGCAATGTTTATTTCATTAACACCAACGGCATTATTTTTGGCCAAAACGCACAATTTAATGTGGGTTCAATCTATGCAGGCACATTGGATATTACCGATGATTTGTTTAATGAAGGCTTGCTGTCCAAACCCTTTAAGCCTGTGTTTGAAGGCGTTGGGGGTTTTATACGCGTAGAAAAAGGCGCCGAAATCAACACGGCCACTGGCGGTAAAGTGGTTTTATTTGCCGAAAATGTAGAAAACAGTGGTGTGATTAATACGCCAGATGGCCAAACAATTTTGGCGGCAGGTAAAAAAATCTATCTGCAAGATAGCAAAGACCCTGCAGGCTTTTTGGTTGAAGTGGATGGCGGCGGTACGGCTACTAACTTAGGTAAAATTGTGGCAGAGCGCGGCAATATTACCATTATGGGTTTGGCGGTAAATCAATCGGGCACCCTAACGGCCACAACATCTGTGCGTGCCAACGGCTCAATTCGTTTGCTGGCGCAAGATAGCGCGGCAGAAATCGCAGGTGGCGTGATTGGTGCGCGAAATGGCTTAGTGACGCTTGCAAAAGGCAGCGTTACCGAAGTGAACCCAGAATACGACAATAAAGAAGAAACCATTGTTTCACAGGCGTTTAAAACCTCTAAAGTAGAGATTGAGGCCAGCTTAATTAATATTGATGGCAAAATTAGCGCAAAAGGCGGCAATGTGCTGGCAACTACGGCGAAAACCACCAATGTTGCTTCAGCCTTACTCAATAGCCAACACCCAACTAGAATATTTTTAGGTGAAAACGCTGAGATTGATGTGTCTGGCGTGCATGCCCTTGCGCCAATGTCGCGCAATCAGCTGGAGGTAGAGTTATTTTCTGACCAATTGCGTGATGCGCCGATTTTGCGTGATGGCGGTTTGTTTAAAGAAACCGTTTATGTAGATGCTAGAAAAGGTACAGACCTTTTTGATATCAAACCATTTTTAGCTTTAAAAGGCGCAACTGTATCAGAGCGCATGACAAAAGCTGGCAAGGTAACGTTATCAACACCCAATGATTTAATTGTTAGCAAAGGCGCTGTTATTAACGTTTCTGGCGGTTCTACAACCTATGAAGCAGGCGCCATTAAAGAAACCAATTTGTTTTACAACGGCAAGCTAGTGCCGATTTCTGAAGCTAAACCGGGAGTACCTTATGACACGACTGGCGATTTGTATTTTCAAAAAAGCGATAAATGGGGCGTAACTCGCGTATGGAATTTAGGTGGTAATGACACTCGCGATTGGGGTGATTTTTCAAACTCAAGTTCAAGCCGCGATTTAAGAACCTTTATTGCAGGCAACTTTATTAATGGCTATGTAGAAGGTGATGATGCAGGTAAGGTGGATTTAACCGTACCTGATGAAAATGTATTAACTCAAAATCTGGTATTAGCAGGCAGCTTGCTAGCCAACACAACAGTGGGCACGCAGCAATACGTAAAGCAAACATTGCCTAAAAATGGTGAATTATTAGCCAGTGCGCGTGATTTAGCCATTGAGGCTAGCGCAAAAAACTTGCCAAACAACTTTAAATTTGAAGACGCTCTGCCAGGCTCGGCGAATTATCAGTCCGTTATTAGCACCGATTTTCTGGCGCAAGGCTTTAATGATGTGGATTTAAGCAAAGTTGAAAAGCTGACGGTAAATCAAACGATTGCGCTTAAACCTAAAGGTGAGCTTAAACTCAACCAAAACTTAGCATCCAGCCAAACCAATATTAATGCCAATATTTTTGCACCAAGCTCTAATGTGATTTTGGCTGGTAATACCACTGTTGCAAATGGCGTGACGATTAGCACGGCGGGTTTATTTACCAATGACACCCCAGGCGCTGTTGGCGCATTATCCCAGCCAGCTGCTGTAGATGGCGGCACAATCACAACAAATGGCGGATTTTTAACCATTGGTGACAATGTCACTTTAGATGCATCCGCTGGCGCATGGCTGAATGATGCAGGCCAACTGCAAAAAGGTAAGGCGGGCGATATTAGCTTTACGATGGTGAGTCAAGGTGCCAATACTACGTTGCAATCTTACGGGTTTGATAAGGGCGGCATATTATCAATTGGCTTTAATCAATCTCTCAATATTGCAGGCAACCCAAACGCCAGCACAAGCGATGTGGATTTAAGTGCTGATTTCTTTAATTTGGCAGGATTTTCGGCTTACCAATTAAGCACAGATGGCAACTTGCAAATTGGTGATGGACGCACCCAAGAAATTTATGCCACAGGCAGTACTTGGTTTATCAGCCCCAATATTAAAAACTTAGCAAGCGGCAGCATTGCTAGCGTGGCAACGCCAATGTTACAGCCAACTGAAACGCGTGCCCCTGTTTCGCTAGAATTTACGGCATCTAATGTAGATGGCATATTAACGCTGGCCGAAAACACCACTTTGCGCACCGATAGAGGTGGCGAAGTTAGCTTGAAAGCGGGTAAGCAAGTGAATGTATTGGGCGATATTACTACGCCAAGTGGGCACATTAGTGTTGCGATTAACGATGCTGACCCAGGCCGCGATTATGACGCTACACAGGCTATTTTTATTGGTGAAAATGCCAATTTAAGTGCATTGGGCAGCAGCCAATTACTGCCTAATTCACAAGCTAATTTAATAAAAGCGGCTGTGTTTAATGCAGGTAAAATTGATATTACGGCACAAAAAGGTGCTGTCATTCTTAAAGAAGGCAGTGTGTTAGATGTGTCGGGCACATCTATTGTGAACGATACACAAACACTAACAGGATTTGTGCGCGAAACCTTACATGGCGATGCAGGCACGATTAAAATCAGCTCACGCGATGGCTTTAAACTAGACGGTGATTTAAAAGGCGCGGCATCAGGTACAGGCCGCGATGGCACGCTAGATTTAACCATGATAGACCAGCCGTTTACCTTAGATAAAATCTATCCAGTTGGTAGCCGCGAATTAACCGTTACGCAGACAAAACAAGTGTTGGCAGATGGATTTAATGCAGGCGATGCGCTTAAAAATAGCGCAGGCGTTGCTTATACTGAAACCTCAGCAGACGCTCTTACCGGGCAAATATCGGCACAACAAATCGCACAAGGTGGCTTTGCTAATGTGAATCTCAAATCTGATTTTGGCCGTGTAAACGGGGCATTACAAGATTCGATTCAATTAGAAAATGGCTTGAATTTAAACGTTGCAGGCAATTTAAAACTAGATACACCTTTGATTCAGGTGAAAGATAATGGCGCCGCCAATTTAAACGCCAACCACATTACGCTAAAAAGTAGTAATCGCATTACTGAAATTGATACCAGCAAAAGTCAAAGCAATATTGCCCAATATATTACCGACCCTATTGCGACGGGTTTAGGACAATTAACAGCGCAAGCAAAACAAGTCTATGTAGATGGCTTGGTGGTGGTGGCTGGTGTTAATCAAACCGCGATTAATTCCGCTTTAGATATTCACGGCAAAGGCGGCTTGATTGCCAATGGCGATATTGATTTTACCGCGCGCCAAATATTCCCTAACACTGGCGTGCAGTTTGGCGTACAAGCATTAGGCGCTGGCAGCACATTCACTATTAATTCAAATGGCCAAGCCGCAAAACCAGTACTTTCAGCGGCGGGTGTTTTAAGTGTTAAGGCTGATAATATTGTGCAAAACGGTGTGATTACAGCACCTTTTGGTCGAATTATATTGGACGCTAAAGACTCTGATCCAAGCACTAGTAACAGCATTACGTTTACCGCCAGCAGCGTTACATCGATTTCGGCCGATAGCCAATTGATTCCGTTTTTACGCACCGATACAGGCGGTGAACGCTATTTGGATTCGTTTAATCCGGGTACCTTTAAAACGACTTTATTGGACAAAAATATTGATATCAAGTCTGATCAAGTGTCAGTTGCGCCAAATGCCTTGCTGGATTTGTCGGCAGGTGGCGACACCTTTGCTTATGAGTGGATTCCTGGCATTGGCGGTAGCGAAGATATTTTAGCCAAGCCAAATACCTATGCTGTACTGCCTAATTTTGGCGCCAATTATGCGCCTGTGGATGAGGTATGGGCGGCAAGCTCAGCAACAGTTGGTGTTGGTGAATCGGTATTTTTAACAGGTGTGCCCGGCTTAGCCACAGGCACTTATACTTTGTTACCAGCGCGCTATGCTTTAGTGCCGGGTGCATTTTTGGTTGAGGCCAATACAACAAGCCAAATATTGCCTAATCAAGTAACACCGCAATTAGATGGCTCAACCCTAACCAGCGGCTATCGCACTGATTTAAGTACAGGTGCACGCGATGCCACTTGGTCTACTTTTAAAATTACCGATGGCGCTATTTTTAGGCCAGCAGCAGGCGCTATATCTAAAGCACCATCGCAATATATTTTAACCAGCGCCAATAGCTATTTTGCTAACTCCAATAATACAGATGGCTTAGATGTAAGTAGGCCATTAGATGCTGGTCGCCTAGCAATTGATGCGGCAAAATTGGCGCTTGATGGCACCGTAAAAGCCAATAAAGTGGCGGGCGGTGATGGTTTAGAAGTAGACATCAGCTCAACCAATATTCGCGTAGTGTCTAGCATTGGCACTGATGATGGTAGCTTGCAATTAACAGCCGCTAGTATTAATGCCTTAAACGCAGAAAGTTTATTGCTGGGCGGCAGACGCGATTTAATTAATGGCGTGACCGAAATCACCACCAGCGCCGATACAGTTAGCATTGAAAATAATGCGTCTACAGTGATTAAAAACCCTGAAGTGATTGCCGCTGCGAAAAATACAGTAACAGTAAAAACAGGTGCCGCCATTGATACGGGTGCAGCTTCTAAAACGCCAGTAAAAGCACAGCTTAAAGCCAATGGCGAAGGTGCTTTATTAGCCCTTTCTTCAAGTAGCGATATTAGCTATAGCCGCACAGGCGGTTCTGCCAGTGCAACTACTGGTGATTTAGATATTCAAGCAGGCAGTGAGCTTAAAACAGGAAAGTCTTTAGTGCTAGATGCTACCAAATCGTCTAATTTGGATGGTAATGTGAGCTTGCAAGACGGTGGTAACGCAACGTTTGGCGCAAACCGTATTTTGATTGGTAACGCGCCTGCCAGCGTTTCTGGCTTAAATATTAATGCCGCTGCGCTAGCAGGTCTTGGTCAGCTGAATACATTAACGCTTAATAGCTACAATAATGTGGATACCTTTGGCTCGGTTAATTTTGGTAACAACCAGCTGGATTTAACCATTAATGCCGCTGGTATTGCAGGACATTTAGCCAACGGTGAAACGACAGCGCCTGCTAATGCCGCAGCCAGCACCATTACTGCCCGCACCTTTACGCTTAAGAATACCCAAGGCGCCGTTTTTGAAACGCCGACAGATGCCTCTGGCAGAGATTTAGCGATTAATGCGCTTAACGTTAAATTTGATGGCACTGAATCTGCCGCAGGAAAAACCACAATCGCAGGCTTTAACGCATTAGACATTAAGGCCGATGAAGTACGCGTTGCCAATAACGGCGAAGCCAACTTTAATGTCGCCAATACTACGATTAATACAGGGCGTATCACGGCTGATACAGCCGCTAATTACAGCCTTAAAAGTAATAATGCGTTGAGCATTACTAAGCTTCAAAACGCTACTCTAAATACACAAAAAGCCTTGGGCGCGGCGTTGAATATTGAGGCAAATTCATTAACTGTTGCCAGCAATATTGATTTGGCTTCAGGTAAGTTGGCTTTAACTTCTGCTAACGATTTAAATCTTGCCGCTGGCGCTAATGTTAGCGCTGCCTCAGCTGCTACTACTTTTTACAATACCACTGAATATGCACCTGCTGGCAGCGTTACGTTGGCTTCAACATCGGGTAACGTAAATGTAAACGCAGGGGCCGTGGTGGATGTGACTAGCCAAGGCAGCGCCAATGCTGGTGTGGTAAAAGTAGCCGCATTAAACGGTACTGTTAATTTAAATGGCACATTAAATGGCGCAGCTGCAGGCACAGGCAAAGCAGGCCAGTTGGTGGTGGATGTGAATGCCCTGCCTGATTTAACTAACACAGACAAGCAAGCGCTGGGCTTTAACGAAAGCCGCCAATATCGCGTGCGCACAGGTGATGTGAATATTACGGGCACAGGTGCGAATGCGCTTAAAGCGCGCGAAACTATTGTGAGTGCTGATGCAGGCCGTATTACAGTGAG
>JAZKDM010000194.1:0-1832 GCA_040387535.1 Pseudomonadota bacterium | reverse complement strand
ACTGTATTAGAAGCGGTAAGAGTGTTTACAGGTGTGAATAGTATTACAGCTGGCTCAGGCACAGGTGCTACACTGGGTTATACCACCGTGGCAAATGACGTAAATAGCTTTATGGCAAATAAAGACACTATTGTCGCCAGCTTGGGTAAATCAGGTGATAGTAGCTTTCACTTACGCGCAGGTACAGAGATTCAATCCAATGCCAGCCTAACCGTTGGCACAGCAACCAGTGATTGGAATTTATATTCCACTACACGTGCAGGCGGCGAGCCAGGCGTGCTGACCTTGCGAGCAAAAGACAATATCACTTTTAACGGCAGTTTAAGCGATGGATTTACCAATACCACGCTAACAGGCGCGACAGCGGGCACTGTTGGTGAAGGCGAGTCATGGGCTTACCGCATTGTGGCAGGTGCCGATTTTGATGCCGCCAATGTACTCACTACCGAAAGCGCTGGCAATATTACGCTTGGTAATGATAAAGCGATTCGCACAGGTACAGGCGACATTGAAATTGCCGCGGGTGGCAATTTAACCATGGGTAATGCGGGCTCTGTTATTTACACAGCGGGTCGTCAAGCCGACGTATTGGCAGGCTTCGATTTGCCCGCTGCTGGTATTAAGCCGCTGTATCTAACCGATGGCGGTGATGTCAGCATTAATGTACAAGGTAATATTGTCGGTCGCGAACCTGCAACGGGCAGACAATTGATTAATCAATGGTTATTCCGTCAAGGTGGTGGCAGTGGCAATTTGGATACCACTTGGTGGGTGCGCCCTGATTTATTCAGACAAAGTTTGGCTACTTTTGGCGGCGGTGATATCAATATCGCGGCCAATGGCAGCATTTCTAATTTTTCAGCATCGGCGGCCACCACAGCGCGTTTTGATTCAAACGGTAGCACAGGCAACCAAGTGATTAATGGTGGTGGTGACTTAACGATTGGTGCGGGTGGGGATATTAATAATGGTGTGTATTTTGTAGCCAAAGGCGATGGCAATATTAATGCTGGCGGTAATATTCAAAAGCAAGGTAATACGTTTGGCACAGTATTAGCGTTGCAAGACGGCAGTTTTAATGTGAATGCCGATAAAGACGTTTACATCGAAAATGTGATTAATCCCACACAAATTGCGCAATCTACTACTAATGCGCCGCAGATTAATACAACAGGTATCAATTCATACTTTAATACTTATGCAGATAGCGCAAAAGCGAGCGTGGGTAGTTTGCTGGGTGATATTGGGTTTGGTAGAGCATCGCAGCGAAACCTTAGCCAAGTATCAGGCTTAGATTTAGGCGTGGTGGATAGTTTAAATTACTACCCTGCAACAGTGACAGCCGTTGCGCACAGTGGCGATGTTTCTATCGGGTCGGATGCTGGTGAAGTGGTGTTGCTTCCATCGGCGAGTGGTAATTTAAAATTATTGGCAGCAAACAATATTAATATTTCTAATATTAGTATGTCGGGTGCCGATGCGAGTTTATTGGCGAGTGTTCAAAATCCATTACGCAATTCGGACTTTAGAAATACCAGCGCTTTACTTAAAATTCCTGCTACGCAGTTATTGCATAAAAATAATGCAGACTCTGTCATGATTGTGGCCAATAACGGCAATGTTTCAGCGGTAATCAATAGTCAAATCACCTTGCCCAAGCAAGCCAAAATCGTGGCTGGGCAAGATATTATCAATGTGAAACTAGATGCCCAAAACAATAATGCCAGCGACATTACCTTAATTAAAGCAGGCAATGACGTGAAAGTGGACGATATTACTTTAGCTGGGCCCGGAAACTTGTTAGTGCAAGCAGGTCGCAATATCGATTTGTC
>JAZKDM010000193.1:0-2711 GCA_040387535.1 Pseudomonadota bacterium | reverse complement strand
AGTTATTGAATAGCGTTTTGCTGATATTAAAAAGCATTTAAATGTTTTGATTGCTAGGCCAAAAGCTAGGCTTTCATAATCTGTTACAAAATCTTGTTAGGATGTTTCTGTGCTGGAAAATTACTTTCCAATTTTGTTGTTTATCTTAGTGGGCCTTGCTGTAGGTCTGGGGCCACTTATCATCGGTAAAATCGTTTCCCCAAGCAAGCCAGATGCTGAAAAAAACTCGCCTTATGAGTGCGGATTCGAAGCGTTTGAAGATGCTCGCATGAAGTTTGACGTGCGCTATTACCTTGTCGCCATCCTGTTTATTCTATTCGATTTAGAAATTGCATTCTTATTCCCTTGGGCGGTTGTGCTGCAAGAAATTGGCTTAGCTGGCTTTTTGGCAATGATGCTGTTCTTGTTTGTGCTAGTGGTTGGATTTGTCTACGAGTGGATGAAGGGTGCGCTGGAATGGGACTAATGAGGCAAAAACAATCGCTCTCAATCACTTTGTTGCGCAAATTTTCAAATATGCTCATTTACACAAAAGCAAACTCCGCTATTTTCAAACTTGCGCGCCTAGTGCTTGCTTCGCTCGGTGTTTTTGCTGGGGCAAATATTTTATGAGTATCGAAGGCGTCTTAGAAAAAGGCTTTGTCACCACCACGCTAGATACGGTGATTAACTACACGCGCACTGGCTCACTATGGCCAATGACATTTGGTTTGGCCTGCTGCGCGGTTGAGATGATGCATGCAGGTGCTTCGCGTTACGATTTAGACCGTTTCGGCATTGTGTTCCGTCCTAGTCCAAGACAATCAGATGTGATGATTGTGGCAGGTACCTTGGTGAATAAAATGGCACCAGCCTTGCGCAAAGTGTATGACCAGATGGCAGAGCCGCGCTGGGTGATTTCAATGGGCAGTTGCGCTAATGGTGGTGGTTATTATCACTATTCCTATGCTGTGGTACGCGGCTGTGACCGTATTGTTCCAGTTGATGTATATGTGCCAGGATGTCCGCCAACGGCCGAGGCGCTGTTGTATGGCATTATTCAGTTGCAGAAAAAAATCAGACGTACTAACACAATTGCCAGATAAACGATTACTAGATAATTCTTATGTCACTTAAACTCGATCAATTATCGGCTCAGCTCAAACTTGCCTTAAGCGACAAAATCACGCACTTAACGGTTGCGCTGAACGAAATTACCATTGAGTGCCACGCAGATAGCTATATTGCAGTCGCTACTAAACTACGTGACCACGCAGAGCTTAAATTTGAGCAGTTGATTGATTTGTGCGGTGTAGATTATAGCGAATATGCTGATGGCCTTTGGGAAGGCAGGCGCTACGCAGTGGTGTTGCACCTATTGTCTGTTAGCCTAAATCAGCGCGTTCGCTTACGTGTATTTGCGCAAGATGATGATTTTCCTGTATTGCCAACACTGATCGATATTTGGCCAGCCGCCAATTGGTTTGAGCGTGAGGCGTTTGATTTGTATGGCTTAATGTTTGAGAACCATCCTGACTTACGTCGATTGTTAACCGACTATGGTTTTGTTGGCCATCCATTCCGTAAAGATTTCCCTATGATTGGTAATGTTGAAATGCGTTACGACCCAGAGCAACAGCGTGTGATTTATCAGCCAGTTTCAATTGAGCTGCGTAATAATGTGCCGCGCATCATTCGCGATGATGGAGCGCATAAGTAATGGCTGAAATTAGAAATTACACCATGAACTTTGGCCCACAGCATCCTGCGGCACACGGCGTATTGCGCTTGGTGTTAGAGTTGGATGGCGAAGTTATTCAGCGTGCAGACCCGCATATTGGCTTGTTGCATCGTGCCACTGAAAAATTAGCCGAAAATCGCACTTATTTGCAGTCAATTCCCTACATGGATAGGCTGGATTACGTATCCATGATGGCGAATGAGCACGCCTACGTGATGGCGATTGAAAAGATGATGGGTATTGATGTGCCGATCCGCGCACAATATATCCGTGTCATGTTCGACGAGATTACTCGCGTTTTAAATCATTTGTTGTGGCTAGGCGCTCATGCGCTAGATGTTGGCGCAATGACAGTATTTCTGTACGCATTTAGAGAGCGTGAAGACCTGTTTGACTGTTACGAAGCGGTTTCTGGCGCGCGTATGCATGCGGCTTATTACCGTCCAGGTGGTGTCTATCGCGATTTGCCGAATCAAATGCCTCAGCATGAAACAACCAAATTCCGCAGCGCAAAACAAATTAGTAAGCTAAATGACAACCGTCAAGGTTCATTTTTAGATTTCATTGAAGACTTTACTAATCGCTTCCCCACTTATATCGATGAATACGAAACGCTATTAACCGATAACCGTATCTGGAAGCAGCGCACCGTAGGCATAGGTGTAGTGTCACCTGAGCGTGCTTTGGCGCTGGGCTTTACTGGCCCAATGTTGCGCGGTTCTGGTATTGAGTGGGATTTGCGTAAAAAGCAGCCCTATGAAGTGTATGCCAATTTAGATTTTGATATTCCAGTTGGCGTGAATGGTGATTGTTACGATCGCTACTTGGTGCGCATGGAAGAATTCAGGCAATCCAATAATATTATCAAGCAATGTATCAATTGGTTGCGCGCTAACCCAGGGCCAGTGATTACTAGCGATAATAAAGTAGCGCCGCCAGACCGTGAAGGCATGAAAACCAATATGGAAGACATGATTCACCACTTTAAATT
>JAZKDM010000192.1:0-2533 GCA_040387535.1 Pseudomonadota bacterium | reverse complement strand
ATCGGTTTTTGCATCGGCTTTTTTACTGGCTTAAGTTATAATAAAACTTAAATTGTTTGTAGGTTTTAAATAGTGAAACGTATTTTACCGCTTTATTGCAAGTTCATTGGGGCTTTATTACTGCCTTTTGTATTAAGTAGTTGCGCCATTTTTGGCGATCCTACTGAGCTCGATGATACTAGGGGCTGGCAAGCTGACCGCATTTACGCGGAAGGCGAAGCCAAAATGATTGATAAAGATTATGACAAGGCGCTAGTTTATTTTCAAAAGCTGGAATCTCGCTTTCCACATGGCAAATATGCAACGCAAGCACAATTAGAAATTGCCTATATTCATTACAAAAAACAAGACCCCGTTTCAACGGTGATTGCGGCCGATCGCTTTATTAAATTGCACCCCAATCATCCAAATGTGGATTACGCCTACTATATCAAAGGGTTAGCCAGCTTTAACGAACGTGGTGTGATTGAAAAATATACCGCGCAAGAAATTAGCGACCGCGATCCAAAAACATTAAAATTATCCTTCGCTGCACTAAAAGAGCTAGTTGAGCGCTATCCAAAAAGCCGTTACTTCAAAGATGCAACGCAACGCATGCTGTACTTGGTAAACGCATTAGCACAGCACGAAATGCATGTTGCACGCTACTACATGAACCGCACCGCTTATTTGGCGGCGTTAAATCGTGCCAAATATGTTTTAGAGTATTACCCGCATTCGACATCTGTTGAAGAGGCCTTGGTGGTCAGTGTGAGCGCGTATGACTATATGGATTTAACCGATTTAAAAGATGACACCTTACGCATTCTTAAGACCAACTATCCAAAAAACCCGATGGTGTTGGGTAAAGCGACTCAGGATGAGCGTATCTGGTGGAAATTCTGGGAAAGCCTTTATTAAGTTCAGAAAGCTAAGCTTAAATCAGTTTGAAAAAGCCTGCTTTTAAGCAGGCTTTTTTGTTTCAGTGCTGGTTTAATGACGATTCAATAAATCCAAATCAAAACTAGCGTTATTATCTTTTTTTGTCTTCAATATCTTTTTTAGCTTTTAGCTCGGCACGTTGCGCTGTTTTACGGCGACGCATACTCACAATGCCCTCACCCGCTTTACGTTTTTCTGGCTCTGCAAAGGGGTTATCGCCTTGTTTAAATTGCACGCGTAATGGCGTACCAACCAACTGAAACGTTTTGCGGTAAACACCTTCTAAATAGCGTTTATAGCTGTCTTTAATATCATCCACATGGCTACCATGCACCACCACAATCGGTGGATTCATGCCGCCTTGGTGGGCGTATTTTAATTTAGGGCGTGTGCCACGACTAATAGGTGGCTGATGTTGCGCAATTGCGTCAATTAACACACGCGTTAATTGTGGTGTGGCTAATTTGGCCATGGCTGCTTTAAAGGCACCATCCACAGAGGTAAACAATTCAGGCAAACCTTTTTTACGCAGTGCGGAAATATAGTGAAATTTAGCAAAGTCTAAAAATACTAATTTGCGGTCGATTTCATTTTTAATAAATTCGCGCTCATCTTCAGGCAAACCATCCCATTTGTTCACCGCAACTACCAAGGCACGGCCAGCGTCTAAAATGTAAGCGGCCACATGCGCATCTTGCTCAGTAATGCCCTCTTGCGCATCCACCACCAAAATTGCCACGTTAGCATCTTCAATCGCTTGCATGGTTTTTACTACTGAAAACTTTTCAACCGCTTCAAACACACGACCACGTTTGCGCACACCCGCCGTATCAATAATCGTGTAAGTTTTGCCGTTTTTCTCTAAATCAATCTCAATCGAATCGCGTGTCGTGCCTGGCTCGTCAAACGCAATCACGCGTTCTTCACCCAGTAAGGCGTTCACCAATGTTGATTTACCCACATTAGGGCGGCCAACTATGGCGATTTTAGGTTTCTTAAGATTGGTACGTTCTTCTTCAAAGGTGTGCTCTGGAAAATTCTCTAAAGCCAATTCCACTAAGTCTTTAACACCTTCGCCATGTGCAGAAGAAATCGATAATGGCTCGCCCAAACCTAATTCATGGAAGTCCGCCGAAACCACGGCCTTGTTCATGCCTTCTGTTTTATTGACCGCCAACAAGACTGGGCGCTGAGATTTACGCAATTTATCAGCAATGATAAATTCTTGTGGCGTCATACCAGCACGACCATCCACCAAAAAGATAATGACATCGGCTTCATCAATTGCCAATAAGGTTTGGCGCGCCATTTCTTTTAATATTCCAGACTCAGCCGTCGGCTCAAAACCACCGGTATCAATCACCAAATAAGGCTTGCTAGCACCAATGCCGCGACCATAATGCCTATCGCGCGTAAGCCCAGGCAAATCAGCCACCAGCGCATCACGACTTTTGGTCATGCGATTAAAAAGGGTTGATTTGCCGACGTTAGGTCGGCCAACTAAAACAATGGTAGGCAGCATATGAGAGACTAATTATTTGACACTAACCGCATAAACGCCACCATCACGGGTTTCGGCTATGAGTTGTGAAGAGTTTGAACCAGGAATAAG
>JAZKDM010000191.1:0-10435 GCA_040387535.1 Pseudomonadota bacterium | reverse complement strand
GGCGGCAATGATGCGCAAAAAACCATGGGTATTATCGCGGTTTTATTGTATGCAAACGGCTATATTCAAGGCGATTTTTATGTGCCTTTTTGGGTAGTGATTTCATGCCAAATCGCCATGGCAGCAGGCACTTTATTTGGTGGCTGGCGTATTGTACGCACCATGGGCATGGGCATTACACGCATTCGCCCGTCTGGTGGATTTTGCGCGCAGACTTCTGGCGCCATTGCGCTTTTCTTGGCCACCTCACTTGGCATTCCAGTATCTACAACGCACACCATTACTGGCGCGATTATTGGTGTAGGCTTGTCACGTCGCGTATCAGCTGTGCGCTGGGGTTTAGCTTCACGCATTGTTTGGGCATGGGTTCTAACTATTCCATGCGCAGGGTTAATTGCGGCCATGTGTTACCAGCTAGCCCTGCTGCTTAAAATGTAAGATTTCAAATAGCTGAATATGGCAAAAATGCGACCTGCATTTTTGCCATATGATTCCTGTTCATATTTTTGTCATAAATTTGTCACATATACCATCTAAAGTCTTATCTATTAAGAATTAGTAGTTTAATAAATGGAGATTTTATGAATACCGTATTAAGCAAGTCATTAAAAATTGCCGCGATTGTTGCTGCAACCTTATCTGCCACATCAACTTTCGCCGCCGATAAAATCATTAAAATTGATGGCTCAAGCACTGTTTACCCAATTACTGAAGCAGTAGCCGAAGAATACCAAATTGCCACTAAAGTAAAAGTGACTGTTGGTATTTCTGGTACAGGCGGCGGTTTCAAAAAATTCTGCCGTGGCGAAACAGATGTACAAAACGCATCACGCCCAATCTTGAAAAAAGAAATGGACGCTTGTAAAGAGGCTGGTGTTCAATACATTGAGTTGCCAGTGGCTTATGATGGCTTAACGGTTGTAGTAAACAAAAACAACGATTTTGTTAAAAGCTTAACGGTTGAAGAGTTGAAAAAAATGTGGGAGCCATCGGCTCAAGGTAAAGTGAAATCTTGGAAACAAGTAAACCCAGCTTTTCCTGACACTCCACTTAAATTATTTGGTGCAGGTTCAGATTCAGGTACTTTTGATTACTTTACTGAAGCCGTTGTAGGCAAAGCAAAATCAAGCCGTGGCGATTACACTGCATCTGAAGATGACAATGTGTTAGTGCAAGGCGTGCAGTCTGACAAAGGTGGCTTGGGTTATTTTGGTTTTGCTTACTTTGAAGAGAACCAAGACAAACTTAGAGCGGTGCCAATCGTGTCTAAAAAAGGCGCTGCAGCTGTAATGCCAACATATGAAAGCGTTAAAAATGGTACTTATCAACCACTTTCACGCCCTATGTTTATTTATGTAAATGCAACATCAGCTGCGTTTAAACCAGAAGTAAAAGCGTTTATTAACTTCTATTTAGAAAACGCACCAGCCTTGGTTAAAGAAGTAAAGTATATTCCATTGCCAGCCAATGAATATGCCGCTGTAACCAAACACTGGAAAGCATTAAAAGCAGGTACAGGCTTTGATGGCACACCAGAAGTTGGTGTAAAAATTGAAGAGTTATTAGCACGCATCAAGTAATTGTTCTAAATTAAAAAAGACGGCAATTGCCGTCTTTTTTATTGCCCACGCATTTGTCTAAATATTAAGCATTAGTGCGTTTTCTTGGTGTTGGAAATGTAAATTGTCTTATATTTGTCACATTAATTCATTACAATACGCATACAAAATTCAAAGTCACTTACAAAAGTTTCTACTCAATGGCCACTGCAAATTACAACACCTCGATTAGTTCACGTTTAGCTAAAAACATTAAACGTAATGTGCGCGAACGTATTATTGAGTTTATTTTAATGCTAGCGGCGCTGTCAGCTGTTTTGACAACTTTCGCCATTGTGGCGGTATTGATTTACGAGTCTATGTCTTTCTTTAAAGGCGTATCTGTCATTGACTTTTTGACTGATACCCAATGGACGCCGCTATTTGAAGATGCGCATTTTGGCATTATGCCTCTGGTTGCAGGTACATTAACCACATCATTTATTGCGCTATGCGTGGCAATTCCACTGGGCACCATTGGTGCTATTTACTTATCTGAATTTGCCAGCCACAAAGCGCGTGAAATTATTAAGCCTATTTTAGAATTACTAGTTGGTGTTCCAACAGTAGTGTTTGGCTACTTTGCCTTATTATTTGTAACACCGTTACTGCAAAAAATCTTCCCTGAATTGCCAGGCTTTAATATGTTAGGCCCAGGCATCGTTATCGGCATCATGATTATCCCTTACATCAGCTCTGTGGCTGAAGATGCTATGCGTGCTGTGCCAATGAGTATGCGTGAAGGCAGCTATGCCATGGGTGCAACCCGTTTTCAAACAGCGATTAAAGTCGTTACGCCAGCCGCTCTGTCAGGCATTATTGCGGCTTACATTTTGGCTATTTCTCGCGCAGTAGGCGAAACCATGGTGGTTGCTATCGCCGCTGGCCAACAACCAACCTTAACCTTCAATCCAATGGAAAGCGCGGCAACGATTACCGCTTATATCGTACAAGTGGCTTTAGGTGATTTGCCGCACGGCAGCATAGGTTACCAAAGTATTTTTGCGGCTGGCTTGGTGTTGATGTTAATGACCTTAACTTTCAATATTCTTGGCCACCTTGCACGTAAAAAATTCCGCCAAAACTATTAAAACAATTATTTAGAGCAGCCATTAATAATATGAATGAATTAGCTAAAAAAACGCAAATTAGCGTGCTGGACAACTTGGATAGCGTGCGCGCCATGATTAGGCGCCATAAGCGCAATGATATTTTGTTCTCAATCATTGGCCTAATCGCATTGATGATTGGCTTGTTAACCTTATGTACGCTGTTTATCGATTTACTGGTAGATGGCTACGGTCGTTTCAATATGGATTTTTTAAGCAACTTCCCTTCTCGCCGCGCTGAACGTGCTGGCTTGTTATCTGCTTGGGTAGGCTCTGTCTTGGTGATGACGGTAACTTTTTTAACGGCTGTGCCAATGGGCGTAGCGGCAGGTTTGTATTTAGAAGAATATGCAAAAAAAGGCTGGTTTTCTGATTTAATCGAAATCAACGTTTCAAATTTAGCAGGCGTTCCCTCCATTATTTATGGTCTTTTAGCCTTGGGTTTATTTGTTTACGGCTTGGGTTTAGGCCAAAGCATTTTGACGGCAGGCTTAACGCTTGGTCTATTGATTCTACCAATTGTTATTGTATCTACGCGTGAATCAATTCGCGCCATTCCGGTAGCGATTCGCGAAGCAGCCTACGCCGTAGGTGCAACCAAATGGCAAGTGGTTAAAGATCATGTGCTTAAATATTCGCAAGGCGGCATTTTAACTGGCGTGATTATCGGCATGGCGCGTGCGCTGGGCGAAACAGCGCCTGTGATTACCATTGGTGCGCTAACATTTATTGCATTCCTACCACCATCACCAATTTCTAGCGAACCACCATTTCTTAACTTTGAGTGGCTTACTTCTGGCTTTACCGTATTGCCAATTCAAATGTTTAACTGGCTATCACGGCCTGACCATGAGTTTCATGTGAATGCCGCGGCAACTGGCGCCATTATTATTGTGGTGACCTTGTTAATGAACGGTACTGCCATTTATTTACGTTACAAAATTCGTAAAAACATTAAGTGGTAATCAATAAAATTTAGATTTAAATATTGACTAGAATTAAATAATTAAAAGATTTTTTGGGAAAATTTATGGCCAATGTAACAACAGCAATTAAAGCAGAATCGCGTGATTTAAACTTTTTCTACAGCAATGGTATGCAAGCTTTAAAAAGCGTGAACATGCCTTTGTACGAAAATAAAATCACGGCATTAATTGGCCCTTCAGGCTGCGGTAAATCCACATTCTTGCGCTGCTTTAACCGTATGCACGATTTGTATCCAGGCAATAAATATCAGGGCCAAATTATTATGCATCCTGATAACACCAATATTTTAGAGCCAGGTGTTGACCCAATTGAAGTGCGTATGCGCATCAGCATGGTGTTTCAAAAACCAAACCCTTTTCCTAAATCGATTTATGAAAACGTGGCTTATGGCTTGCGCGTGCGTGGCGAAAAAAACAAACGCATGATTGATGATAAAGTTGAAGAGGCCTTAAAAGGCGGCGCCTTGTGGAACGAAGTAAAAGACCGTTTGCACGATTTAGCGTTTAACTTATCTGGCGGCCAACAACAACGTTTGTGCATTGCCCGTGCATTGGCAACCGACCCTGAAATCATGCTGTTTGATGAACCAACTTCTGCGTTAGACCCAATCGCTACAGCCAATATTGAAGAGCTAATGAGTGAGTTGCGCAACAAGCTGACCATTTTAGTGGTGACACATAATATGCAACAAGCCGCCCGCGTGTCGGACTACACCGCTTATATGTACTTGGGCGAGCTGATTGAATATGGCGATACCGATATGATTTTTACGCGCCCAACCAGAAAAGAAACAGAAGATTACATTACGGGTAAATTTGGTTAATACCATTTCAAATTAAACTTAAAGCAAGATAACCTAGTAAATAATTAGTTATCTTGCCAAATAAAAAAGCCAGCATAGCTGGCTTTTTTATTAACTATACTGCTTAAAATTAACTCTGCTGTATGCTTAACACTGCCGCCTTTTTAGTTTGGCTTTGATGCATGCCAGCAATCACCATATAGTATTTAAGCATACGCTCTGCTTGTATTTCGGCTGACCATTTTTTTTGCGCATAATGCCGCGCCGTTTCACTAAGCTGCTGACGGCGCTGCGGATTAATCAGCACGCTATGCACTTTTTGTACAAACTCTGATTCATTTTCAGTTGAAATTAGCGCGCCCTGCCCCTCTATTAAAATAGAAGCAGTGCCTAATTCGGCAATCGCCACCACTGGCGTACCTTGTGCCATGGCCTCTAAAATCACCAAGCCTTGTGTTTCACTTTTTGAGGCAAATACAAACACGTCAGCCGCTTTATAGCAGCTATTTAACTCTGTATTGCGATCTAAATAGCCAATAAATTGTACGTTTTTTTCAATACTGTGATCTTTTACTAAAGCGCGTAAACTGGGTAATGCTGGGCCTTCACCCGCAATCACCAATAATGCGTCTGGCATTACATCCGCTAATAATTTAGCCACCACCAATAAAAAGCCAATATTTTTTTCATGTGCAACACGCCCCACATACAGCATCATTGGTCGCTCTAACGCAATGCCGTGTTTTACTCTGAAAGCATTGCCGTCAGCAGGACTAAAGCTATGGGCTTGCAAGCCTGTGGCAATCACTTCCGCCAGACTATTAACGCCATAACCACGTAGCACATCCAACATCGGTTGCGATGGCGCAACGATGGCATCCACTTGATTGCACTGTTTTTTAGAGATTTGTCTAGCCAAACCGCGCGCGGCAAATTGTGGAATCCATGGCAAATAATGATGCAGATAATCTTCAAAGAACGTATGGTAGGTTTCTACCGCTGGAATTTTAAGCGTTTTAGCTAATTTCATACCAGCATAATGCGCAATAAAAGGCGTATGGATGTGCAACATATCAAACTGCATGGCCTTTAATTTGGCGCTTAGTTTCAACACTTCACCGTACTTCATCAGCTTATCTTCTGGGTCAAAATAAATCGCGCGTGCAGGTACGCGCGTAATCCACGCTTCATCTTCTGTCGTCACGCCATAATCTGGCGCAATTAAATGCACGCTATGCCCCATTTTTTGCAATTGCTGGGTAAATGTTCTAATCGAAGTAGAAACACCATTTACACGCGGGAAGTAAACATCTGAAATAAGTAATATATTCATTGGCTTAACCATATTTGTTGATATTTTATGTTAGCGATTCATTGTGACGGCTTGATGAAATAATGGCTTAAATTTCGATGACATGTCACAAAATTATCACCAAGTTGTCATTTGTATTTAATGCCACAGTGTAAAAGTACGCCACATGATTAAACGTTATTACACGCCGCTTTTATACTGTATTCCACTAAGCATATTCGCCATAGATGCCAATGCCTGGGGCTTGTACACACATATTTACTTTGCCCAATGGTTGTTAATGGCAACGCCCTTATTAGACCCAAAACTACATGGCGTGATTAAGAAATTTCCCACTTTAGTCATGGCAGGTGCTTGCTTGCCGGATTTAGCCATTATTTCAAAATCGTTTAATACTACGCATCAATGGCAAAAAGCCGAGTGGATGATGACCAATGCCAGCACCGATGAAGAGCTAGCGATTGCCATTGGCTATACCAGCCATTTATTTGTGGATGTGGTGGCACACAACCACTTTGTGCCAGCCTTTGAAGCCAAATGGAAGCGTATTCCCTGGCTAAATAAATCGGTGATTACGCACATTGCCTCAGAATGGGCGATGGATGCACACATTGCCAAACATATTGATTACACGCCAAATCAGTTAATACGTAAGCATGTACATCAGTTAAGCGCTTTTGTGGCACCATGCTTCTCTAGCCCAAATGCCAGCTTATCTCCAGCCCAAGCTACCACGCATTTAAGGCGGCTAGCTTGGGCCGACTATGCGCTTAGAAGAAGCTTTCTATCGCAAGGTGTATTGTTGGTTGCTAGGTTAAAAGATAAGCGATTGATGACCAGCCTTGAGTACTACATAAGCAAAACCAAGTACGCACTAACGCACTTTGATCAATCAGTTAAAGGCAATAGGCCACAATGGGAACCTGAACTCAATCATTTGAGCGCAACTGAGATGGTGCTTTGGCGTGAGAAGTGTTTGAAAGATTTAACTAAGCGCTTAGCCACACCGATTCACTTTTACAATCAGGTGGCTGAATAAAGTAGTTGTATAGGTAGTTTTGAGGTTAAGTAAATCAACAAGGTTAAAGCATTAAGCCAAAACCATTAAATAGCTTTGCGCAATACAGTAACCAATAGTGGCACCAGCCAACACATCGCTAGGGTAGTGCAAACCTAAAATCACGCGCGACATCGCAACCATGATTGTGAAAGGCACCAGCACAATCGATAACTCTGGATAATAGTGCATCGCCACCACGCTAAACGCTACCGCATGCAAAGTATGACCAGATGGAAAACTAAAATGATCTAAGGGCTTACCCACCACCCATACATCTTGGCGTACCTGAAATGGGCGTGGTCTATGCGTTTTTTGCTTTAACCATTTATAAACAACAGTGCCCGTTAAACCAGCCGCTAGCATATGCAAAACAGGCTGAATACTGTCGGCTTGTTGCGTCACCACAATCGCCAACATCAAGCCATACCAAAACACACCATCACCCAAACGGCTGATTAATCGAAACCAATCGCGTATCAAACGGTATTGATTGCTATGGCTAACTGTCACGCACACTGCGCTATCTAGCGCATGCATACGGCTTAAGTAAACTTGCAATTTATTTGTCATTATTATTCTCCTTACACTGGTTGATGTTGACAGTGTGTCAGGAGAATATGAATGAATAATGTCAGTTAAATGAAGTTTTTTTGACTTAACTTATTGATAAATAATAATATTATTATTTATATTACAATCCGCTTATTGCAACTCTGCGGCTTGTTTAACAACCTCTGCAATATTTTCAGCCAATTTTTGTACTAGCACGCCATCTTGGCCTTCAACCATCACGCGAATTTTTGGCTCTGTGCCAGATGCCCGAAGCAGAACGCGACCAGCACCATTTAAGGTAGTTTCAGCCTTGCTTACCGCGGCTTGAATATCAGCATGTTTTAAATCCAGTTTTTGTTTGGTCGTGACATTGATTAACACTTGTGGATATAAGCGCAAACTCGCACCCATTTCAGTCAGCGTTTTACCGCTATCGGCCAAGGCATGCAACACTTGCAAGGCGGCAATAATGGCGTCACCACTGGTGTGTTTATCTAACGTTAAAATATGGCCAGAATTTTCGCCGCCCAATTTCCAGTTTTTTTCGTTTAATAATTCCAGCACATAGCGGTCACCCACATTAGCGCGCGCGAATGGAATTTGGTGTTTTTGTAGAGCATGTTCAAGCGCTAAGTTGGTCATCAACGTACCTGCCACACCGCCTTTTAGCTTGCCTTTAGCGTATAAGCCTAGCGCAATAATGTACAAAAGCTGGTCGCCATCTAACAAATTGCCCAAGCTATCCACCATCATCACACGGTCACCATCACCATCAAAGGCTATGCCTAAATCCGCCTGATGCTCAACCACCGCTTTTTGCAAAGCTTGCGGGTGAGTTGAACCGACTTGCTCATTGATATTCAAGCCATCAGGCTTATTACCAATAGCAATAACCTCTGCGCCTAACTCATGAAAAACAGGTGGCGCCACATGATAAGTAGCACCATGTGCGCAATCCAACACGATTTTTAAACCACGCAAATCTAAATGATTAGGAAAAGTACTTTTACAAAACTCTACATAACGGCCAGCCGCATCATCAATACGGCGCGCTTTGCCTAACTTGGCCGATTCCATCACCTGCATGGGTTTATCTAATTCAGCTTCAATCGCATGTTCAATTTCGTCATCCAGCTTTGCCCCTAAACTAGAGAAAAACTTAATGCCATTATCGTAATACGGGTTATGTGAGGCGGAAATAACGATACCCGCCTGTGCACGCAACGCGCGTGTTAAGTAAGCTACAGCAGGCGTGGGCATTGGCCCTGTTAACAGCACGTCCACACCAGCGGCTGATAAACCGGCTTCTAATGCCGCTTCTAACATATAGCCAGAAATGCGCGTATCTTTGCCGATTAACACGGCTGGATGTGCACCTTTTGCCAAATTGCCAGCGCGGCTTGCCAATACGCGACCCGCCGCATAGCCTAAACGCATCACAAAATCAGGCGTGATTGGCCCCTCTCCTACTTTTCCACGAATGCCGTCGGTACCGAAATACTGTTTTGCCATTTTTATCCTAGTGTTTTGTCGTTATTTATTGTTATTAGTTACTTATTGTTGAATTGCAGTGACTATTTTCAATGCTTCTACAGTAGCTTTTACATCATGCACCCGCAATATTTTAGCACCAACCATAGCTGATATAACGGACGCCGCCACGCTGGCATATAGCCGCGCATCCACATCGTTACCTGTTACCTGCCCTAGTACGGATTTACGCGACAACCCTACCAATAAGGGCTGACCCAGTGATGAAAAGCTAGCCAGATGTTGAATCAAGGTAATATTATGCGCACGTGTTTTACCAAAACCAAACCCAGGGTCTAGTAAGATACGATTTTTTACAATGCCCGCTTCTTCACACGCTGCTAATCTTTGCTGCAAAAAAGCTTTCACTTCAGCCACTACATCGTTATATTGCGGATTAATTTGCATGGTTTGCGGCGTGCCTTGCATATGCATTAAGCACACACCCACATTAGAAGCTGCAACTATCTCCAATGCAGACGCTTTTAATCCAGCACTTTCTTGTAACGCACGCACATCGTTAACAATGCTAGCGCCAGCTGCAATGGCCGCCTGCATGACTTGTGGCTTATAAGTATCTATAGAAAGCGGAATGCTGATTTGATTAACTAAACCCTCTATCACAGGAATAACGCGGTCTAGCTCTTCTTGCAGGCTGACGGGCGCGGCATTAGGGCGTGTGGATTCGCCGCCAATATCCAAAATATCGGCACCTTGTTCTATTAAACTTAACGCATGCTCAATCGCTAAATCAGCTTTCGCAAATTTTCCACCATCCGAAAATGAATCAGGCGTCACATTTACAATACCCATCACATGTGGGCGGCTGAGATTAAGCTGAAATTTTCCGCAGTTAAATAGCATTAGGCCGTTAATTGAATAGTTAGTTAATTAGATAGTGACAATAAAAAAGGGTTAGAACGAATCTAACCCTTATTTTAACACTACTTATGTTGGCGTATTTAAAGCATACACCTGACTACAATTTTACTCACTTTTCGCAGCCGGCTGTGGCGCAGGAGTTGCTGTCGTACCAGAAGAACCACCGCTATCCGTTGGCTTTACTTTTGGCTGACGCGGTTTAGGCGCGCGCACTGGAATACTTGCCATAATATCGTTGATTTGATCCGCATCAATCGTTTCATACTCCATCAATGCAGCCGTCATCGCTTCAACTTTATCTTTGTTATCCTCCAACAATTTACGCGCAACACCGTATTGTTCGTCCAAAATACGTCTAATTTCAGTGTCTACTTTTTGTTGCGTAGCCTCTGAAACCGTTTTAGAACTCATGCTGCCAAAAAATGAATCTTGCTCGCTACCAGAGTACACCATAATGCCCATCGCATCACTCATGCCGTACTTAGTCACCATATCACGCGCTAATTTAGTGGCACGCTCAAAGTCATTGCTGGCACCTGTACTCATTTGATGCATAAAGATTTCTTCGGCAATACGGCCACCAAATAAAATCGAAATCTCTTC
>JAZKDM010000190.1:0-6011 GCA_040387535.1 Pseudomonadota bacterium | reverse complement strand
GCGGCAATTATGTCGTTCGCGGCATCTGGCGCATCATTAACTGATGTAATTGGGCCTAGATTCAAACTAGCTGTATCGGTTAACGCGCCATCTGATAAGGTATAAACAATTTGTGGAATTGCACCAGTATAGTTAGCGGCAGGCGTGAATGTGTATGCGCCATTAGCGTTAATAATAATTGAACCAATTCCAGCAATAACTGCAGTTGAGCCAGCGGCAAAGACTTCAGGTATCAAGTCGCCATCAATATCAACTGTAAACTGTGTAACAGATAAAGCATTGCCATCGACATCTGTATCATTTGTTAACACATTGCCAGAGATAGGCGTATCTTCAATCAGCGCAACGCTATCGTCGTTGGCAACTGGCGCATCATTCACAGCTGTGACGCTGATTTGCGCGTTAAGCGTGCTGGATGAAGTACCGCTGTTATCTGTAACCACAAATGGCACATTCACCGTGCCATTAAAATTCAACGCCGGAATAAATATTAGGCCAATTGCTTGAGCAGGCGTTAATGGTGCGCCCTCAATCACTGGCGTAACACCATCGGCCAAGTACAAAACGCCTTGAGTCGCTGGCGGCAAAGTCGTTACTGTAATGCTTACAATTGAGCCATCTGGGTCATTACCCGTTAAATTAAGCGTAGCGTTAGTGGCATCTTCTGTGCCAGGTGTAGAAGTGAAACTTGCCGTAGGCGAAAGATTACTTGGCGTAGCAGGTGGCGTTGCACCCAAGTTTGCTAAATAGTCAGGATCAAAAGCTTGACGAGTGGGGTTATTGAGGCGACTTTCAAGATTAATCGCGGGCGTTCTATATTCAAAATCAAATGCGTTTAAATCCTGATCAATACGCGGCAAATAAACGGCATTACTTAAGCCATCACCCAACTGCACATCACGGTCTTGATTTAAAGGGTTGTTATCAAGATACTCTTCACTTGCAACGTCATAACTGTAATCAAAGCGATTTAATACATCGTCAATACGCAGTAAATCTACAAAAGTATGACCTTGCTGATTTAAGGTTACGCCCTCATTGACTTCGGCACGCTCATTGGCAAGGGCTGCAATCACATCATCAATATTGTCGCCAGTTTGAATCGCTTGAATTAGGCTTTGGATGGTGCTTTGAGAAACAACATTATCAGTAGGATCAACCAAATCGTACAAAATAGCATCACTCAACTCTTGGGTAAAAGTCACCGTTTGTTCAGACCCAATTTGCACAACATTACCATTGACAAGCTGCAACTCAACTATTGCACCCTTAAGTGCAACGATGCTATCGCCCGATTCAACGGTATCACCTAAACGCAAAGCGCGCTGTGCGCCAGATGCATCTATAACGATTGCTGAGCCTGTGAGTGCTACTACGGTACCGATTACTGCCATGTTAATTCTCTCAAATATCAAAAGTAAATTACTTTTTTAGATACTCGAATTAAACAGCAATTAACACCAGAAATATATTGGCCTGAAGGACAACATAGCTGAAATAAATAGTTTTAAAAAATCATTAAAAAAATGTAATTTTTAGGGCTTTTTATTTAGCATCAAAGCAAGGTGCAAACGATCTTTGGCACCTAAGCGCTCAAAACTAGAAGACAGGTGCGCTTTCACAGTCCGCTCAGTAATCGCCAAAATACGCGCAATTTCTTTATTGCTTAAGCCTTTAGCTGCTTCAATTGCCACCTGCTTTTCACGGCTAGTCAGCAAACTTAAATGTGAATTAATTTGCTGCGCTTGATTACCTGCCAAACTACTAGAAACCTCAATCAGGCGTTTCAGTAGATCTTGGCCCATCCAAACGCCACCATGACTAATCACCGTTTTGATTTCGCCTAGTACATGCGCTGGACTGTAGGCGTGTGAATAAGCAACCGCGCCCAAACTCAACGCATGTAACGCCTCTGCTTGGTTAGGCGAATTAGCTAGCACCACGATTTTTGCTTGCGTGTAGGATTGCTGAATCAAAGCAATTGTGTTGCTTAACCACTCCTGCCTATCTGCATTCATGTGCAACCAAAACACAATCGCGTTATCGGTCTTTATTTTGGTCGTATTTATAGCGTCAGTAATTTTTGCTTTTGGAAAAGCCTCAACCCAGCTAGCCAAACCCGCAGGCAAAGGTGAGATAAAAAAATCCTGCATGCTGATAATTATCTCTCTGTAAATGCGTATGACTTAGCTTTGATTACCGGCTTGAGTAAGTACGAAAGAATGGTTTTTTTACCTGTCAAAATATCAACTTGCGCAATCATGCCAGGAATAATCGGCAAACCTTTGCCAAGACTAGTCTGCAAGGTACGCACGCGTACCACGTAATAGGCATTGCCTTTTTCATCTACCGTTGAGTTGGCGGCAATACTTTCTACTTTTGCATCTAGCGTGCCATAAATGGTGTAATCATAAGCGGTGAGTTTCACAATGGCATCTTGGTTAGGTCGTAAAAAGGCAATATCTTTAATTTCAACTTTAGTTTCAAGCACTAGCGCATCATCGGTTGGTACTACTTCTAGCACCTCTTTACCCGGCTGAATCACGCCGCCAACGGTATTATAAAATAATCGACTCACCGTGCCATTAACGGGAGATTTTAAAGTCGCTTGTTCTACCCTATCGGTTAAACCCACGCTGGTTTCTGTAATGCTATTCAATTTTGCTGTAGTGTCATTCAGCTCTGTACGCACTTTGCTACGAAAATTCTGCTCCGCTTCTGTCACTTTGCGTCTTGCTTCTGAAATGGCAACTTGTATGCGATTGCCTTGCGCACGCGCTTGGTCAATATCGCCTTTTGCCCGAGTCGCCTCACGCTCTAGCTTTAGAATATCAATCTCAGAAACCGCACCGCTAGCTAATAAAGGCTTATTGGCAGCTAATTCTTTGGCAGCCGATTCATAGGTTTTTTCAGCAATTTCACGTTTAAATTGCACTTCAATTAGTTCTTTTTCACGCTGCGTCATTTGGTCGCGCGCAATACTCACAATTGAATTTAATTCATCTTGACTGGCATTATATAAAGCCTTTTCTTGCTCATATACCTGAGCGTCTTCTGCTTGCACTTCTGGCGGCGGATTAAAGTTACTGCCTTCTGCCAAGGCTTTTAAACGCGCTTGTTTGGCAATTAAAGCTAAATACTGACCTTTATTTTCACGCAAGGAGGATACGGCACGGGTTTCGTCAATCTTAATCAAGGGCATGCCCACTTTAACTAAATCGCCTTCTTTAATTAAAATTTCAGACACAATACCGCCATCTAACGATTGAATCACTTGCACTTGGCGCGATGGAATTACCCTACCCTCACCGCGCGTGACTTCATCTACTTTGGCAAACCAAGCCCATGCAATAATCGCTAACATAATCAACAAAATACCGTATAGCAACTTTCTGGCTTTCAGCGGTTTTTGTTCTAAAATCGCCAAATCCGCCTCTTCACTCCAAGCCAAATTATCCCGCGTTTCTGTTGGCACAGCGCGATTCACCATCCAATAAATAGGCGCAGTTAGCCAAGACTGTTTTTTTAAAAAGCCATTTACTGCGCCGATAATATTAAATAGATTTTGACTCATATATTTACCTAACAACCTGCTTAGAGTGCTTTACCTATTTTTCCAGCACGCAACGCATCAATGACTTGCGCTTTTGGTCCATCGGCCACAACACGCCCTGCATCAATCACAATAATACGATCGGCTAAATCAAATAAGCCTGTGCGGTGCGAAATAAGCACCACTGTTTTACCTTGCGCGGCTTCCATTAAGCGTTTTTTAACAGCGTCTTCGCTAGAGTGATCCATGGCACTGGTTGGCTCATCCAGCAAAATAATGGATGGTTTGCCAATGAGCGCGCGCGCAATACCAACGCCTTGTTTTTGGCCTCCAGAAAGCGTTTCACCACGCTCACCCACACTTAAATCAAAACCTTTTGGGTGCGCATTAATAAATTCATCTATACCGCCAGCATGCGCCGCCGCCAGTATGGTTGCATCATCCGCATGAGGCGTTGTAACGGTTAAATTATCGCGCATGGTGCCGTAAAACAAATGGGTTTCTTGCTCTACGTAGCCAACACAGCGCCGCAATTCTGCAGGGTCAATTTGGCGCGCATCAATGCCATCAATCAAAATGGCGCCAGATGTGGGCTGATAAAGCCCTAAAATCAATTTATGTATGGTCGTTTTGCCAGAGCCCATACGGCCAAGTAAAGCAACTCGCTCACCAGCTTTAATTTTAAAAGAAACTTTGGTTAATGCGCTTTCTTCTGTATTGGGGTAACTAAAACTCACTTCCCTAAACTCAATATCGCCTCTAAAAGTAGGGCGTGACAAAAAGTTGGCATCCTGTTCGCGTTCTACAGGCTTATTCATAATATCATCAAGCGATTGCAAGGAAGTAGAGGCTGTGTGGTATTGCGTAAGCAAGCCTGCCGTTTGCGAAATAGGCACTAACGCGCGCGAAGACAGCATGGTACAAGCAATCAGCCCACCCATGGTAAGGTCGCCACTGGTGACTAAATACACACCTAACAAAATTAAGCTAACTGAAATGGTTTGTTGAATCGCGCTTGAGCCGTTGTGGATAGAACTGGAAAGTAAACGCAACTTACTGCCCACTTCCGTTAAATAGGTTGCGCTGTGCTCCCATTTACGTTGCATGCCACCTTCAATTCCCAAGGCTTTAATGGTTTCTAAACTGACCAAGCTCTCAATTAATGTGGCATTACGCACTGCGCCTGCGCGATACATGGTTTCAGACAATTCGTGCATTTTGCTTTGCACACTGAATGCGTAAACCAGCATCACAATCGCGCCCACAATGACTGGAATCACCATCAGCGGAGAAATCCATGCCATGACGATAATAAAAATAATGCCAAAAGGCACATCAATTAAGGTGGTGATGGTGGCAGAGGTAATAAAGTCACGCACACTTTCAAATGAGCGCAAATTGCTGGCAAAAGAACCAACAGAGTTAGGGCGCTGTTCCATACGCAAGCCTAATACTTGCTGCATAATGCGTGCACTTAATTGAATATCAATGCGGGTACTGGCCCAATCTAAAAAATAGCCACGCATGGTGCGCAAAATAAAATCACCAAGCACAATCACCAATACCCCAATTGCCAACACCCATAAGGTTTCTATTGACCGATTAGGTACAACGCGATCGTACACGTTCATGGTAAACAGCGGCATCGCCAGCGCAAATATATTCACCACAAACGCGGCCACCATCACATCGCGATAAATACGTTTGTTTTCTGCCAAAGCGCCCCAAAACCAATGCCTTAAACGTACATTGCCTACCGCTGGCGCACGCTTATCAAACACGTATTTAGGCTTAGTGACAATATAATAGCCTGCATACTCTGCGGCAATTTCGTCAAATGATACCAACACCTCGGCATCCCCAAGTTCTGGGTAAATCACCCGCGCCTGATTGGCTTTTGCGTCAATGCTGACTAATTTACAAGCCTCATCGTTATGTAATAACAAAGTGACTGGTAAAAACGCAGAACGAATTTGATTGATGGGCTTTTTAAGAATGGTTACTGTTAAATTTGCACGTTCTGCCGCGCGCTTGAACAAAGCAGGCGTCATTTTTCCATTTTTTAACGGCAAGCCTGCTACTAAAGCATCTTTAGTTGTCGCCACCTGATGAGAGCGACACGCTAACAGCAAACACCCCAGCAAAGAATCGCCGCTACTATCTTCCTGTTGCAACAAATCTTCCAAATGGCTTGCCGCGCTTAATTTATTAGAATGCATATCCAAGGGGGGGGGCAAACCTGTTGAATGCGCATTTTGATTAGCAGTGTCCTGACTTATAGGGTCTAGACTCATCACTTCAACCTGTTAAATTATGTATTTAAAGTAATGTATCAACATTTAGACAATACTACAATTGCGCTGACGCTTTATTGGTGATATTGAGACGACAATAAAAATAAAAATTCAACTGAAAAGCAGAGTTTTATTGATGGATTAGTAGTTGGAGGCGCGAGCCG
>JAZKDM010000189.1:19505-21614 GCA_040387535.1 Pseudomonadota bacterium | reverse complement strand
AAGCTAACTGTGTTAATTTCCCATTCAACTTGTATGATTTAAGGCATCAAATGAAACTGACCAATTCACTCGATATAACCCCACGCCGCGCTTGTGTGCATGCCGTTGGCATCTTTCTATGCTGTACTGCTTTTGGCGCGTCAGCAGCCGATTGGACGTCGATTAGCAAGACAAAACAGGATGAAGTGCTGGTGGATATGGACTCTTATAATGAATCGGCTGGCATTCCTTATATCAGCACCAAAACGCTGTATGTAAAGCCACAGAATTACCGCCAAAATTCACTTAAATTTAGCTACAGCGAAAGTCATTCCACCACCCAATTTAACTGCAGCGCACATGCCTATAAAATCAATTCCACACAGTTTTACAGCGCCAATAAAAAACTGGTTGGCAGTGAAAAAGGTGATATGTCCTTTAAGCCAGTTATAGCTGGCTCTAAAAATGCCGCATTATCTGAACTTGTTTGCCAAGTGCATAAAATGGTTGGCGGCAATTAGCAATTAAATAATGACCAAAAAAACTAAAGCCCGAATTTGCATTCAGGCTTTAGGTATAGCTTGCTTTAATTGTGGTTAAAGCTGATTTGCATTACATCTTTTTAAAACTGGAATTGCAGTGCTACTTTTAATGCGTTTGTGCTGCTGCCACCTGTTACTTTTGTATCGCTATACGCAGTCGTAATAACAGCGTTGTACGGTTCCATCACATAGTTAAAGCCTAATTCGTAGCGTTTGGTGTCAATATCTGGTGTTGAGTTAACGCTAGCACCTGTAGTGCTACCATCGGCTGCAAATTTTTGATAACGCACAAACGGCATAAATTGACCCCAGCCTACTTTGGCGTTAAACAAATAAGCCGCGCCTGCTGAGTAAGCAGTACCTTGCTCAGCTAACAGTACATCATCCGTGTCGTAGTCGTAATAAGCCGCTTCAAACGATGCCGTACCTGGGCCTACATCTTTTTTCTCTAGCAAGAAATCTACACTGTATGAAGTGTAATCACCTACTGCTAGTGTGCTGCCAACAACGCCGTCTTTTTTGCTACGACCTGCAATACCAATGGCTAAAATATCTTTAGCACCAAAATAGTTACCTGTGCCGTAGTAGCCTGGCTCTGCATCCCAAAAATCATATTGCAAGCGGCCTGCATACATCAATTTATCTTTGTCGCCAGCCGTTTCTGAAAGTGCGCCAACGCCACTGAATCTGAAAATATTGTCGCCTTCAAACGCACCAAATGAGTAGGCTAATTTGCTGTCAAACGCACTACCTACAAGCGCTACACCTTCATCACGGCCAATAATACCGCCGTTCCAGCCGTAGCGTGAGGCTACGTTTGCCCAGTAGCCGCCACCCATTGAATAGTAAGGGCCTGCCATATTGGCGCGATCACTTGGGGATAAGAAACGGCCTGCCCAAATAGCGATTTCTGGTGTGATTTGAAATTGCACATTGGCGTCAATAATTTCAATGTTGCCACCAACACCACCACCTGATTTTTCCGTATTCAGCATACCTTTAATGTATTTGTTCAATGAGCCAGACAAATACAAACGCGCGCTGTCCAAAGAGAAATCGTTTGAGCGGTCATCGCCATTAGCGGCCGCGTCTTCTACACTGTTGTAGCTGCCAATCGCGCCAAAACCAACGCTGATATATTTATCTTCACCAAACGTAATGGTGCCAGCTGCTTGTGCCTGAGTGGCTGAAATACTCAGTGCCGCCAAAACCGCCGATGCGAGTAGACTCTTTTGAAAAATTAAATTCATTTCTATGCCCCTATAGATGGATAAACAGTTATAAATATTGAGCTAGCGCATCATTTGAGTCAGATGCATTTGTCATGTGGCTAGATTAGCGAGAGGCTGGGGCGAGTTAAATACGTCATATTGCGTAGTCAAGCCTTAATCAATACAACGTATATTGTGAAAACGGTAGATTCGCATTTATAGCACTAACTTTAGGGGCACCAATCATGAGAAATTTTGTATTAACGATGGCAATTGCCATATCCATTTGCGCATGTGGCGAGTTTTCTTATAAACGCGGCGCAAGCGTTGCCCAGCTTGAAAAAACCAGACAAACTTGCCAAGCTAAGCATACAGAT
>JAZKDM010000189.1:0-19405 GCA_040387535.1 Pseudomonadota bacterium | reverse complement strand
GCGTAGGGTTTTGAAAATATAGTATAAAAAAATTATATGAAATGAGAGCCTAAGCCAAAATGATGGCAACCTCATCAAATCGATCAAAATACCGAATACTGGATGAGCTCGAGGTTCCAGAGGATATTTTAGAAAGCTGGCAAATTACCGCCGACCTATTAGCCGAAATCGCTGATATTCCAGCGGCGCTGATTATGCGTACACATGATCGTGAAATTGAAGTGTTCGTCACCAGCCGCAGCCCATGCAACGTGTATCACACTGGCGAAAGAGCCTACTTAGATACTGGGCTCTACTGCGAAACAGTGATGAGCACTCAGCGCAAACTGTTAGTCGCCAATGCCTTAACTGATCCAGCTTGGGACCAAAATCCAGATATCAAACTGGGTATGATATCTTACTGTGGATTGCCTTTAAATTGGCCGAATGGCGAAACGTTCGGCACCATCTGTATTCTCGATAGCAAACAAAACCATTTCAACCAAAAAACCTACGAGTTGATGGAACGCTTTCGCGATAGCATCCAATTAAGTCTGCAGATTATTTATGAGTCGAATCTAGCCTACAGCGAAAGAGATTCTGCCCAAAATGCACTATACGAAAGCGAGGCGCTTTTTCGTGCTGTATTTGAAAATGCGGCTGTGGGTATCGCGCAGGTTTCAATCACTGGTCATTTTTTGCAAATTAATCGGGAGTTTTGTCGAATTATTGGCTACAGCCAAGAAGAAGTATTGTCCAATTTCTTTACGTTTCAACAAATTACATTTGCTGAAGACATCTCCATCGATTCACTGCATTTCGAAAATTTGTTAAACGGAAAAGGTAATCAATATTTCATAGAAAAACGCTACATTCACAAAGAAGGTCATATCGTTTGGGTCAGCCTTTCGGTGCAGCTGCTGCATAATGATGCTGGATTTCCGCTTTATTTTATTAGCGCCGCTCAAGACATTAGCCAGCGCAAACTGGCTGAAGAAGAATTAAAACTGGCTAGTTTAGTTTACCAAAACAGTAGCGATGCGATGATTGTTACCGATGTAGACGGGAATATCCTTGCCATCAATCCGGCTTATTCTAAAATCACTGGCTATCAGTTTGACGAAGTAAAAGGTAAGACGCATCGTATTTTGCAATCCGATCGTCATGGCATCCATTTTTATAATGCCATGCAAGACGCCATTAACTCTACTGGGCAATGGCAAGGTGAAATCTGGAGCAAACGTAAAAGTGGTGAAATTTACCCTCAGTGGCTCACTTTTAATACTTCTTACCATGACGATGGATCCGTTCACCGGCGAGTTGCTCTCTTCTCGGATATTTCCGCCATAAAAGAGGCAGAAGAGCGGATTCTAAATCAGGTTAACTACGATCAATTAACAAAGCTACCGAATCGCCGCCTTTTTAACGACAGGTTAGAACAGGAACTTAAAAAAGCTCAGCGCGAGAAACAATCGACCGCGCTTTTGTTTATTGATATTGATCACTTTAAAGAGGTGAACGACTCATTAGGGCATGATATTGGCGATATTTTATTAATTGAAGCAGCAAGCCGTATCAAGTCTTGCGCGCGCGATTCCGATACGGTTGCGCGTATCGGCGGTGACGAATTCACCATCATCATGCCAGATATAAAAGATAGTCTGAATGTTGTGCATATTGCTCAGAATATTATCGATTGCTTATCAAAAGTATTTAATTTAGAGGCAAGCGAAGCTTTTGTTTCGGCAAGTATTGGTGTTGCGTTTTATCCAGAAGACGCCACCAATACTGTTGCACTGCTAAAAATAGCGGATCAAGCCATGTACGCGGCTAAAAATGCTGGTCGCGGTTGCTATCGCTTTTTTACCAGAGCGATGCAAGAAAAATCGGTCCATCACATGCGTTTATCCAACGACCTGCGGCAGGCACTGCGTGCCAACCAATTTACTGTGCATTATCAACCTATTGTCCATCTCAACACGGGCGTTATTCATAAAGCCGAAGCACTATTGCGCTGGCAGCACCCCGAGTTAGGCGCAGTATGCCCAACAGAATTTATACCGATTGCTGAGGATAACGGCACTATTCACGAAATAGGTAACTGGGTTTTTACACAAACGGCAAAGCAAGCCGCGCGCTTAAAGTCACTTCTCAATCGTGATTTCCAAATGACGATTAATAAATCCCCCGTACAGTTTAGAGGCAAAGATGCGGTTATTCACCATTGGATTAGCTTATTAAAAGATATCCACTTACCCGCCAGCAACATTATTATTGAAATTACGGAAGGTATCCTAATGGATATGATTGGTGACATTCCAGACCGATTGTTAGCGCTTCGTGAGGCTGGTATCCAAATCGCTATTGACGATTTTGGTACTGGCTATTCTTCATTGTCCTATTTAAAAAAGTTTGATATCGACTACCTTAAGATAGATCAATCTTTCACGCGTAATCTCAGCGCTGAAACACCCGAGTTTGCTTTATGCGAGGCCATTGTTGTAATGGCGCATAAGCTCAATATCAAGGTTATTGCCGAAGGCGTAGAAACTGAACAGCAACGAGATTTACTGCAACAGATTGGTTGTGATTATGGCCAAGGCTTCCTTTTCTCAAAACCATTACCAGCGCCTGCTTTTGAACAACTGTTGCAAAGCAACGAAAAGTTGCTAGCTTGATGACAAAAATGAGAATTTCACATTTCTATTCTTAATTTAAGAAACTACATTCTCGCTATTTAATTTTCAATATAAGCACACTAAATAATCACACTAAGGCAAATGCTTGCCTTGTGTAATAGTCTGCCTTAAACAATCGCCACACGCATTCTGTCAATTTTCTCAATCACCGCTTGGTACAGGTCATGGTCTGAATCGGGGTTATTTCGGTCTGGATGGTGAGCGCTACGGATTTTCTTCAATTGAGTCAAATCCTCTGGCAAATCATGTACCTTGGTCACGCGGTCACCGTTTTTGGCCATCAACCGTTGCAGTTCAGCCTCGGCCGCTTCGCGTGTGTCATATAGCACCTTGCTACCTAGACGCCAACTATTCTGATTTTTGCGTGGTGATAACTTTTCCTTACCGTCAAACCAAAACCATCTGCCAGTATCCGCATCCTGTTCAAAATTTATGGTGTTAATGGTATATGTGAAAGTAGGCGGTTCGATTTCTTTGGCTAAAAGATTAATAATTTTAGCTACAGTTTCCACTGTTACCACGTAATACGCGCCTGGCGCATGCGGGCTAAAGCCACTACTAAGCGTTGGTATAGGTTTGCTATCGTTACTGGCTGAATTCATTTCAGCCATGCGAGCAAGTGCTCTGCGTTGTGCGTTGGTCATTGCTATTGTTCCTTAAATTGGTAAATATTCATGCACCGTCAATTAATACGCCATCTTTTGATGTTTTGTTTGACCTCGATAAACTTGTGCTTTATTGTCTCACCATCCCCTTTAATAGGGTTTCATAAGTCTAACTACCAAGTAGAGGAAATACAGATGGCAAAAGAAGAAAGTAAAGTAATTGTCGGAAAATCAGAATTAGTTGAGTTGTTGGCTACTAACGGCCGCAGCAAAAAAGAAGCTCAAGAAGCGTTAAATGATGTGTTGGCTGCCATCACTGATACATTAGCAAAAGGCAGTGATGTAAACATCATCGGCTTCGGTAAATTCAAAGTAGCGCACAAACCTGCTTACGATGGCCGTAATCCTGCCAATGGCGAAACTTTGAAAATTGCTGCCAGCAATCGTGTTAGCTTTTCAGTAGGTGCATCACTTAAATCTGCTGTAAATAAATAATCGAGCATTATACCGATTTAAAAGCCCTCATTGCAGGGCTTTTATTTTTGGTACTCTTTAACTGCCTATTTACAATGCTCAATATTTACCACTAAGTAATGAGCAAATATCTAATTATTGTCTTAATAAAAACAAAAAAACCCGCTAGGGGCTTTTCTGTTTAAGCTAATTTAAAACCTAAATATCTAAATTACCTGCCCTTAACGCATTATTTTCAATAAATGCGCGCCTTGGTTCTACGTTATCGCCCATTAATGTGGTGAAAATTTCATCCGCTGCAATCGCGTCATCAATTTGCACTTTTAATAAACGACGTACCGCTGGATCCATGGTGGTTTCCCAAAGCTGCTCAGGGTTCATCTCGCCCAAACCTTTATAGCGCTGAATATTCAGCGTATTTTTTGCTTCTGATAATAACCAATCCAAGGCCTGCTTAAAGGTGCTCACGGTTTGTTCTTTATCATTGCGTTTAATGGTGGCGCCTGCGCCAACTAAGCCTTGCAATAGACTAGAAACTTTATTAATTTGTCGGTAATCGCCACTGCTTAAAAATTCTGCATCTATTACGCAACATTGCAAATTGCCGTGTACGTATTTATTGATTTCTAAGCGATAACTATTGGTTTCAGCATCGAAACCTACAATGACTTCAGAGCCGATTGCGCCTAATATCGGGCGTAATTGTTCTGCTACTTTATTAGCATTGGCTTCATCACTTAAATTAATATCACCTACATCTTGAATCGCGCGCAATACACTTTCATCATACAGCGCGGCGATGCGGCGAATAACCGCTTCGGTTAACACCATTTGCTTGGCAATTTCGGCCAATGGTTCGCCGGTTAATATACCTGCATTCGTTTTGGTATCTAACTCAGCACCTTTTAACGCTGAATTCAGCAAATAAATATCCAGTTCTTGCTGGTCTTTTAGATAGCGCTCATCTTTACCTTGTTTGACTTTATACAAAGGCGGTTGCGCAATGTAGATATGGCCGCGCTCTACTAATTCTGTCATTTGACGGTAGAAGAATGTCAGTAACAGCGTACGAATATGCGCACCATCCACGTCCGCGTCGGTCATAATGATAATGCGGTGATAACGCAATTTTTCAACGTTAAAATCAGCTTTACCAATGCTAGTGCCTAGTGCCGTAATTAAGGTGGCAATTTCTTGTGAGCCTAATAATTTATCAAAACGCGCTTTTTCTACGTTTAAAATTTTACCTTTAAGCGGCAAAATCGCTTGGTTTTTACGGTCACGGCCTTGCTTGGCTGAACCACCCGCAGAGTCACCCTCGACTAGGTACAATTCGCATTTTGATGGGTCGCGCTCTTGGCAATCGGCCAACTTGCCTGGCAAGCCCATGGTATCCATTACGCCCTTACGACGCGTAATTTCGCGTGCTTTACGCGCCGCTTCGCGTGCACGCGCGGCATCTACAATCTTGCCGCAGATGATTTTTGCATCGGCTGGGTTTTCAGCTAAAAACTCCATCAACTTAGCGGATACCACTTCTGAAACCACTGGTTGCACTTCGCTAGAAACCAATTTATCTTTAGTTTGTGATGAGAATTTTGGGTCTGGCACTTTAACTGACAGCACACAAGTAATACCCTCACGCATATCGTCGCCTGTGGTTTCTACTTTAGCCTTTTTAGCCATTTCAGACTGCTCAATATACTGATTCAAGGTACGCGTCATGGCAGTGCGAAGGCCTGTTAAATGGGTGCCACCATCGCGCTGTGGAATGTTATTGGTAAAGCATTGCACAGTTTCAGAGTAACTGTCGTTCCATTGCATCGCCACTTCAATGGTCATACCGTCTTTTTCGCCGCTGGCGTAAAACGTTTTTGGATGCAGCACAGTTTTACTGCGATTAATATATTCTACAAAGCCTTTGATGCCGCCCGCGTGGGCAAAGTTTTCAGATTTACCATTACGTTGGTCAATCAACTCAATTTTAACGCCGTAATTTAAAAACGATAATTCACGAATACGTTTGGCTAAAATTTCAAAGTGGTATTCCACCAAAACAAAGGTTTCAACAGAAGCCAAAAAGTGCACTTCTGTGCCCTTTTTATCGGTTTTACCTGTTAAGGCCAATGGGGCCATTGGTACACCGCGTTGGAATTCCATTTGGTGCACTTTGCCATTGCGGTAAATTTTTAAACGTAACCAATCCGATAAAGCATTAACCACTGAAACGCCCACACCATGCAAACCACCAGAAACTTTGTAAGAGTTTTGGTCAAACTTACCGCCAGCATGTAATTCGGTCATTACAATTTCAGCGGCTGAGCGTTGTGGATCGTGCTTATCATCGGTTTTAATATCAGTTGGAATGCCGCGCCCGTTGTCAGAAACGCTGATACTGTTATCTGGGTGAATAATCACTTTAATATCGTCACAATGCCCTGCCAAGGCTTCATCAATCGCGTTATCCAGCACTTCAAACACCATATGATGCAAACCAGAACCATCAGAGGTATCGCCGATATACATGCCTGGGCGCTTACGCACAGCATCTAAGCCTTCTAAAATTTTAATACTGTCTGAGTTGTATTCTGGTTGTGCTTTTGGGGTATTAGCCATACTATTTTCTTTACTTTTAATAAATGGGTTTGCTACTAATATTTGTACTGTTTCACGTGAAACGATTTAAATTAAGTTTTAAATACGCATTGGCATCACAACATATTTATAGTTTTGGTCATTAGGCACGGTAATTAAGCAGCTGCTATTGGCATCTGCAAACGAAAAATTGATATTTTCATCGGTCACATTATTCAATACATCAATTAAATACGTCACATTAAAGCCAATATCCAAGCTATCTTGGCTGTATTCAATTTCTAGTTCTTCTTCTGCTTCTTCTTGCTCTGTATTAGTGCTAATCAGTTTCAGATTATTATTGCTTAATACCATACGAATACCGCGATATTTTTCGTTAGATAAAATAGAAGCACGCTGCATGGCAGTTAAAACGCCTAAGCGATTAACGCTAAAAGTATTTTGATGATTGGTTGGGATCACGCGGTGATAATCTGGAAATTTGCCATCAATCACTTTTGAAATTAAACGAATATCGCTAAACGTAAAATTAACCTGACCTGCGTTAATTTCAATCGCTACTTCTTCTTCACTATCATTTAATAATTTGATTAATTCAATCACAGTTTTTCTAGGAATAATTACATCCGTTTTATCGTATTGCTGATTTAATTTAGCAGTAGTAAAACTTAATCGATGCCCATCAGTACCCACTACATTCAAATTATCTTCGTTTACTTCTAATAACAAGCCATTTAAATAATAGCGAATATCTTGCTGCGCCATGGCGAATTCAACTTGTTTAAATAATTTTTTTAAAGCAATTTGGCTAATGCTGATATTGGTACCAGAACCGCCTGCTTTGGTCATCACAGGGTAATCAGCCGCTGGTAATGTTTGCAAATTAAAGCGGCTTTTGCCTGCTTTTACCGTCATGCGGCTATCGTTAGTCACCATATCAATATCAGCAGATTCAGGCAACGAGCGGCAAATATCTAAGAATTTTTTAGCAGATATCGTCGTAGAAAGTTCGCCATTAAAACTATTTTCTACTGTTAACGAAATCTGCATTTCTAAATCTGTAGCGGTAAGCTGAATTTGATTATTTTTAGCTTCCAACAATAAATTAGACAATATTGGCAAGGTATGACGGCGCTCAACAATACTAGTCACATTCATTAATGGTTTTAACAATGTTTCGCGATTTATTTTAATTTGCATCATTTAATATCCTAAATTTAACGCTTAATTTTTGCTTATTCAAACACATTAGTTTTTATTTAAAAAGTAATATAAAAAATAATAGTAATAATAATGCTGCTTTTTTCTGTGTGTAACTCTAATATTTATTTTAAATCAATCACTTATTTATCAATTGCACTTGTTTATAACTACATCTATTTCTGTGTACTAATTGTGGATGAAATAAGCAATATAGCAAATAGGCGTTTTACACGCATTTCATCCACAATATAAAACCATATTTATCCACAACCTTAATCCCTAATTACTTGCGTTAAAAATCCTAAATCACGCGCAATACTTTGATCATTTAAACGCAATTGCTCAATTTCATCGCATGCATGCATCACAGTAGTGTGATGGCGGCTACCAAAGGCCTCACCAATTTCAGGAAAGCTATGATTGGTTAATTCGCGTGCAAGGCTCATTGCCACTTGCCTAGGCCGTGCAAAATTACGTGAACGCTTTTTGCTGTACATTTCACCGACTTTAATTTTGTAATAATCGGCAACCGTTTTTTGAATATTTTCAATGGTAATTTGCCTACCACGTACCGCAATCAAATCGCGCAAAGCATCTTTTGCCAAATGCACATCAATAGCATGGCCTGTAAAGTTTGCCATGGCGACAATACGATTTAATGCGCCCTCTAATTCGCGCACGCTAGAACGAATTTGTTTGGCTACAAAAAAAGCTACGTCTTCAGTAATGTGTATTTTAGATTCTTCAGCTTTTTTCAACAAAATTGCTACGCGCATTTCAAGCTCTGGTGGTTCTACCGCAACCGTCAAGCCCCAACTAAAACGCGTACGCAACCGTTCATCTACATCTACAATTTCTTTTGGATAAGTATCGCAAGTAATAACGATTTGCTTCTTTTCTTCAATCAGGGTGTTGAAAGCATAAAAAAACTCTTCCTGCGTGCGGTTCTTTTTTGCAAAAAACTGGATATCGTCAATCAACAACAAATCCAAAGAGTGATATTGACGCTTAAAGTCATCAAAAGCCTTATTTTCATAGGCTTTAACCACATCAGAAACATAGCGCTCAGCGTGCAAATAACGAATATTAGCATCCGGTTTTTGTTGTTTTAATTGATTGCCAATCGCCTGCAGCAAGTGGGTTTTACCTAAACCTACGCCACCGTAAATAAACAAAGGATTGTAAGATTCACCAGGATTACCCGCTACCTGAATAGCCGCCGCGCGCGCCAGTTGGTTGGCGCGGCCAGTGACATAGTTATCAAAATTAAAGCTAGGGTTTAAACCAGATGTGCGCTCGTTGGTTCGCCGATTGCTGGTAGTTTTAGTTGCGCTATCTTTATTTGAATTAGTTTTGTCAGAGTTCGTGCCGCTAGCATTAACGGCGTTTGAAGAATTGGCAGAAGGCCCGCTGCGCGCAATATCGCTTAGCTGTGATTGCAAAGGCTTTTTAGTCGTATTGTTTCTGTCTTGCGCTGCTGGCTTTGCTTGGCTAATACAGAGCTCAATCACCGTATTTTCGGGCAATAACTCCGCGGCAATGCTTTCAATTTTATTTAAAAAACGGTCTTTCACCCATTGCTGCACAAACTTATTAGGCGCTAGCAAGCGAATGGCATGCTTACCCTGCTCGGTCTGCACCATCTCGGTTTGCAGGGGTTTAATCCATGTATTAAATTGTTGCGTCGAAAGCTCTTGTTCAAAGCGACTTAGGCAGGTAGGCCAAAAATTATTCATCTATTGCCCAAAACCTCAAGCTTTATTGTTATCGTGTTAATAGAATTTAAAGTAAGTTTGTATAGAAACAGCTCACTTTCAAAAACGTATTATTAAGATTCTCAATTTTGTTATTGAATCGATTAATAATTACCGCAAACAAGCGGCAAAAATCATTTACGTATCTTTCTATTTTAGCTGGTTTAATCAGACTTATCCACAGCCAATTGACTAGAGATTAAACTAAATAATAATTGACAAAACACCCACTAATCGTGTTTAATGATGGGCTTTGTAGCATTAGCTCGGTGGAGAATTAAATGAAACGTACCTATCAACCTTCTAAAACACGTCGTGCACGTACACACGGTTTTTTAGTGCGCATGAAAACTAAAGGCGGTCGTGCTGTTATTGCAGCGCGTCGTGCTAAAGGTCGTTCGCGCCTAGGTCTTTAATTATTTTACCTGCTGCATACAGCGGGTAACGTAATTAAATCAACAATTGGTAAAGTTTAGATTACCTAAACAAGCCAAATTATTAAAAACGGATGATTTTTCATCCGTTTTTAATTTGCGTAAACGAATTGCAAATACGTATTTAGTGATTCGTTTTAAACCAAACAATCTTAATCGTCCGCGCTTAGGTTTGGTAGTTGGCAAAAAAACCGCTAAATTAGCCGTACATCGCAATTATATGAAACGTGTTCTGCGCGAATTGTTTAGGTTAAATCAGTATCAGTTGCCGTCATTGGATTTGGTTGTTCAAGTACAAAAAAAATTTCAGAAGACCGAATTTGACCAAATAAAACAAGAGTTTGAAAAATTAACGCAGAAGTTAATTGAAAAAAATAATTGATAAACGGTGCTAAAAATGAAACGTAATTTTTTATTCAAATATAACGTTTTACTGTAAATATGACCCAGATTTTAGTTGCCTTTATTCGTTTGTACCAAATCGCATTAAGTCCTTTTTTTGGCCAACAATGTAGATTCAACCCAACTTGTTCGCATTACGCCATTGAGAGCATTCAAAAACACGGTGCTTGGCGCGGTTTAGGTTTAACATTAAAACGCTTATCACGCTGCCATCCTTGGCATGCAGGCGGTAGCGACCCAGTACCTTAATATTTATTCGCAAGCCTTCATGAATAAATGCTTTGTTAACAAAACAGATTATAGAAAAAGTTTATAAAACCCATGGATACACGCCGCTTAATTTTATTTGTTATTTTTTCTTTCTCCATTTTAATGCTGTGGGATGCTTGGCAACAAAAAGCCAATCCTGTTGTTAATACGCCAACTACGGCGCAAACAGCTAGCACAGGCGCTGCAGCGGCAGTTAGTGGCGGCACGGCTAGCGATGTGCAATCAACGGTAAACGATGGCAGTTTTAAGCTAGCCAGCGGACAGCGCATTAAAGTTAAAACTGATTTATTTGAAGCGGATATTGATACGGTAGGCGGCGATTTACGTCGTTTAGTTTTAAACAAACATCGTGCAGAAGAAGTCAAAAACGGTAATTTTGTGCTGATGGATGACACCTTTAAGCCAATGTTCTATGTGGCGCAATCGGGCTTAATGGGTGCCGATTTGCCAAACCATAAATCACAATTCACGACTACCGCTACTAATTACACATTGGCCGATGGTGCTGATAGCCAAGAAGTACGACTTTCTTGGGCGAATAATGGTATTACTGTTGATAAGATATATACGTTTCACCGCAATAGCTACGTGATTGATGTGCGTTATCAAATCAATAACGGTAGCGCTGCCGCCATTACCCCTTCAGCCTATTACCAAATTGTGCATGATAGCGAATCAAATCAAGGCTCAGCCATGATGCCAACCTTTACAGGTGGCGCTTATTTTACCGATGCGGATAAGTTTAAAAAGATTAAATTTGGCGATATGGCCGATCAGAATTTATCTAAAACTACAAAAGATGGCTGGATTGGCTTGATTCAGCATTACTTTGCCAGTGCTTGGATTCCAAAAACAGGTGTAGAGCGTGAGTTTTACACTAAAAAGCTATCTGATAATATTTATGCAATGGGTGTTGTGACGCCAAATGCGCCGATTGCGGCGGGTGCAAGTACCGAAGTTGGTGCGCAATTATTTGCTGGCCCACAAACAGAAAAAGAGCTTGTAAAAGCGGCTCCAGGCCTTGAATATACAGTTGATTACGGTTGGTTAACAGTGATTGCTAAACCACTATTTTGGGTGCTATCAAAAATTTATGGCGTTGTGCACAATTGGGGCATTGCGATTATTTTGCTGACGGTATTAATTAAAGCGGCTTTCTTCCCATTATCTGCCGCCAGTTACAAATCAATGGCGCAGATGCGTGAATTGGCGCCACGTTTGCAAAGCATGAAAGAAAAATTCGGCGACGATAAACAAAAAATGCAGCAAGCCATGCTGGAAATGTACCGCACTGAAAAAATTAACCCAATGGGTGGCTGCTTACCAATTATCGTGCAAATCCCTGTTTTCATTGCACTTTATTGGGTGTTGTTAGGCTCTGTTGAGTTGCGTCACGCACCATTTTTTGGCTGGATTCAAGATTTATCCGCGACTGACCCATGGTTTATTTTGCCGATTTTAATGGGCGCGACCATGATTATTCAAACCTATTTAAACCCTGCGCCAACGGATCCAATTCAAGCAAAGGTGATGAAAATCATGCCGGTAGTATTCAGCGTGTTCTTCTTCTTCTTCCCGGCTGGCTTAGTATTGTATTGGTTGGTGAATAATATCTTGTCAATCGCGCAACAATGGTATGTGAACAAAACCATTCACGCCGCCGCCCTTGCCAAAAAAGGCGTTGCAAAAAGCTAGGCCATGTTCACTTGCCTAACTAAAAGGCTTGTAAGCTTTTATGCTAGATAATAACGACACGATTGCTGCCATTGCCACTGCCAGTGGTGCTGGTGGCATTGGTGTTGTGCGAGTCTCAGGTGGCTTAAGCCAATCTATCGCGGCCAATATCTTGGGCGCATGTCCAGCCCCCCGCCATGCCGCCTATTTGCCGTTTTATGATGCTAATCATCAGCTAATAGATCGCGGTATCGCGATTTACTATCAAAATCCCCACTCTTATACAGGTGAAGATGTTTTAGAGCTGCAAGCGCATGGCGGCACAGCGCTAATGCAATTATTATTAGCACGCTGTATTCAGCTGGGCGCACGTCAGGCAGAGCCAGGTGAGTTTACCAAGCGCGCTTATTTAAATGACAAAATCGATTTAGCTCAGGCTGAAGCGGTTGCCGATGTAATTAATGCCACAACGGTAGAAGCGGCAAAAAGTGCAGTGCGTTCTTTATCTGGCGAATTTTCAAATAGCATCAACCAAGTATTAGCCAAGCTGATTAATTTGCGCATGTATGTAGAAGCCTGTTTGGATTTTCCTGAAGAAGAAATTGATTTTATTAGCCAAGGAAAAGTAGCCGAAAAATTAGCGGCTATTGTGTTGGAATTAAAAACCGTATTTGCAAAAGCCAAACAAGGCAGTCTTTTACGTGAAGGCATGCATATCGTATTGGTCGGTCAGCCAAATGTAGGAAAATCCAGCTTAATGAATCAATTAAGCGGTGAAGAGGTGGCAATTGTTACACCAATTGCAGGCACCACGCGCGACTCAATAAAAAGTCTTATACAAATCAATGGCTTACCATTGCATATTATTGATACGGCAGGCTTGCGCGATACAGAAGACGAAGTAGAAAAGATTGGAATCGCCCGAACTTATCAAGCGCTACAAAACGCGCAGGTTGCATTATTATTGGTTGATGCAGCCCATGGTATAGGGGAAACCGAGAAAATCGTTTTAAACCGCTTACCGCAAGGAATCAGCAAAATTTGGGTGCATAATAAAATTGATGCTAGTAGTGACAGTGCAAAAATAGCCCAAATTTCTGATGAAACGCATATTTATCTGTCTGCTAAAACAGGCGAAGGTGTTGATTTATTAAAACAGCATTTGCTGCAAATTGCGGGTTATCAGCAAAATGCAGAAGGCGTTTTTATGGCGCGTGCTAGACATTTGAACGCCCTAGAGCAGGTAGATTATCATTTAAATAATGCTGCATCACAAATTAATGCAGCCGAATTGGTGGCAGAAGAGTTAAAGCTAGCGCAAGAATCTTTAAGTAGTATTACAGGCGAATTTACGCCAGATGATTTGCTGGGTGAAATTTTTAGTAAATTTTGTATTGGAAAATAAAGTAGTCATACTATAAATAACAAAAAAGGCGCTTAAAGCGCCTTTTTCAATGCAGCTAATACTTACTTATTTAACAAAGTTACCTAATAAGCTATATTTTTCAGCTAACAAATAATAAAAGACCAAGCGTGATTTCATGCGCTCGTCTTTCATTTTTGCACAAACTTCTTCAATTGCCGCATCAAGTGCTGCATCACCTTGTGTTAAACCCAGTTTTTTCTTTAAAAAGTTTTCGCGAACAGTGGCTTTTTCAGCCGCGTCGCCGCATGAAACTAGGCGTGAATCTTGTTTTGATAACACTAATGCGTATGTTCTTGCCATGCCTTGCAAAGCAGCTTCGTTTACAGATGAGGTGTATTTCGCCAGCGCATCTTTATATTCTTGAATATCGGCCATCGTTTTTCTCCTAAACTAATTGAGTCATTAAATTTTTTAGTTGTGCCACACAGGCTATTACAATTACAGGCACTACAATTGATAATACGTTAAAAGCATTACGCATTTGCCATCACCACTATAGGCGCGTACCCCCCTATTCGTCAATACTTTGCCATGTAAACGTTTGTGATGTTTCACGTGGAACATTGGTTAATCCAATTATTTTAAAATCATGCTGCTTATTAAAAAATTAAATGGCATGGCAAGCAAAATTGTTTCACGTGAAACACATGATTAATCTGCCTTATCTCTCTGTATTTAAATGACTTAACAGCTCCTTTGCAGTAAAATCTCTTTCTTTACTGAATATTAAGTGTAAAACAATGCAATTTCCCGATATTTTTGATGTAATTGTGGTGGGTGGTGGTCATGCGGGCACAGAGGCTGCAATGGCGGCGGCGCGCATGGGTCAAAAAACGCTTTTATTAAGCCACAACATTGAAACACTAGGTCAAATGTCTTGCAACCCCAGTATTGGCGGCATTGGCAAAGGTCATTTGGTTAAAGAAATTGATGCGCTTGGTGGCGTGATGGCGCAAGCGACTGACATTGGTGGCATTCAATTTCGCATTTTAAATTCATCGAAAGGCCCCGCTGTGCGGGCCACGCGTGCACAGGCTGACCGCATTTTGTACAAAGCGGCTGTGCGCCATAAATTAGAAAATCAACCAAACCTATGGTTATTTCAACAAGCCGTAGATGACATTATTCTTGAGGGCGACCGTGCCGCAGGGGTGGTGACACAGATTGGTTTGCGCTTTAAATCTAAAAGTGTGGTGTTAACTGCAGGTACTTTTTTGGGCGGCTTGATTCATGTGGGTTTGCAAAACTACAGCGCAGGACGTGCGGGCGATCCTCCTGCAATTTCATTGGCTGCGCGCTTACGCGAAATTGGTTTGCCAGCAGGCAGGCTTAAAACAGGTACGCCACCGCGCATTGATGGCCGCACCATTGACTACAGTGTGATGCTTGAGCAACCGGGCGATAATCCTGCGCCAGTATTTTCGTTTATGGGCAATGTGGCGCAACATCCGCAACAAGTGCCATGCTGGATTACACACACCAATGAACGTACGCACGATATTATTCGCAGCGGTTTGGACCGCTCGCCCATGTATACAGGCGTGATTGAAGGTGTGGGCCCACGTTATTGCCCAAGTGTGGAAGATAAAATCCATCGTTTTGCCGATAAAGAATCGCATCAATTGTTTTTAGAGCCAGAGGGCTTAACGACTAATGAGATTTACCCTAATGGAATTTCTACCAGCCTACCGTTTGATATTCAATTGGCGTTAGTGCGCTCAATTAAAGGCTTAGAAAACGCGCATATTTTGCGCCCTGGCTACGCCATTGAGTACGACTATTATGATCCACGCAGTTTGAAATCCAGTTTAGAAACCAAAAGCGTGCAAGGCTTATTTTTTGCGGGCCAAATTAACGGCACCACAGGCTATGAAGAAGCGGCGGCGCAAGGTTTATTAGCTGGCGCCAATGCCGCTTTGTATGTGCAGGGCAAAGAGTCTTGGTGCCCTGCCCGTGACGAAGCGTATTTGGGCGTGTTGGTGGATGATTTAATTACCACGGGCGTGACAGAGCCCTATCGTATGTTTACGTCGCGTGCTGAATATCGTTTGCAGTTGCGTGAAGACAACGCTGATATGCGTTTAACCGCCAAAGGCCGAGAGCTTGGCTTAGTGAATGATGAACGTTGGGCCGCATTTGAGAAAAAACTAGAAGCGGTTTCGCGTGAGCAAGAGCGTTTGAAAAAGACTTTTGTGCAAGTGGCGAATGATGATGTTTCACGTGAAACGCAAGCCGCTATTTTGGGTAAACCAATAGAGCATGAATATAGTTTGTTTGAATTATTGCGTCGCCCAGAAGTGAGCTATGAGGGTATGTTGAGTTTGGGTGAATTAGGCATGGGTGAGCTTGATGATTCTGTGCGCGAACAAGTGGAAATTGCCGCGAAATATCAAGGCTATATCGACCGCCAAAAAGACGAAATTGCCAAACAAAAAGGCAGTGAAAATATTAAGCTGGCAGATTTGGATTATGCTGATGTACACGGTTTAAGTATAGAAGCGCGCCAAAAATTGACACAACATAAACCAGAAACAATCGGTCAGGCAGGCCGTATTTCGGGCATTACGCCAGCGACTATCTCATTATTGCTGGTGTATTTAAAGCGTAAACATAAAAAACAGGCCAGCCAAAACAGTATTAATTCTGACACGCAAGCGGCATGAGTCAGGCGGCACTATTAGCGCAAGGTATTGCCAGCATGGGTTTGGCAGTGTCAGATGAAGCGCAGCAAAAATTGCTAGCCTATTTAAGCTTGCTGCAAAAATGGAATAAGGTGTACAACCTAACAGCGGTGCGCGATCCATTAGAAATGGTGACTTTGCATTTGCTAGATAGCTTAAGCATATTGCCGTTTGTGAATAGCAAAAATATATTGGATGTGGGCAGTGGTGGGGGCTTGCCGGGTATTGTGCTGGCGATTTGTAAGCCTGAGCTGCAAGTAACCACCATTGATACGGTGCAGAAAAAAGTGATATTTATGCGCCAAGTAAAGGGTGAGCTGAGTTTGGATAATTTAACGCCAGTGCATGCGCGGGTGGAAAATTTTAAGCCTGATGTGCCTTTTGAAGCGGTGATTTCGCGCGCGTTTTCGGAAATTAGTTTGTTTTTGCAACTAACCAAACATCTAATTGCAGAAAATGGGCAGTGGCTGGCGATGAAGGGTGTAATGCCTGCGGATGAATTAGCTGGCTTGCCACTGGCACCTGCGCAAGTGATTGCCTTGAAAGTGGCAGGCTTAGATGCTGAGCGGCATTTGCTTATTTTTAATAATCAATACTTAAAAGCTTAAAGAATAATTAATGAAAATATTAGCGATTACCAATCAAAAAGGCGGCGTGGGTAAAACCACCACCTGCGTGAATCTGGCGGCAAGTTTGGCTACTCAGCACAAAAAAGTTTTGTTGGTAGATTTAGACCCGCAAGGTAATGCCAGTACGGGTAGCGGCATTGATAAAGCACATCTTAAATACAGTATTTACCACGTATTAATCGGTGAAAAAAGCTTAAAAGAGGTGATAGTTAAAAGCGAAAAAGGCGGTTTTGATATCGCACCCTCTAATCGCGAATTGGCAGGTGCAGAAGTTGAGCTGGTCAATGAGTTGGCGCGTGAAACGCGCTTAAAACAGGCGCTGTCAAAAGTTGCCGATTACGACTATGTGTTATTAGATTGCCCCCCTGCCCTCAATTTGGTGACAGTGAATGCGCTAACCGCCGCTGATACGGTGATGATTCCCATGCAGTGCGAATACTATGCGCTGGAAGGCTTATCCGATTTAGTTAACACCATTAAAAAAGTGCGTGCGCATCTCAATCCAAAATTAGAGATTGAGGGCTTATTGCGTACCATGTTTGATAATCGCAATATGCTAGCAAACCAAGTATCGGCCCAGCTAGTCAGCCATTTTGGCGATAAAGTGTATAAAACTGTGATACCGCGCAATATTCGCTTGGCAGAAGCACCCAGCTACGGTTTGCCAGTATTGGTGTATGACAAATCTTCCAAAGGTGCAGTGGCCTATATAGAGCTGGCCGCCGAAATTATTAATAAAAATCCGCAATTAGCTGGAGCAAGTATTCAAAATGGTTAAATTAAAAGGTTTAGGGCGTGGCTTAGATGCCTTGCTGGCAAATGATGAAGAAGTTGCACTTGGTGATGCGCTGATGATGTTGAACGTTAATCAGCTACAACCTGGTAAATATCAGCCCCGCTCTTATATGGATGACGCCGCGTTGCAAACCTTGGCAGAATCGATTAGCAGCCAAGGCATTATGCAGCCGATTTTGGTCAGAAATGTTGGTGCGGACAAATATGAGATTATTGCCGGTGAACGCCGCTGGCGCGCTTCGCAATTAGCAGGCTTGGCAGAAGTGCCGGTTTTGGTGCGCGAAATCGCCGATGAATCAGCCCTTGCGATGGCTTTGATTGAGAATATTCAGCGTGAAAATCTCAACCCATTAGAGGAAGCGCAAGGCATTAAGCGCTTGGTAGAAGAGTTTTCCATGACGCACGAAAAAGCCGCCAGTGCGGTTGGCCGCTCACGCGCGGCAGTGTCCAATTTGCTGCGCCTTTTATCTTTGTCATCGCCAGTGCAAGAAATGCTAATGCATAATAAGCTGGATATGGGTCATGCTAGGGCGCTAATTGGCTTAGAGGCCGCGCAACAAATTATGTTAGCCAATAAAATTGTGCAGCAGGATTTATCCGTGCGCGATGTTGAAAATTTGGTCAAAAAATTAGCACAAACTAGCGTGCCAGCAACACATAAAACCACTGTGAATCATGACGTTTTAGCCCTGCAAAACACATTAAGTGAAAAAATCGGCGCCAGTGTGAATATTTCGGCAAAACAAAACGGTTCTGGCATGCTTAAAATTAGCTACGCCAATTTAGATCAGTTAGATGACATTATTCGTAAAATGACGCGCTAAGTGTTTCATTTTGCGCGAAACTTGTTGTAATACTTGCACTTAGCACTTGACTAAAAACGCGTAATAATTCAAAATCGCGGACTTTGCTGATGAGCCCATTTCAATCAAAATGAAATGACAGGAAAACGGAAATGACAGAAGAGCAAAAATTAGAGTCAGGCTTATCAACAAGCAGCATAGATTCAAATAAAGTATTTAATAAAATGTTGCAATGGCAGTTAATGGCAACATTAGCAGTAGCGGTAATTGCAGCGATTATTTCGGGCGCGCACGCTGGTGTTTCAGCCGTTGCAGGCGGATTATCAGTGGCAATTGCGGCGTTTTTCGCCTCTAAAATCGCGCAACGCAGTAGTAAAGAAGCCGCAACAGTATTGGTTAACCTGCTTAAAGCAGAGGCTGTGAAAATTGTGATTATTGTTGTGCTGCTGTTTATTACGTTTAAAGTGTATAAACAATTGGTGCCATTTGCGCTAATTGCAGGATTAGCGGCATCTGCCTTGTTTTCAGGCGCGGCAATGAGTAAGTTAGATAAAACAGAATTAGAAATATAAGCTTTAAATTTAAACCAAAATAATTTTTAATTGATGCCCATTTAGTTGGGCAATTCGGATTGATATGGCTACAGAACACGCAGAACACGCACTCACCCCGTCACAGTATATTTCGCATCATTTAAGTTTTAATGCGCAATCCGTTGGCAATGGTAGTTTTTGGACATTGCATATCGATACCTTGATTATGTCTGTTATCTTAGGCTTTTTGGTCATGGGTTTTGTGTGGTGGGTAGCGCGCGGCGCAACGGCTGGCGTACCAACTAAGCGCCAAGCGTTCATTGAATTGGTTTTTGGTTTTGTGGATGACCAAGTTAAGAATATTTTCCACGGCAACCGTCATAGCTTTATTGCACCAACAGCGCTGACGGTTTTTTTATGGGTGTTCGCAATGAATGCCATGGATTTCT
>JAZKDM010000188.1:0-11051 GCA_040387535.1 Pseudomonadota bacterium | reverse complement strand
TTGCAGTTTGGTAATTTTCGGGATTAAAAATTAGTTTCAGCCTTTAGTTTAAGATTTATTTAGTAGGTAATAAAATGGTTGCAAAGACTTTGTACGATAAATTGTTTGATTCCCACGTGGTGCATGAAGAAAACGGCACCGCGCTGATTTATATCGACCGTCATTTGGTGCATGAAGTAACCAGCCCGCAAGCGTTTGAAGGCCTGAAACTAGCCAATCGCAAGGTATGGCGTGTTAATTCAATTTTGGCTGTGCCAGATCATAATGTGCCAACGACCAATAGAGATAGCGGCGTTGCTGGCATTGCAGACCCCATATCACGCTTGCAAGTGCAAACCTTGGATGAAAACTGTGCTGAACATGGCGTGACTGAATTCAAGATGAACGATTTGCGCCAAGGTATCGTGCATGTGATTGGCCCTGAGCAAGGTGCTACTTTGCCAGGTATGACAGTGGTGTGTGGCGATTCGCATACCAGCACCCATGGTGCGTTCGGCGCGTTGGCACACGGCATTGGCACTTCAGAAGTTGAGCATGTGATGGCAACGCAGTGTTTGGTGCAAAAGAAATCCAAAACGCTGCAAGTGTTGGTGGATGGTCAATTGGGTAATGGCGTAACGGCTAAAGATATCGCCTTGGCGATTATCGGCAAAATCGGCACGGCTGGCGGCAATGGCTATGCCATTGAATTTGCTGGTTCAGCTATCCGCGCGTTAAGCATGGAAGGCCGTATGACCTTGTGCAATATGGCGATTGAGGCGGGCGCGCGTGCCGGTATGGTTGCCGTGGATGATACGACTATTAACTATGTCAAGGGTCGTCCATTTTCCCCTAAAGCGGCGCAATGGGATGCCGCAGTTGCTTATTGGAAAACCTTGCATAGTGATGAAGGTGCCAAATTTGATACCGTTGTTGCCTTAAAAGCGGAAGAGATTCAGCCGCAAGTGACTTGGGGAACATCGCCAGAGATGGTGGTGGGCGTTGATGGAAAAGTGCCTAGCTTGGATTTAGCCAAAAATGAAGTGCAACGCAGCGATTGGGAGCGAGCATATGCTTATATGGGCTTAACGCCGAATACGCCGATTGATGAAATCAATATCGATAAAGTGTTTATAGGCTCTTGCACCAACTCGCGCATTGAAGATTTGCGCGCGGCGGCAGCTGTGGCAAAAGGCAAGCATATTGCCCCAAATATTAAGTTGGCATTAGTGGTGCCAGGCTCTGGCTTAGTTAAAGCACAAGCAGAGCTAGAAGGCTTAGACAAGATTTTTATCGATGCGGGTTTTGAATGGCGTGAGCCAGGCTGCTCAATGTGTTTGGCGATGAATGCCGACCGCTTAGAGCCAGGTGAGCGTTGCGCATCAACCAGTAACCGTAATTTTGAAGGTCGCCAAGGTCAAGGTGGACGTACCCATTTGGTTAGCCCAGAGATGGCAGCAGCAGCAGCTGTTGCGGGTCATTTTGTAGATGTAAGAACGTTTTAATTTTTTAAATTATATTTTTTTAATCATATCAAGGAGTTAATAATGAAATCATTAGTTAAATTCTCAGCCCTGTTATTAGTTGTTAGTTTTGCTTTAAGCGCTTGTAATACAGTGCGTGGCGTGGGCCAAGATATTGAAAAGGGTGGCGAAGCCATTCAAAAATCAACAAACTAAAAGAATTAAGCTATTTTAAAGAATAATTATGCAAGCTTTTACGCAGTTAAATGGTTTAGTCGCGCCTTTAGATAGGGCAAACGTAGATACAGACGCGATTATTCCAAAACAATTTTTAAAGTCGATTAAACGCGCGGGTTTCGGCCCAAATGCGTTTGATGAATGGCGCTATTTAGACCATGGTGAACCAGGTATGGATAATTCCAAGCGTCCGCTTAACCCTGATTTTGTGTTGAATCAAGCACGCTATCAGGGTGCTAGCGTACTATTAACACGCGAAAATTTTGGTTGTGGCTCAAGCCGCGAACATGCGCCTTGGGCGCTAGAAGACTTTGGCTTTAAAGTGGTTATTGCATCTAGCTTTGCCGATATTTTCTTTAATAACTGCTTTAAAAATGGCATGTTGCCGATTGTGCTGTCTGCTGAAATTGTGGAAAGTTTGTTTCAAGAAGTTGAAGCGGATATTGGTTATCAATTAAATGTGGATTTGGCAGCACAAACGGTGACTACACCCACTGGAAAAGTCTATCCATTTGAAGTGGATAACGTTAGAAAACATAATCTACTCAATGGCTTAGATGACATTGGCTTGACCATGCAGCAGCAAGATAAAATTAAAGCATTTGAAGAAAAACATAAAATGGCCCAGCCGTGGTTATTTAACTAGAAAGTATTGTAATGAAATTAGCAATTTTGCCAGGTGATGGCATAGGACCAGAAATTGTTGCACAAGCGGTTAAGGTATTAAAAGCGCTAGATATTAAAGGTTTAAGCATGACAGAAGCGCCGATTGGTGGCGCGGGTTATGAGGCGTTTGGTGACCCATTGCCAGATAGCACTTTGCAATTGGCAAAAGATTCTGATGCTGTGTTATTAGGTGCAGTAGGCGACTGGAAATATGACAAATTAGAGCGCCATCTGCGCCCAGAGCGCGGTTTATTGCGTATCCGTAAAGAGTTGAATTTGTTTGCTAATCTGCGCCCAGCTTTGCTTTACCCTGAGTTGGCGGGTGCATCTACATTAAAGCCTGAAGTGGTTTCAGGCTTGGATTTGATGATTATTCGCGAATTGACTGGCGACATTTATTTTGGTCAGCCGCGTGGCATCAGCACCTTGGAAAATGGCGAGCGCGAAGGTATCAATACCATGCGCTATAACGAATCTGAGATTCGTCGTATTGGCCGTGTGGCATTTGATATCGCCATGAAGCGTAACAAAAAAGTGTGTTCCGTAGATAAAGCCAATGTGTTAGAAACGACTGAGCTATGGCGTCAAGTGATGATTGAGTTGTCTGCCGAATACCCAGAAGTCGAATTAAGCCATATGTATGTGGATAACGCCGCCATGCAATTGATTCGTGCGCCTAAACAGTTTGATGTGATGGTGACGGGTAATATTTTTGGCGATATTTTATCGGATGAAGCTTCAATGTTGACAGGCTCAATCGGTATGTTGCCATCTGCTTCATTAGATGCAAACAATAAAGGCATGTATGAACCTAGCCATGGTTCTGCACCTGACATTGCAGGCAAAGATATTGCCAATCCATTAGCCACGATTTTATCGGTAGCGATGATGTTGCGTTATACCTTTAACGATGAAGCGAATGCGCTAAAAGTTGAAAATGCCGTTAAAAAAGCATTAGCACAAGGCTTTAGAACCGCCGATATTGTGACGGACGGTTGTAAAAAAGTGGGCTGTAGCGCGATGGGCGATGCGGTAGTAGAAAATCTGAAGTAATAATTAAGTAGAGTCAATGAGCCAAGTGCTCTTTGTGGGTCATTAAGAACTTAGGAAATAAAATGTTAAAAGTCGGATTTGTTGGTTGGCGTGGAATGGTTGGCTCTGTGCTGATGCAGCGCATGGTTGAAGAAAATGATTTTGCGTTAATCGAGCCGCAATTTTTTACTACCTCACAAGTTGGTGGTAAAGCGCCAAACGTTGGCAAAGAGTCTGCCGCGTTAAAAGATGCCAAAAACATTGCTGACTTACAGACAATGGATGCCATTATCTCTTGCCAAGGCGGCGACTATACCAGTGAAATCTTTCCGCAATTAAGACAAGCTGGTTGGAAAGGCCACTGGATTGACGCAGCTTCAACTTTGCGCATGGAAAAAGACGCGGTCATTATTTTAGACCCAGTGAATATGCACGTTATTCAAGATGCTATGCATAAAGGCGGCAATAATTGGGTTGGCGGCAACTGTACTGTATCGCTTATGTTAATGGCTTTAAATGGCTTGTTTAAAGCCGACTTAATTGAGTGGGCAACATCCATGACCTACCAAGCGGCATCAGGTGCTGGTGCGCAAAACATGCGTGAGTTGCTCAAGCAAATGGGTGAGGCGCACCTTGCGGCAAATGATTTGCTAAAAGACCCAGCATCCGCCATTTTAGATATTGATCGTGAAGTAGCCGGTACTTTACGTGACGATGCTTTTCCGAAAGCCCATTTTGGTGTTCCTTTGGCTGGTAGTTTGATTCCGTGGATTGATAAAGACTTAGGCAATGGTCAAAGCAAAGAGGAATGGAAAGGGCACGTTGAGACCAATAAAATTCTGGGTCGTGAAACCAATCCAATTCATATTGATGGTCTATGCGTGCGCATTGGGGCCATGCGTTGTCATAGCCAAGCATTAACCATCAAACTTAAAAAAGATGTGCCATTGGCTGACATTAACGCCATGCTGTCTGAGGCCAATCAATGGGCAAAAGTAATTCCAAATGAGCGCGAAGCGAGCATGCGCGAATTATCACCTGCTGCTGTAACTGGTACATTAACGACACCTGTTGGGCGTTTGCGTAAGCTTAATATGGGCAACGATTATTTGTCCGCATTTACTGTGGGCGATCAATTGTTATGGGGTGCAGCAGAGCCTTTAAGACGCATGCTGCGCATCTTAATTGAGCGCTAAATTGTTAAAAATCAATAAAAGCTTGATTAAAATCCAACAACAAGCACATACAGCCACATAGCTTGCTAATATAATGTGTATTATGAGCTTGCAACTCTAAGTAATTGATGTTATTTTTCTTATTGCATATGTAGGTAAATTTTAAGGGTGGAATAGTGCATAACTCAAAATTAAAGAAAATAACAGTTGCTCTATGTATGGCACTGGCGCCAATGGCTGTTTTTTCGGCAGGGCTAGGAAAGCTAAACGTAAGTTCTGGACTAGGTGAGCCGCTAAGAGCCGATATTGAATTATTGTCAGTTACGCCTGAAGAATTAAGCAGTATTTTTGCAGTAATTGCTTCTGAAGAAGCTTACGCGAATCAAGGAATTGATCGTCCAGCTTCACATAATACGATTAAAGTTGAAGTGTCTAAGAATGCAAATGGCACGCCTATATTAAAACTTAAATCTACACAGCCAATTAGTGAGCCATTCTTAGATATGCTAATTCAGGTGGATTGGGCTTCTGGTCGATTATTAAGAGAATATACCGTTTTATTAGACCCGCCTGGTTATGTAGGTGAAGCTGAAAGCAACACAACACAATTACCTGCTATTAAGTCAAGTAGCGCATCAACTCAAGATTCCACGGTTAATACCACATCAGCCAAATCATCTGGCACTACAGACAAGCCTACACAAACAAAAAAATCACCAAGTTCTGCCGTTAGTACAACGACCTCTGCAGAGGAGTACCAGACGCAGCGTGGCGATTCTTTAGCCAAAATTGCGCGTGATTACAAGCCAGAGGGTATAAGTTTAGATCAAATGTTGGTGGGATTGTATCAAGCAAATCCAAATGCGTTTGATGGCAAAAATATGAACCGACTTAAAGTCGGAAAAATTATACGCCTGCCTTCAGAGCAAGAATTGGCCTCATTGTCGCGGCAGCAAGCGTCTAAAGAAGTTAAAGTGCAATCTGCCAACTGGAATGAATATCGCAATAAGCTCGCAGGTATTGTTGCCGAATCAGCGCCAAGTGAATCTGAAGCCAGTTCGCAATCGGCTGATGGCAAAATTAAAAGCACTGCTGAAGATAAATCGATGCCAGCAACCACTGGTCCAAAAGATGTTGTGAAGTTATCTGCAGGTGAAGCGGCCTTAACAAAAAAGGAAGCTGATGACGTTAAAAACCTACAAGCTAAAATCACCGCCTTACAAGAGGAATCGACAGCGCGCGAAAAAAGTGTAGTAGAGGCGCAAGAAAAAACAGCCGCATTAGAAAAGCAAATTGCTGACATGCAGCAATTGTTGGCATTGAAAAATGGCACCATGTCTGAAATGCAAAAGCAGGCTGAAATTCAAGCGGCTATCGATAGAAGCGCCGCGATCTCTGCGATGCCAGCACCAAGTGCTCAGCCTCAAGCAACTGAAACGGCGCCGCCAGAACCAGCGCCTGCAAATGTGGAACCACCTGCACCAACTGCACCAACTGCTGTAGTAGTTCCACCTGTTCAGCCTAAACCTGCGCCAGTAGTAGTAGCGGAGCCGGTTGCTGAAACAAGTTTTTTAGATGGTCTTGATTTGCCATTACTTGGCTCAGCTGCTGGTGTATTAGCGTTATTAGGTGGCGGTTGGATGTATCTGCGTAATAAACGTAAACGTAATTTGGCTGATTTTGAACAAGGCATCATGACATCAGGTGGTTTAAAAGCCAACACCGTTTTTGGTAATACGTCTGGATCTAGTGTAGATACAGGTGACACTTCGTTCTTAACTGATTTCTCACAAAGTGCCAACGGTGGCATGATTGACACCAACGATGTAGACCCGATTGCCGAAGCTGAAGTTTATATGGCTTACGGACGTGATGCGCAAGCTGAAGAGATTTTAAAAGATGCTATTTCAAAAGAGCCTAAGCGCTACGAATTGCATTTGAAATTGCTTGAAATGTATGCAGCTAGCAAAAATGTTTCGGCATTTGAAACCATCGCTGGTGAGTTATATACAACTCTAGGTGCAGAGGACCCAACTTGGGCTAAAGTGGCAGAAATTGGCCATAATTTAGAGCCTAGTAATCCGCTTTACCAAGCTAACACCGCTCACTCTACAGGCCACGCTGCTAGCGCCACTAACGAGAAATTGGAAGCTAGTGATTTTTCAGACTCGCCAATCGCTAGTGAAACAGACTTGGACTTTACTTTTGACAATGATTCATTGGTGCAAAATTTTGCATCGTCACCAAGCGATAAAGATGCATTTGATTTAGAGTTAGATGCTTTAGCAAATCAAAATCCAGATGAAGTTGAGTTTACAAGCAGCGCTTCTGGAACTGAAAGCTTAATGGCTAATACAATTGAGAATATAGTTAAACACGAGCCTGCTCCAGAAGCAAAATCTGCTGTAACCGAATCGAATGACGCATTGAATTTTGATTTTGGTGATTTGACGACTGCTGCCGAAACGGCTGTGGAAGAAGACGGTTCAAACTTTGGCCACACTATGCCAGGCTTAGATATGACAAATTTTGAATCATCAAAAATTGAGCCAGAATTAACAGCTGATACTGCTATCAATCTTGAAGTGGCTGAATCATTTGACCTGCCAGAATTAAGTGAATCAGCTCCAGAAGAGCAAGGCTTGGTTGATGAAAATGATATTAGCTTTACTTCAGCTAACACAACGGTTAATGAATCTAACTTTGATTTTGATTTAAGTAACTTATCGCCCGAAGCGGCAAGTTATGTGGATGACGATGCTGCAAGTGCTAATACTTACGATTTGTCTGCCATTAGTTTGGATATTACAGACGCAGACCCAGCCCAAGATACAATTACCTTGGCAGAAGCTGAGCCTATTGGAGATGAGCCGATTGAAATTGAAACCAAATTAGATTTAGTTGCCGCCTATATTGAGATGGATGATGCAGAAGGCGCGAAAGAATTGCTGGGTGAAGTAATGAAAGAGGGTGGTGTAACGCAACGCAAACGCGCTGAGGCCTTGTTGGCAAAGCTAGGTTAATCGTTTAACCATGAAATTACGGCATTTTTAATGTTCTTGCTTCTAAAAAAGCTGAGTTTATTGCTCAGCTTTTTTGTTTATGCCCCGTTGTTTATAGTAACAAGTGATTCAATATGCATCAATTCAAATTTAGTTTAGCCATGAACACTATTACTCAGTTAAGTTGCTTTCTAATCTTTACTATTCTGATGAATCAGTTAAGCCTTTTGCGAGTGCTGGTAATTAGCGCTTTATTAATGATTGCTCTTATTTATGTCAAGGCTCAGCACTTCCTACGCATGCTAACTCGCATGAAATGGTTCTTTTTAGCGATGCTGCTTATTTTTGTATTTAATACACCTGGTCAGCACATTCAAGGCTGGGATTATGTTCTTAGCCCAACTTATGAAGGATTAGCATCTGGATTGTTGCAAGTATTTAGAATGCTCGCGCTTCTTGCTGCCCTGTCCCTTATCATGGCTCTTAATACCAAGCAGCAATTGATTTCTGGATTTTATTTTATGTTGTTACCTCTTCAACGATTTGGGTTGAAAATAGAGCGATTTGCGGCACGATTATGGCTAACGCTAGATTACGTTGAATCTTCTCAACATGTAGATAAGCAAAATTTTAAACAACAAGGTTTGCTTAAGCAATTACAAGCATTTGGATCTGCCAGTGCTACGCAGCAAGCTGATTCTTGCATTACATTTAAAATGCCTGTTTTTAAAGCATTGGATATTGTAGTGCTTGCCAGCTTAATGCTGATTAGCGTTTATGTTTTACTGAAAGCATTTGCATAATGCGCATTGCATTAGGTGTTGAGTACGATGGCGCAGGCTTTTGCGGATGGCAAAGTCAGCCACAGTTGTGTGGTGTACAAGATGCGTTAGAAGCTGCCATTAAACGTTTAACCTTGCAAGAGGTGCGTATTCATGCCGCAGGACGCACCGATACTGGCGTTCATGCGCTTATGCAAGTTGTGCATTTTGAATGTAATGTAATCAGGCCTTTAACGGCGTGGGTACGCGGTGTGAATGCATTTTTGCCAGCAACAGTGCGTGTCATTTGGGCGCAAAATGTGGATGATGATTTTCACGCAAGGTTTTCTGCCACCCAGCGCCATTATCAATATTTGTTAATTAACCAGCCCACCGCACCAGCGATTCAGGCTGCTAAAGCGGGTTGGTATCATCTACCTTTAAATGTGCCTGCGATGCAGCAGGCAATTGCTTTATTGCAAGGGGAGCACGACTTTAGCGCCTTTAGAGCAAGTGAATGCCAAGCCAAATCACCAATTAGACATTTGGCGCAAGCGAACATTATTGCTCAGCAAGAGTCTATTATTTTCAATTTTTCGGCTAACGCATTTTTACAGCATCAAGTGCGCAATATGGTGGGTGCTTTGGTTTATGTGGGAAACGGTAAGTATGCGCCGGATTGGATTGCACATTTGCTTAAGCAAAAAGACCGCACATTGTCACCCCCCACTTTTTCGCCCAATGGTTTGTATCTAACTGGTGTGGATTACGATGCAAAATTTAACTTGCCAGATACAAAGCGCTATTTAAGACTTATATAATACAATCTGCATTTGCAATAAAGCACTTTCATATGGAATCAAAACCAGCAAAATGAATCAATTCAGAACAAGAGTTAAAATTTGCGGTATTACACGTGTGCAAGACGCGCTAGAGGCCGTGCGTTGTGGCGCAGATGCGATTGGTTTGGTGTTTTATGCCGCCAGCCCACGCTGCGTAACGCTGCAACAAGCGCAACAAATTGTGGCAGCATTGCCGCCTTTTGTTAGCGTGGTGGCTTTGTTTGTGAATGCCACGCAGGCTGAAATTGAAACAGTAATATCGCAAGTGCGGATTGATATTGTGCAGTTTCATGGCGATGAAACAGCGGCAGATTGCGAGCGAATTAAATTGCCTTATTTTAAAGCGATTCGCGTTAAGCCAGACACTAATTTGTTACAATGTGAAATAGATTTCAGTCGTGCAAACGCCTTGCTTTTAGATACCTATTCAGAGTCCGCTTATGGCGGTACTGGTCATGTGTTTGATTGGGATTTAATCCCCAAAAATATGACCAAGCCAGTGATTTTGGCGGGTGGATTAATGGCCGAAAATGTAGGCTTGGCGATTGAAAAAGTAAAGCCTTACGCAGTAGATATTAGTGGCGGTGTTGAAATTAGCAAAGGTGTTAAAGATGCTAAAAAAATAGCCGCTTTTATGCTGGCTGTTCAGTCGGCTATTTGATGTTAATTTTAAAATATACCAAACAAGTTATATAAAAGATTGTATTGAGGAGTAAGTGATGCAAGTGTATGACATGCCAGATCAGCGCGGTCATTTTGGTCAATTTGGTGGTATTTTCGTAGCCGAGACTTTGGTTGAGGCGCTTGAAGAACTACGCGTGATGTATGAAAAATACCGCTACGATGAAACGTTTTTAGCGGAATTTGCTTACGATTTAAAACATTTTGTTGGTCGCCCAAGCCCGATATATCATGCTAAGCGCTGGTCTGACCGCGTTGGTGGTGCACAAATCTATTTAAAACGTGAAGATTTAAATCACACTGGCGCGCACAAAGTAAACAATACCATTGGCCAAGCTTTATTGGCTAAACGTATGGGCAAGCCACGCGTGATTGCCGAAACAGGTGCTGGTCAACATGGCGTGGCAACGGCAACTATTGCTGCTAGATTAGGCTTGGAATGTGTGGTTTACATGGGCTCTGAGGACGTAAAACGTCAAGCGCCTAACGTATTCAGAATGAAGTTGCTGGGTGCAACCGTGGTACCAGTAGAAAGCGGCTCTAAAACGCTAAAAGATGCGCTGAATGAGGCGATGCGCGACTGGGTAACTAATATTGAAAATACGTTTTATATTATTGGTACAGTGGCAGGCCCGCACCCTTACCCAATGATGGTGCGCGATTTTCAATCGGTGATTGGTGTTGAGGCCAAAATCCAAATGCAAGAGATGGTAGGGCGTCAACCAGATGCTGTGGTTGCTTGTGTGGGCGGCGGCTCTAATGCCATGGGTATTTTTTATCCCTATATTGATGTACCAAATGTACGCTTGATTGGCGTTGAAGCAGCTGGGCACGGCATGGAAACTGGCATGCACGCAGCACCTCTAACGGCCAATAGTCCGATTGGTGTATTGCATGGTAACCGTACTTATTTAATGCAAGACGCCGATGGCAATATTATTGAAACACATTCAGTATCAGCTGGCCTTGATTACCCAGGTGTAGGCCCAGAGCACGCTTGGTTAAAAGACATTAAACGCGCCGAATATGTAGCGATTACCGATGATGAAGCAATGGCTGCATTTCATAGCCTATGCCGCACAGAGGGCATTATTCCTGCATTAGAGTCTAGCCACGCGTTAGCGCATGCCGAAAAAATGGCCAAAACTATGCGCAAAGATGAAATCATTTTGGTGAATTTATCGGGTCGTGGTGACAAAGATATTAACACTGT
>JAZKDM010000187.1:8844-21442 GCA_040387535.1 Pseudomonadota bacterium | reverse complement strand
CGTAGCCGTTTAGATGGCTTGGCAGGCATGAATGGCCGCCATCAGGGCGTGATTGCGCGCGTGGTTGACACACCTATTCCTTACAAAGATATCCACGATATTTTAGAATCGGATTTAACGGAAGCACCGTTCTTTTTGGTGTTAGATGGTGTTGAAGACCCCCATAATTTAGGCGCATGCTTGCGCGTAGCCGATGCGATGGGGGTGCATGCCGTTATTGCACCTAAAGATCGTGCCGTTGGCTTGAATGCAACTGTGCGCAAAGTGGCTTGCGGCGCGGCAGAAACCGTGCCTTTTATTGCAGTGACCAATTTAGCGCGTACTTTGCGCGAATTAAAAGATGCAGGCGTATTTATTGTAGGTACTGCGATGGAAGCCCCTAAAGGCATGGCGGCCCCAACAAGTTTGTTAGATACTAAATTAGATGGCCCAATTGCCTTGGTTTTAGGCGCAGAGGGTGATGGAATTCGCCGCTTAACTGCTGAAACGTGTGATGCATTAGTGACTATACCGATGTTTGGTAGCGTAGAAAGCCTTAACGTTAGCGTTGCAAGCGGAATCTGCTTATATGAAGTGCGCCGCCAACGTGGCTTAATCTAACAAAGCACGCTTAAGCTAATTTAAGCGTGTTTAAGGTGCGAGTGCGCAGAGTTTTCAGTAAGTCCGCATTTTCAATCAATGATTCACCATAGCTTGGCACAAGCTGCTTCATTTTTTGTTGCCAAGCGTTGGTATTTAATTGATTTGAAAAACAGCGCTCAAGCACATCAATCATGGCCTGTACGCTAACAGATGCGCCAGGTGAAGCACCTAATAGTGCAGCAAGTGAACCATCTTTTGAGGCAACGATTTCAGTGCCAAATTCTAGCTTACCCATTTTTTCATCGCATTTTTTAATAATCTGCACCCGCTGACCAGCGTTGGCTAGTTGCCAGTCTGAAGATTTGGCGTTTGGTAAGAACTCACGCAAAGCATTCATGCGCTGCTCATGGGTTTGAAATACCTCACCAACCAAATATTTAGTTAAATCCATATTGTGTTTACCCACGCCCAACATGGCTTTTAAATTGTTGGGTTTAACCGATTTGGCTAAATCAAACCGTGAGCCTTGCTTAAGAAATTTAGTGGTAAATCCGGCAAATGGGCCAAATAATAAAGCTAACTTGCCATTAATCGTGCGCGTATCTAAATGCGGCACAGACATTGGTGGCGCGCCTACGGCGGCTTTTCCATAGACCTTAACTTGATGTTGCTGAATCACCTCTGGATTATTACAAATAAGCCATTGCCCACTGACAGGAAAGCCGCCGTAGCCAACACTTTCAGGGATATTGGCCTTTTGCAACAATGGTAAGGCGCCACCACCAGCACCCAAAAACACAAATTTTGCATTGATGGTTTTACTGTGTTTAGTGGATTTGTTGTGTAAAGCTACATGCCAACTATCACCTATTTTTTTTAGTTTTTTTACACGCGTATTTGGTAGCAATGTGAAACTAGCGCTTGTTTTAAGCTTAGCTACCATATGGCGGGTTAATGCCCCAAAATCAATATCAGAGCCATGTGCTACATAAGTTGCTGCTACTTTTTCTTTTGGATTTCTATCGGCCATCATTAAAGGCATCCATGCCTTTAATTGAGCTAGGTCTTCGCTGTATTGCATCTCTGCAAACAAATGATGTTGTGTCAATAAGGTATGGCGACGCTTTAAAAAAGCTATGTTTTCATCGCGCATAACAACGCTTAAATGCGGCGTTTTATTAATAAATTGGGTAGGTGAGGGTAATGCACCAGTTTCAACCAAGTGTGACCAAAACTGCAATGACACTTCAAAGGCAGCGTTAATCTCTAAGGCGCGTTTAATGGCGATTGAGCCGTCTGCTGCTTGCGGTGTATAGTTTAGCTCGCAATAGCCGGCATGGCCTGTACCAGCATTATTAAGGGCATCAGAGCTCTCTAATGCCACATCATTAAGCTGCTCAACCATGGTAATGCTAAGTGTTGGATCTAATTGTTGTAATAAAGTACCTAAAGTGGCGCTCATAATGCCGCCACCTACTAGCAGAACATCCGTTTCTACATTCTTCATATCAGCAAGTCAGTTAAAAGTTGTTATTAATGTTTAGCAAAACGGGCATGGCACACAATAAAACGTCGCATAAAAACGCTATAAACCTAGCACACAGTAAAAAAGCCAGATAACTGGCTTTTTGATTTAAAACGGTGATGCTCAAATTAGTAGGTGCGTCTTTTAGGCGGGCTGTATGCCTGCTTAGACTCAATATGTCTAAAAGTAATGCGACCGTTGTTGATATCGTAAGGAGAAAGCTCTAGTACCACTTTGTCGCCCGCTAAGATACGGATATGGTTTTTACGCATTTTGCCGCCAGTGTAAGCAATTAATTTATGGCCGTTTTCCAGCGTTACACGGTAACGTGAGTCAGGCAGAATTTCATCTACCACGCCATTCATTTCAATTAATTCTTCTTTAGCCAAACGTACACTCCAATATAATTTGCAATCAACATTAAGACCCAAGAAAAACATCAAATTTGCCTTAATCGAGTGCTTTGCACTTACTGATCACATTGGCAGATCTTGGGAATGGTAAAAATAAAAGTTAAATCAACGTGTTGACACCACTCAAACGCACGCGCAGTATAGTCTTACCTTGTGAAATTAGCAATCAAACAATGCGATTAAGGCCGTGTCTAGTCAAAATAAATTGAAATAATGCTTGACAGAACGGCTACATGTACGTAAAAAGCACTCTAGGCGTTTGAATTTTTAAATTGTTGAGTTTTCGAAACTAGTAATATTTTAAAAACCCAAACTTTTAGGGTGCCTCCCTTTTTTAAAGTATGAAAGTAAGATTATGGCAACAGGTATTGTAAAATGGTTTAATGACTCAAAAGGCTTCGGCTTTATTACTCCAGACGCAGGCGGCGACGATTTATTCGCGCATTTCTCAGCTATCGTTGATAGCGGTTACAAAAGCTTGAAAGAAAACGATCGCGTTAGTTTTGACGTGACTGATGGACCAAAAGGCAAACAAGCCTCAAACATCCAAAAAGCTTAAGTAAGCAAGCGTTACAAAATTGTAATTCTTAAAATGGCCCTTAATCGGGCCATTTTTTTATGGTTTTTTTTGACTCTACTTATAAATTGTTCTAAATGCCAAAATTCAGATGAATCCTCAGGATTTACAAAACTTGCTCACTACAACAATGCCCTACGGCAAATACAAAGGGCGTTACATTGTCGATTTGCCAGGCCAATATCTTAATTGGTTTGCGCGTGAGGGCTTTCCAAAAGGTGAAGTAGGGCGTTTACTAGCCTTAATGCAAGAAATTGATCATAACGGCCTAACGTCATTACTCGATCCGCTAAGAAAGTAAGTTGGCTATTCTGACAGCTGCGCTGAAGTCCAGAAGTTGTAAAAGTCGCGCGACATGTTTAAAAACAATTGCTGTAAATCCTGCCTTGTAAATAGGTGCTGTGTCTTGTCTATCACTTTGCGGTAGCTGTCCTTATCTTTACCTTCATTTCTGAGTTCTTTGACAATAATTTTGGCTAACTTTTTCTTGGTTTGTATTTGTTCGCTCGAAATGCCTCTTTCATGCAAAGAGGCAATATATAAATCGATTGGCTCGCTCTCAACAGTAGAGAAAAATTCCGTGTCTATGTTATTCCAAAGGTCTATTGTCGATTTTTTAAGTGAATCAATTTCTGCTGTATTTGCTTTTAATATGGCTTGATTATGCATTGCGCAAGCTAGTTTATGTTCATTCATCCAAAACGGATAAAAGGCTCTGGCAATTTGTAAGCATAAAGGCTGTTCTTCAATATCAGCATGCTGGGCCAAGCTCTCTACTGCTTGACGAAAAGAGTTGCCGTCTGCAGGTATGCCATACAAGTAGTCGGCTAAAATAATCAAGAAATATTTGCTGCTTTCAATATAGTCAAGGTTTGCCCCATCGGCGCTTAAGGTTTCTAAATAAGCTTCAATTGAATTAATTTCAATCGTATTTTGATTTAATTCTTGATTGACTATTTTTGTCAGTATGGCGAGCTCTTTATCGTCCGATAATCTTGCTTTGATGAATATATTATTGGCATATTGTTGGCTGGTAAACATTTTATTTAACTCGACAATGCCGATGTGTTTTTTGGCTTTTATCGCAAATTTTGACAATAAAACCAGAGTCTCATTATTTAGGTGCACGTATTGCTCTCTTACTATTTGCTACGTGTTTGATTTAAACCAAAATCACGTCAACTTGGGTTTGACGATTATTAAATTTTTCAATAATAGTATCGTTAGGATTGACTAAAGGCTAGACGATTATGTAAATTAATATTAGTAATTAATTATAATTTACAATAGCTTAAGTGATTTTTTTCATGCATAACATCACTTTATTTTAGTCGCCCGATAAAAGGTCACGCATTTTTAAATTAAAGCAATCATTGCTTGATGCAGGTCAAATCGTTTTCATCTCAATACACATAGAATGCATTTAACAAGTTGGTTTTTAATTCTAAGTTGATTGGAGCATGAAATGAAATACTCGGTATTATTTTTGGCATTAGCAGCGGCTTTAGCACCTTCATTATCTCAAGCTGAAGCGGGTGATTGGGTGGTTCGCGCGCGCGCTATAAGTGTTAGCCCTAATGAAGATAGTAGTCTTGGCAAAACGGTTAATAAAAATATAGCGCCAGTTATGTCGCCTGGTGCCGAGTTGTCTGTAGATAATAATGTGATACCTGAGTTGGATATTTCATATTATGTAACCAAAAATATCGCCGCTGAGTTGATTCTTGCGTTAGGTACAAGACACGATGTGAGTGTGGTTGGGGATTCACTTTCAACTGTGGGTAACCAAGATTTAGGTAGCATCAATGCGTTGCCACCAACTTTAACGGCGCAATGGCACTTTAATCCGGACCAGACTTTTGACCCTTATGTAGGCGCTGGCATTAATTACACCAATATGCTGGATCGTAATTTGCGCTATAGCAGTGGCCCGTTAACAGGGGTTAAAATTAAAGTAGATAGCGATAGCTGGGGTTATGTGTTGCAAGCGGGTTTGGATATTAATTTAAAGGATGGCTGGCTGATTAATGCCGATGTTAAATATGTGACGATGGACACCACTGTTAAAACAAATATTGGTGGCAATTGGATAAAAATCGACTCACTTGATATTGATCCATGGGTATTTGGAATTGGTATCGGTAAAAGGTTTTAAGATGCTGCTGTAGTGAGTGCAACTTAAGTGAAGCGCAAGCCTCTGTCAAAAAACAGAGGCTTTTTTGTATCTAAAATTAACCAAATTTACGTTGACTAAAAATACTGAAGAAATTAGTTTAGTTGCACCACACTCTGACCGATTTAGTTAAATCCATCCAAATCGCCCAGCCTGCAATAGCACTTAATAAAAAACCTGCAATGCGCATACTGGTGTTTTCACTAACGAACTTGCCACCGCGCTTTAATTTAAGCCAAACCCAAGGGCCTACGATTAATGAAATGCTGGTGCCTAATGCAAATGTTGCCATGCTTAGGGCGCCATTGAGCGGGCTGGCGTTTAGTGATGCAATCAATAATGCCGAATACAATAATCCGCACGGCATAAAAGCCCACATCATGCCAGTAGCGAATACGCCACCTTTTAGTTGAGTGAACTGCCTTATATGTTTCCAAACTTGGCGACCAACATTATCAGCCCACATGGGTTGGCGCGCAAAGCTGAGCAGCATCAAACCCCAGCTTAAAACTAAAACATGAAAAAACGTCCATAATGGATGTAGCGCAAGTGTTTGACTAGAAAACCAAGCCAAGCTTTGAACAGAGCCAGCCGCAATCGCGCCAAGGCTGCTGTAGCCAATTAATCGGCCAGCTTGAAATTGAAGTGCATTATATTTGCTGCTTTGTGATTGCTGTATGCCACTACAAGCAGCGCCACACATGGCGATGCAATGCGGGCCGCCAGCTAAGCCCATAAAAAAAGTGGTTAAAATAAGTGGCGTTTGCACGTTGAAGAGTGACTAGATGATTTTAGAGAAACGTTCGCGGTTGCGATCTACTTGCAGATAGCGATCAAACAACATGGCAATGGCGCGCACAAAAAACCAGCCATTTTCGGTCACTTCAATACCGCTTTCGTCAAAAGTTACCAAACCCGTATTTTCAAAAGATTGCAGTGCTTCTAATTCGGTTGCAAAGTATTGTTTAAAATCAATCATGTAAGCAAGTTCAATTGATTCATACTGTAACTCCCCTTGGCACATAATTGCCATAATCACGGCGCGGCGCACTAAATCATCTCGGCTAAGCGCCAAGCCACGCACGACAGGAAAGCGACCTTGGTCCAGAAAGTCGTAATAGTCTTCAATGGTTTTAGCATTTTGGCTGTAAGTAGCACCCACGCGGCCTATGGCTGAAACGCCTAGACTAATTAAATCGCATTCAGGCTGTGTGCTATAGCCTTGAAAGTTGCGGTGCAATCTACCTTGTCGTTTGGCAATCGCCAACGCATCGTTAGGTAGCGCAAAGTGATCCATACCAATATATACGTAGCCTGCATTTAAAAAAGTGGCAATGGCATTGGATAGCATGGAAATTTTATCGGCGGCCAGCGGTAAATCTTCCGCTAAAATGCGCCGTTGCGGTTTAAAGCGCTCTGGCAAATGCGCATAAGCATAAAGCGCAATGCGGTCTGGTTTAAGTTCGGTAATTTGCGTTAGTGTGCGTGCAAATGATTCTGGGGTCTGTTTGGGTAAGCCATAGATTAAATCTACATTAATCGATTCAAAGTTTAGGCGTCGCGCGGTTTTCATCAATGAAAACACTTGTTCAGCCGGTTGAATGCGATGCACGGCTTTTTGCACCTCTGGCTCAAAATCTTGCACACCAAAGCTTAAACGGTTAAAGCCCAGCTCTGCTAAATGATTAAGGCGGGTGTCATTTACGGTACGTGGGTCAACTTCAATAGAGTATTCACCTTCCGCCGATAACACAAAGTTCTGCTTGATTAATTGCATCAACTGACTGAGCTCGTCATCTGAAAAAAAAGTAGGTGAGCCGCCTCCTAAGTGCAGTTGGCTGATGGTTTGTTTGCTCCCTAAATGCTGCACATGCAAATCAATTTCTGCGCTGAGATACTTTAAATATTCGGCACTGCGTTCATGGTGTTTGGTGACTATTTTGTTGCAAGCGCAAAAAAAGCATAGCGATTCGCAAAACGGAATATGCACATAAATAGACAAAGGCAATGCCATGCCGCCTATGCGGCGTTGCTCTAAGGCCTGTTTATAGTCTTTATCCGTAAATGCCTCTACAAAACGGTCTGCCGTTGGGTAGGAGGTATAACGTGGGCCAGAAACATCAAACTTTTGTAAGGTTTCGGGTGCGATAGACGGGACAGATAATTTAGCTTTTTTGGCTACCATTTCTGAAGGTTTAATCTCAATCATAGACGTGCTCCAATTTGTCTCAGGAGTTTGTCAGCTTTAGATGCAAACAACATTGATATATATCAAATGACGTAGCAGTAATTTCGAGGACAATCGACTTATAAAATACTGACTGGAAATGACAAATGCTGGAATTGCTCTCTACCAATTTAGACACGAAAACGGTATCCTTCAAAGATGAAAGTAATTCTTGGCATACGATGAATCCAGCGACCATTAAAGTGGCCTGCTCTAATTGCAATTTGCGCGAGCTTTGCATGCCTGTGGGCTTTAATGCCGATGACATGCAACGACTAGATGACGTGGTTGCGACGCGCCGGCGCGTGAGGCAAGGTGAGCATTTGTTTAGTAATGGCGATCATTTCACCTCACTTTATGCCATTCGCACGGGATTTTTTAAAACCTGTGTTTCAACAGAAGATGGCCGCGAGCAGGTAACCGGATTTCAAATGGCGGGTGAAATTATCGGCTTAGATGGCATTGTGACGGATTTTCATAGTTGCAACGCGGTGGCATTAGAAGATGCCGATGTATGTGTAATGCCATTTGCTAACGTAGAAGATTTGTCGCGTGAGTTTCCAGTATTGCAACGCCATGTGCACAAAATTATGAGCCGCGAAATTGTGCGCGAAAATAGCGTAATGATGTTGCTAGGCAATATGCGCGCAGAAGAGCGGCTTGCGGCTTTTTTACTAAACCTTGTACAGAGATTACACGCACGTGGATTTTCGCAATCTGAATTAGTACTGAGAATGACGCGTGAAGAAATCGGCAGCTATTTAGGCATGAAGCTAGAAACCGTTAGTCGTACATTTTCAAAATTTAGCGAAGATGGCATTATTGAAGTAAAACAACGCTATGTGCATATCTTAAAACCCGATGCGCTGAAGAAAATATTTAATCCGCAAACCTGTTAATAAACTCCACGTTTAACTATCCTATTTAGCTGGCTTAATGCCAGTAGCAGCATTGTTTCTGGCTTGCACAGCAGGCGCCATTTGGTCGCGTTGTGCATTTAGCGTTTTGTTAATCTCCATACCTTTACGGTAGTAATTATCAATCACTGGGTCTGGGTTATTCATCGCGATGTACAGCGTGATAAATGAGGCGATTATCACTAGCAATGGCCCAGAAATCAACAGCCATACGTACCCGAAATTCCACCAAGGTGTATTTTGGGATTTGCTCTTGGTATTGCTATTGTCTATTTGCATTTGATACTCCTGTTAGTTTCTACTTATTGACTTGTACACTAGTATCTAGGTACAAGAAAGACAGATTTTTCTACTACTGAATCGTTGTTATCTAATTCTTTAATCTCAAACTCCACACGATGCGAACCTGGCTCAATCGAACCATCTGGAATTTCTAAACGCACCGAAACCCAACGCGATTCGGCCGGTTTTACCGAAATGGTTTGATTGGTTTCTGTGCCATCTACCTCAATGGCTAAATCTTTAATGCCACTGGCATTTAACTGGTAATGCTGTGTGCTTTCTGTGCCGTTCATAATTTGTAAACGGTATACGTTTTCTAACATGCCGCCATCGGCCAAGCGCGCCATCACGCCGCGATCGCGTATCACGTTGACACGGAAGGGCGTTCTAAACCATAAGCTTGCTAGCAGGGCGGTTATTAATAAAGCGAGAATAGCGCCGTAGATAATCACGCGTGGGCGCAAAATGCGCTGCATCATTTGGCTGCGTGACCATTTGTTGGTGATGGCATTTTGGGTGGAATATTTTACTAAGCCGCGCGCATAACCCATTTTATCCATCACCGTATCGCAGACATCGGCACAAGCGCCGCAACCTATGCATTCGTACTGCAAGCCATCGCGAATATCAATACCCGTAGGGCAAACCTGCACACACAAGGTGCAATCTATGCATGAGCCTAAGGCGCTGGTGCCTTCTTTAACGCTGCGGGAGCGACCGCCGCGTGGTTCGCCGCGCGCTTCATCATAGGTGACTGTCAGTGTGTCGTCATCAAACATAGCGCTTTGAAAACGTGCATAGGGGCACATGTATTTGCACACTTGCTCGCGCATAAACCCAGCATTGCCATAGGTGGCAAAACCATAAAAGCATACCCAAAAGGTTTCCCATGGCGACATGCTCAAACTTCTGAATTCATTGGCTAGCTCTCTAATCGGCGTAAAGTAGCCAACAAAAGTAAAACCAGTCCATAAGGCAAACGCAATCCAAACAAAATGTTTAGCCGATTTTTTGGCCAACTTATGCGATGACATTGTCGCCGTATCTAGTTTCATACGGGCCGCGCGGTCGCCTTCTATTTTGCGCTCTATCCACAGAAAAATTTCGGTATAAACAGTTTGCGGGCATGTGTAGCCGCACCATAAACGCCCAGCTATTGCAGTAAAAAGAAACAGCGATAAGGCCGAGATAATGAGAATAGCGGTTAAATAAATCAAATCTTGCGGGTACAACACCAGCTTGAAAATATAAAAGCGCTTTGCGTCTAAATCGAAAAGTAGGGCTTGTCGACTACCCCAATTTAACCAAGGTACACCGTAAAAAAATAACTGGGTTAGCCAAATCATCACCCAGCGCCAGTTGGTAAAAAAGCCAGAAATACTGCGTGGATAAATTTTATCCTGCGCTTCGTACAGAGAAATAACCACCTCGTTTAAAGGGATGGTTTTCTCTACTATTTTGGCTTTTTTGTTATCTGTTGTTTTAGATGTAGAAGTGTCATTCATTTGGTTTTTTTATTTATCTACTATTGGCTAATTAATTAGCTTTGTTAGAAAGACCCCATACATAGGCGGTTAAAACGTGTATTTGTTCAGGGCTAAACTTTTCACCTTGTGCCGGCATTTGATTGGTTTTGCCTTCATTAATGCGCCGAATAATGGCGGCTTCACCTGCACCGTGTAACCAAACGTTATCGCTTAAGTTAGGTGCGCCCATATCTAGGTTGCCTTTGCCCTCTAAGCCATGGCAAGCGGCACAGATAGCAAATTTTTCTTTGCCTAAGGCCGCGCGGCTGGCGTCATGCTTACTTGCCGATAAGCTTAGTACATAGTTGGCCACATTTTTAACATCTTCCTCGTTGCCGATTGCCGCGGCCATTGGCGGCATCATGCCGATACGGCCACCCGTAATGGTTTGGTGAATTTTTTCTGCGCTACCGCCATGCAACCAATCATGATCGGTTAAGTTTGGAAATCCGCGGCTGCCACGTGCATCTGAGCCATGGCATTGCGCACAATTATTCATAAACAGGCGCTCACCAATCGCTTTAGCCTCTGGGTTGGCAGATAGCTCTTCCACCGGCGTTGCCGCAAATTTGGCGTACATTGGCGCTAATGCTTTGTTGGCATCTGCCATTTCTTGTTGATATTGTTTTTCTTGCGACCAGCCTAATTCACCTTTATATGTACCTAGGCCAGGATATGCCACCAGATACAACAAAGAAAACACGATGGTAATGATAAATAACCCCACCCACCAACGTGGCAGAGGATTATTCATTTCGCGTAAATCTTCATCCCAAACGTGGCCGCTGGTATTGTCTCCATTGGTAGTCACCACTTTGACTTTGCTTGTTAGCCACAGCAATAATGCACAGCCAAAAATACCCAGCAAAGAAATCACTGTAATAAAAATAGGCCAAAAATTACCCGTAAAATCGCTCATTTTATTGTTCCTTATCTTTTCTTTAGCTTAAGTTGACTTAACTTTGGTCGTCAGTAAAAGGCAAGTCTGCCGCATCATCAAAGTCGCCATTTTTTCGGTTTTTCCAAACCCAAACCATAATGCCAACAAACACAACAAAACTAGCAACAGTCGTTATGATGCGAAGTGTGTTCATGTCCATTTTTGTGCTCCCGTTTCTTTACTTAACTTGTATTTATTACTTGTATTTATTTAAGGTGAATACCCAACACTTGCAGATATGCAATCATGGCGTCCATCTCGGTTTTCCCTTTAACATCCTCTGCCGCGCTGGCAATTTCGGCGTCTGAATACGGCACACCAACTCTACGTAGTGCGCGCATGGCTGAAGGCATGGATTCAGCATCTACCAAGGTTTTATCTAGCCAAGGGTAGGCCGGCATAATCGATTCTGGTACCAAATCACGCGGATTAATTAAATGGATGCGATGCCATTCATCGCTGTATCGGCCGCCAACGCGATGGATATCTGGCCCAGTGCGTTTGCTACCCCATTGAAAGGGATGGTCATACACAAATTCACCCGCCACTGAGTAATGGCCGTAGCGCAAAGTTTCGGCTCTAAAGGGGCGAATCATTTGTGAGTGGCAGTTATAGCAGCCTTCACGTGTGTAAATATTGCGGCCAGCCAATTGCAGCGAGGTATAAGGCATTAACCCTTTAATTGGCTCTGTGGTGGATTTTTGGAAGAATAACGGTACGATTTCGACCAAGCCGCCAAATGCTACAACCACTAAAATGAGCACAATCATTAAGAAATTATTGGTTTCAATTTTTTCGTGACTAAAACCCGTATTGCTATCGTGACTAGACATAGTTTCCCCTTAAACGTGTGCAGCAACTGGTGGAATATAAGCTAGCGCAGGTTTACCATTGCTTGCCGTTTTAAGCACATTCCACAACATAATCAACATGCCGCTTAGATACAGCAGGCCGCCTAAAAGACGTGTTAAGTAGTAGGGGTGTTTGGCTTTTACGCTCTCTACAAATGTGTAGGTGAGTGTGCCGTCGGTATTAATCGCGCGCCACATTAAGCCTTCCATTACGCCAGATATCCAAAGCGCGGCGATGTAAAGCACAATACCAATGGTGGCTAACCAGAAATGCCATTCAATGGCTTTAATGCTGTACATTTGTTTTTGACCAAACAGACGTGGCACCATGTAGTAAAGCGCGCCCATCGAAACCAAGCCTACCCAGCCCAATGCGCCAGAGTGCACATGGCCTACTGTCCAATCGGTGTAGTGAGAAAGTGAGTTAACCGTTTTGATGGCCATTAATGGGCCCTCAAACGTACTCATGCCGTAAAAAGACAATGAAACAATCAGAAAGCGCAGAATGGGGTCTGTACGCAGTTTATGCCAAGCGCCTGATAACGTCATGATGCCGTTAATCATGCCACCCCAGCTTGGTGCTAA
>JAZKDM010000187.1:7657-8744 GCA_040387535.1 Pseudomonadota bacterium | reverse complement strand
ACGCCTGCATAAGCAGAGTAGGATTTCCAAAAGCTTGCAGGAACCGCTGCGCTATTAACAATGTGTAGCAAGGCAACCGTTAGAATAAACGCGCCAAAAAACCAGTTGGCAACGTAGATATGTTTTACTTTACGTTTGCCAATGGTGCCAAAAAACACAATGGCATATGCAATCCAAACCGCTGCAATCAATAGGTCAATTGGCCATTCAAGTTCGGCGTATTCTTTGCCTTGCGTAAACCCTAATGGCAATGAAATAGCCGCCGCTACAATCACCACTTGCCAACCCCAAAAGGTAAAGGCCGCTAGTTTTTTGCAGAACAATTCTACTTGGCAGGTACGTTGTACAACATAATAAGAAGTGGCAAATAAGGTGGAACCACCAAAAGCAAAAATCACCGCATTGGTATGCAGCGGCCGTAAGCGACCAAAACTTGTCCAAGGCAAGCCTAGATTAAGCTCTGGCCACACAAGCTGGGCGGCAATAATAACGCCCACCAACATGCCCACCACACCCCAAACTACCGCCATGATAGAGAATTGCCTTACAACCGAATCGTTATAGGCGGTTGATTCTATACTGTGGTCTTGCATTTGTTACCCCCATGTTTCTTCTTGAATTAACTACTGTCGAGAATTGTTTTACAGCTCTACAGGCTCTATCTTGGCGTAATGGCTTGCAATGCGATTTGATGTATATCAATCTTCATTCAAAATGCGTTCGCCTTCTTCTTCTACTTCTTCAAATTGGCCAGAATAAATAGCCCACCACAAGCCACCTAAAATAATCAGCACCAGCACAACAGATAGTGGAATCAGCAAAAATAGAATATCCATTAGGTTTTTTCCGGTAGGGGTAGGCGAGATAAGCGGGCAGCATTCATAATCACCAGCAGTGAGCTTAGCGCCATGCCAAGCCCTGCCAGCCAAGCAGGTAGCATGCCCATTACCGCTAGTGGCACACAGGTGGCGTTGTAAACGGCAGCCCACAGCAGATTTTGTTTAACGATGCGCATAGTGCGTTTTGCTTGCGTAATTAAGCGCGGCAATATAGATAATTGCCCACTCATCACCACAAAATCGGATTG
>JAZKDM010000187.1:0-7557 GCA_040387535.1 Pseudomonadota bacterium | reverse complement strand
CCTGCAATCTCTTGTACATGGTTAATTTGATAATCTTCATTTGATAGCGATACTTTGCTGCTGGCTTCAACTAAGGCGCGAGAGGCGGGGTGCAAAGAGTGTTGCGCAAGTTTTGTAGCCATTTGTAATGCTTGCGTTTCACTGTAGGCGGCATCTGTGAAAATATTAGCCATCTGCATTTTGTTTTGTGTGAGCGTGCCTGTTTTATCAAACACCACCGTATCTATACTGCTCAAAGCTTCTAAAGCCTGCATTCTTCGCACCAGCACGCCACTGCGCGCTAAAGCGCCAGATGCCGTAAGCATGGCGGCTGGCGTTGCAAGGGATAGCGCGCAAGGGCATGTGACAATAAGCACAGCAACCGCTGCCATCATGGCGCGACTGTGATCTAGCTGCCATAAAATAGCCGCTGTGGCTGCTGCCGCTATTAAAACGGCAAGCAGAAAAGGGCGTGCAATGCGGTCTGCCAGTAAGGCTAAGCGGGGTTTATCAATCGCTGCGCGCTCCATTAACGCAACGATTTGCGCATAACGCGTAGATTGTCCTATTTTGTCCACCCGCACTAGCACAGTGGCAGAAAGATTATGGCTGCCAGCAATCACTTCCGCCCCAACAACTTTAGCCACTGGGCGCGATTCACCCGTCAATAAGGCTTCATCCGCGCTGGTATTGCCAGAGATAATCGTGCCATCGGCAGGAAATGACTCACCAGCAACTATTTGCACCACATCATTAACTGATAACCTGTGAACTGAAATACGCTCTGCGCTACCATCTACTTTGATGCGTGCCACACTATTTGGTATGCGTTGCATCAGTACGTCTAGCGCACCAGCGGTACGGTCGCGCATGCGTAACTCAATCCAGCGCCCAGTAAGCAAGAAAAACACAAACATGGTTAGCGAATCAAAATAAACTTCATGCCCCCACCAGCCTTGAGGATCTAAAGTGGCGGCTGTGCTGACCAAAAATGTGATGACAATGCCCAGCGAAACGGGTAAATCCATGCTGATTTGAAGCTGTTTTAAATCATTGAGCGCGTTTTTAAAAAAGGGCCCGCAAGAAAACAGCATGACGGGCAAGGTTAATATCCAAGAAGCCCAGCGCAGTAAATTAAGCATATCAGCTGACATATCGCCAGAATTGGCGACATAAGTTGGATAGGCATACATCATTACCTGCATCATGCAGAACCCAGCCACCAGCCAGCGCCAAAGCGCCAAACGTTGATTTTTGCGGCGACTATCTTGCATAAACGCATCACTGGCAGGCATTGCCGCATAGCCAGCTTTGCTAATGGCGCCCATCCAATCAGATGGCTTGGTTATATTAGCCGACCACACCAAACTAGCCCGCCCGCTAACCGCGTTTACGCTACAACTAAGCACACCAGCCACTGCATTTAAGGCTTTTTCAATATTGAGGGCACAAGCGGCACAATGCATGCCCTCAATCTTTAAACGCGATTCCCATTCGCCGGGTTTTTCATCATGTGCCAAACTAAAACTAGCCCATTCTTCTGGCGCATCAAGTGCAATCCATGTATCTGGGTTGGCTAACTGTTGTATGGAGCTGGATTGAGATAAAACAGTATCGTTCATTAGATCAACGATACGGATTTTGAGGTTTTACTTATTGACCTATATCAATTACATATCAACTAAATAAAGGGTTTAAATGATTCTTGAAAATGGTTAACCAAAAGTAATAATAGGTGGCAAAAATTAAAGTTAAAAGCAGAGTGCTGCATCAGTAATTGTGCTGAGTGGGTACCGAAAAAAGTTTATTTAAATTGCCCCAGTTAACGTACTTAAACCAATAGCCATAAATAAAATATAGCAAGCTAAATTTTAGCGTGCTATGTAATTTATAATATATGTTGCTGTGAAAAAATTAAATTAACCTTAAACCCGAAAGAATAAGAAACGCCTCAAAAATCAATAGAACTTAAAAACGAAAGCGTAATCTTTGTTCCATGACTCTAACAAATCAAAATTTAATAGTGCTGTCGAAATTTGCATCTAAAGCCAAGAAACATATTGGCTTAGTTAAAGTAGCAGACATGGTCAATAATGAACAATATGCAATCGATATATTCGCGCAAGCCGCTTTGTCAGCTAATCAAGAGTTAGTGGATTTAACAAAGAAAATAAGTCAGGAACTTGAACTTGGCATTAACCTAATTAATGCGATTGAATCTTATATTTATAGTCTTAAGGCTATAAATAGAAGTGAGGAATTTCTTGACGACACCAACTATTTTTTAATTAAGCTGACTCATCATCTTTATGGAGTCAGCATCGATGGCATGTCTTATCGCCAAGCTGTAGATAAGTTGCTGCAAAATGTGGATATAAATGACAGAGTTTTTTGTATTAATTTAGCTAGAGAGTTTTATCGATGTTGGCGAAGTGCGAACAGTTCATTGGCTGAACTGACTAAAGACCAAATTACAAAACTCATCGCTCAGAAAGAAGAATTTATTAAGTTGTGGGAAAACATTGACTACGAGTTTTTATCGGATGAAGAGAATGAATCCTTAACACGTTATACCGAGTCTATGCGTCAAAAAGGTCTTGTCGAAAAAGATATCATGATTAGCCAAAAAATAGCTAAAGTGATTTTGCTAGAACTTAGAAGTGACCCAAGCGTAACAGACGATTCCTACCGTGCTACCATTGATCGAACATTAGCCTTATTTGAAAGATTGGATTTAAAAACGTTCTTTTTAATTGTGTCGCGCGAGTTTTATCATTTTTGGGTAATTAGTGATCAGCAACTAATATCTAATGTGTTGAGTGACTAACAAGCTAAGTCATGTCGTCCAAAGACGATAGATAAAGCGCTTCCACCTTGCTTCTTGCCCAAGGTGTCTTGCGTAGAAACTTTAAACTGGATGAAATGCTGGGGTCATTGCTGAAACAGCGCACAGGTACGCGATTTGCCAATCCATCCCAACCATAATGCAGTACCAAAGCCGTTACCATGACTTCTAGCGTAATGCCGTGCAATGGATTGTTGTGCTGATTAAGGGAGGTCATAGTTGCGATAGGTTTATATTTAACCGATTGATTCAATACTTTTCCACTTTAAGTATACGTTTACTGATTGCTGCTTTTATTAGTTTTTAAATATACGCTACAGCGAGCCTGTAGCATAACCTAAGCTTGCCACACGCCAAAACCTGCACTTCGTAAATCAATCCCAATCTCTATTTCCAGTTTAGCTGCTTCATCATAGCTTAGCGGATTAAATCCTTCATACAAATCAGGTATTAAGCGCAGCCCATATTGTTTAACGTAGCGATTAGATTGAATGCCTGCTTTGTGTTTATCAAAGCGCACATCAGGGTCTAATCCAGTCATGCCGACATACACGCAAGGCTTACCCGTTATGTAGTTAGGGTTGCATTTCTTAAATTTTGCTTCGTAAAGCACATCTTTTGATAGCTCAATAACATAAACATTGTGATGTGAACGACGCGGCATGAGTGACTAAAAAGCATCACCATCACGTGGTTCATAGGCATCGCGTAATTTTGCGTTAATCGCATCTAGGTCATCATCAAAAGGCTGATTATTTTGTGTATTGGATTTTGTGGCAGGTTTAGATGCGGATAGAGTAGGGTTGGTAGCTATTGAGCTTGTTAACCACTTTTCAAAAGGCGCTACATCAATGCCTTGCGGAACATACCAATGTTTGGATTCGGCGTTCCAACGTGCACCTAATGATTTAGCTTGGTCTTTCTCATTAAATGGTACTTTTAGACTAATGTTAGATGTGGCAATCATTTTATGCGCTATTTCCTAAACAAAAAAAGCCCCACATTTCTGTAGGGCTTCTTTATTTTTTGGCGCTTTATAACTTGCGCCAAATTAAATTTGGCTCCTCGACCTGGGCTCGAACCAGGGACACACGGATTAACAGTCCGTTGCTCTACCGACTGAGCTATCGAGGAATCGGTTACACTTGTGAAGGCGTGATAATACTGGCTTAGGGCTTTTTGGTCAATCGTTACAGTCAATAATTTGTCGCTTAATGATGAAAAAATATAAAAAATAATTATTTGCTGCAGGGCTTGTAGTTATTGCGCTGCTTTTTTGCACTTATACCATCTTATTTTTTCAAAATGCTACTGTTATTAGTGGTAAATTTCTTATGCTAGTTACTTATAGCAATAATCGTTTAAGCTAAGCACGGGATTGGTCGTGATTAGCAATCAATAAAGAAAGTAGGCGGATATGTTTGATTTGTCAGTGCCATGGTGGGAATTGGTTGCTAGAGGTTTGGTGGTTTATGTGTTTTTGATTGCTTTGCTGCGTTTGACGGGTAAGCGACAAATAGGCCAGCTTTCGCCATTTGATTTAGTGTTATTGTTGATTTTGTCTAATGCGGTGCAAAATTCGATGAATGCGGGAGATAACTCATTGGTTGGCGGTTTGATATCCGCAACAACGCTGGTCGCGGTGAATTACTTGGTGGGCTTGATTACTTTTAAAAGCAAAAAGTTGGAAGCCATTATTGAGGGCAGGCCGCAAGTGCTGATTCATCAAGGCAAGCTTTATGAAGAGGTGATGAATGAGGCAAAGCTTACGCGCCAAGAATTAGATTCTACTTTGCGTCAATCGGGTTATTTTGAGATTAAAGATATTAAGCTGGCTATATTGGAAAACAATGGCAGCGTAACGGTGCAGGGATTTGACAGAAAGTCATAATAAAAAATTGGTTCAAATAAAAAAGACCTTTTGCAAAGGTCTTTTTTATTTTGGCTAGTTTGCTAAAGCATTAACGCTGAAAAAATTAACTCAGTGCTTTTTCAATTCTATCCAAGGCGTTACGCAGATTATCCATTGATGTGGCAAACGAAATGCGGAAATAGCCTTCTGCACCAAACGCAGAGCCAGGCACTACGGCAACATCAAAGCTTTCTAATAAGTATTCTGCCAGCGCCATATCGGTTGCTGCGTTGATTTTTCCAGCCTTATGTAAGTTTGCAATGGCGGCGCGCGCATCGGGGAAGGCATAAAAAGCACCGCCAGCCATTAAGCAACTTAAGCCAGGCATGCTGTTGAATCTATCTACCACGTATTTGTGGCGCTCTTTAAATGCCACCACCATTGGCTTAATACAATCTTGTGAGCCGCTTAAAGCAGCAACAGCGGCATATTGCGAAATAGAAGTTGGATTACTGGTGGATTGCGATTGCAAAATTTCCATCGCTTTAATGATGTAAGCAGGCCCAGCCGCGTAACCGATGCGCCAGCCTGTCATAGAATAGGCTTTCGATACACCATTCAATACGATACAACGGTCTTTTAATGCGGGTGTAGCGTTGAGTATATTGTAGAACTTGTCGCCGGTTAGATTCACATGCTCATACATATCATCGGTGGCAATCAGCACATGCGGGTGTTTTAATAGCACTTCACCTAAGGCTTTTAGCTCATCTAAGCTGTAAACCGCACCAGTTGGGTTAGATGGTGAGTTGAACATCACCAATTTGGTTTTAGGTGTAATGGCTGCTTCTAATTGTGCAGGCAGCAATTTAAAGCCTTGCTCAATACCGCACTCAATAATCACTGGCACCGCTTCCGCTACCATCGCGATATCGGCATAACTCACCCAATAGGGCGCTGGCACAATCACTTCATCGCCTTTGTTGAGTACCGCTAAGCATAAGTTGAAAATAGTTTGCTTGCCGCCCACGCCAACAATTACCTCATTTAGCGCGTAATCAAAGCCATTTTCAGTTTTAAATTTATTCACAATGGCTTGTTTTAGCGCTGGGATTCCGCTAACAGGCGTGTACTTGGTGTAGCCCGCGTTGATGGCGGCAATAGCGGCATCTTTAATGTGCTGTGGCGTATCAAAATCGGGTTCGCCAGCCGCTAAACCAATAATCGGGCGGCCTTCAGATTTGTATTTGCCAGCTTTAGCCGTAATAGCAAGAGTAGGTGATTCTTTAATGCTTTGAACGCGGCTAGATAAAACTTGGTTAGGGGTAAGTTGTGAAGACGAATGGGCCAAAATGCACTTTCCTTAATACTTATTATTTGTAATCAATTGAATAAGCGCTATTTTACGCATAAAAATTGTTTTAAGGAATCATCACATTTAAGCGACTTGCAAACAAAAGAGACCTCATCTTGAGGTCTCTTATAGTGTTAAACAGGATTATTTAGCAAATGGCTGCGCAGATTAGCGATTGGTAAAAGCGCACCATAAGATAGTTAACATTCTTTAGCGCAACCCATCATTTCTGAATATTCAGCGCCTAAATCTTTATCAATGTCTGTCAATGCTAGCTGAATCCTGTGCATTTCCGCCGCATCGCCTTTATTTTTAGCAATAATACCCATGCGCAAAAGCGCTTCAAAATTACTTTTATCTAGGTTTGCCGCTTGTTGATACGCTTGAAACGCCAAATCTGTTTTGGCTAAATTTTCATTTGCTAAGCCAAGCGCATACCAAGCTTCGGTATTTTTTGGTTCAGCTTCGGTCCATTTTGTAGAAACTTCAGCTAATTTCGGCCAGTCTTGACGTGATTCAGGCACTGCCGCTTGCATATAAAAGGGTTTTTTATCTTCGTCTTCTTCCCACAGCGCTTTACCAGTCACAGGGAATACAGTTGTTTCAGGCTCTTTTTCTAACTTTTCTAACCATTCAATCGGCAAGGCATAATGAATACTGCCACCTAAACCGGCTGTCTTAAAGGTGTTGATTCCCACCAAGCGGCCCTGCATATCAAACAAACCACTACCGCTGGCGCCCATCATAAATTTTGCGGTACTGCGGATGATTTTGCCTTTGTCTGAATCAAACAATGCTTTTACGTTGCCGCTTGATGTAAGCGGGGCAGGTACGCCATTCGAATGACCGATTGCGGCCAATTCTTGACCACGTTGAAGATCGGTACTTTTGCCAAGCGCTATCGCTTTAAAAGGCATAGAGAAGGTAGAAACTAAACATAAGTCGTGCCATGCATCTACTTTAACTGAGGTAATAGAGTAAGTATCTTCACCACGCGATACCCAAGGCTGCTTTGTGGCGCGCAAAACATGGCAATTGGTGAGCACTTTGTTTTCACCAACCACTACGCCAGAGCCGTATGCTAAACCGCCTGTGGCGTTGTAGCCACGTATCATCACCACACTGTAGAAAGCATCCATCATTTTGGCTGTTTCAAATGCAAAAGCAGATGAAGTGGCGGCAAATAGCGCCGTAATTAATACTAAAATACGCATGAAAATCCCCAAGATAAGATTTATATGAATCGTTGTGTTGGTGCTTAACGATTTTATTCTGTTAGTAAAGACTTCAAACATTAAACATTAGTTCGTTAACTAAATAAATAGCCTGATATAAAAAGCCAATCTTATTAGCTTGTAATCAAAAAAAGCGCATTTAGATGCAAAACTGCTAGAATTGAAGTCAAATTTTTAGACATAAGCTTAGGTCAAACTGCGTGTTCGTCACATTCCCCAATAGCAAATATCAACTACATCAACCTTTTCCGCCAGCGGGTGACCAGCCACAAGCGATTGATAAGCTGACGCA
>JAZKDM010000186.1:0-4181 GCA_040387535.1 Pseudomonadota bacterium | reverse complement strand
GGAGGTTACCGCGTTTCACCGTAACTTAATACGCTCGTCTCTGTGGCCCTATTCCTCACCTTATACCCAGTTGCCCAAGCTTTCAGCGTACGGCCGTTAGCCGTCATCTTGCTCTATGCAGCCCGGACTTTCCTCCCCTTGCTTACGCAAGCGGCGACTGTCTAGCCAGCTTCAAGGCTATTTTAACACGCTGATGTGATTAATTATTTTGTAATTTCCATGCTAAATTTTGACCTGCTCTTAACGGCACCAGCACATCGCCATCAAATGGCAGGCTATCTGGCACTTGCCAATTTTGTTTCACTAAAGTAATTTTTTCTGCATTGCGCGGCAAACCATAAAAATCAGCGCCATAAAAGCTAGCAAAACTTTCTAATTTATCTAGCGCATTGGCATTTTCAAACGCTTCGGCATACAACTCAATCGCTGTATGCGCGGTATACATACCAGCACAGCCGCAAGCGGCTTCTTTGGTATGTTTGGCATGCGGCGCGCTATCGGTGCCTAAAAAGAATTTAGCATTGCCAGAAATCGCCGCTTTCACTAAAGCGACACGATGCTCTTCACGTTTTAAAATAGGCAAACAGTAATGATGCGGCTGTATGCCACCCTTAAACATATCATTACGATTCATCAGCAAATGATGCGCGGTAATGGTGGCGGCCACGTTATTCGGTGCTTGCACGACAAAATCTGCTGCATCTTTAGTCGTAATATGTTCAAACACTACTTTTAGTGCAGGGAATTTTTTAAGCAATGGAATCATATTGCGCTCAATAAACACGCGCTCACGGTCAAATACGTCTACATCGCTATCCGTCACCTCAGCATGCGCCAACAAAGGCATGCCCAGCTTTTCCATTGCTTCAAGCGCTTCAACGCAATGGCCTAAATTAGTGACACCTGAATCTGAATTGGTTGTCGCCCCTGCAGGATAAAGCTTAACGCCATGCACAATACCACTGGCTTTAGCCAAAGCAATCTCTTCGGCTGATGTGTTATCGGTTAGATACAATGTCATTAATGGCTCAAAACTCAGACCTGCTGGCAGTGCATCTAAAATACGCTGCCTGTAAGCGATTGCTAATGCAGTTGTTGTAACTGGTGGGCGCAGATTAGGCATCACAATCGCCCGCGCAAATTGTTTGGCGGTATCGGGCAGCACCGCTTTTAAAGCAGCGCCATCTCTTAGGTGTAAATGCCAGTCGTCTGGGCGTGTAATGGTTAAATTAGTCATATTCAGGTTATTCTTTAATAGTGTTTTTTAATGCAAGTGCAAACTCGTACAAATCATTTTTCTTTTCGTTTGTAATATCAGCGGCTAGTTTCACTGCCTGCTTAAGTGGTAAATCAACCATTAGCAATTTTAATATGCGAACCGTTTCTTCTGAAAATTCTTCTGCCGCTTTGATTGCAGCCGCTTCAACTAGAAGCACAAACTCACCCCGCTGCTGATTCGTATCGGCCTCTAACCACGCTTTTGCATCCGCTAAATCACAGCTGTAAATCGTCTCAAAGGTTTTGGTAATCTCTCTGGCAAAGGTAATACGGCGTTCTGCCCCTAATACATTAGCCATATCATTAACACTCTCTACAATGCGGTGCGGTGCTTCATAAAACACCAATGTCACCGTTTGAGCTTTCAATGCCTCAAGTGCTTTACGCCTAGCGGCGCCGCTTGCGGGCAAAAAGCCATGAAATAAAAAGCCGTTTTGCGCAATGCCCGATGCCGATAAAGCCGCAATCACCGCACTAACACCTGGGATTGGCACTACCTTGATGCCAGCCTTGCGCACAAAATCCACCACCACAGCACCTGGATCGCTAATACCCGGTGTACCGGCATCGGTTACCAAGGCGATATTTTCGCCAGCGTTTAATTGCGCTAATAATTTTTCAGCCGATTGATGTTCGTTATGCTCATGCACCGCAATTAATTTTTTGCTAATGCCAAAATGCGACAGCAATCCTGATGTATGGCGCGTATCTTCTGCGGCAATGACATCAACACCTTTGAGAATTTCTAGTGCGCGCAAAGTAATATCGCCCAAATTGCCGATTGGTGTTGCCACAACATATAATGTACTGCTGGTTTTCAAATCACTCATTCCATCATTTTAAGCCAAAGCGCTATTAATCATCTAAAAAAATAAACGCAATGAGATTAAATCAAAACAATGCAGGCTTAGCAGCGGAAAAATTAGCTGAAACTTATTTAGTTAAGCATGGACTTAAATTAATAGCGCACAATTATCACTGCCGTTTTGGTGAAATTGATTTGATTATGCAAGACGCTAAAACATTGGTATTTATTGAAGTGCGATTAAGAAAAAATACCCAATTTGGCGGCGCAGGCAATAGCATCACGCCTCAAAAAATGCAAAAACTAATCTTAACTGCACAACATTATCTGCAATCCCATGGCGACCAGCCATGTCGCTTTGACGTTATCTTAATGGACAAGCTAGATGGTGAATCGATTGAGTGGTTGCGTAATGCATTTGACGCATAAAGGGCGTATGATTCGCAAAAATTATCTGTTATTTTGGAGTAGGCAATGAACTTGATTTTGAAAATGGTATTAGCAGCAGGTTTAATAACTCAACTGGCAGCCTGCGTGCCTGTAGTGGTTGGCGGTGCAGCAGCGGGTGGCGCTGTGGCCGCGGATAGACGCACTTCTGGCTTTTTTGTAGAAGATGAAAGCATTGAGCTAAAAGCTCTTAAAAAAATGGAATCCAACCTAGGTGAGCAATCGCATGTTAACGTGACCAGCTATAACCGCAACGTGCTGCTAACAGGCGAAGTGCCTGATGCAGAGCGCTTAGCCAAGGCAGAAGCTTTGCTAAAAGAAATTGAGAATATTCGCGCGGTGACTAATGAGGTTGTGATTGCACCCAAAAGCACTATTGGCTCACGCAGCAACGACACTTTCATTACTTCTAAAGTTAAAACCAAATTTTTAACTGAAAATAAATTCCCTGCTAATTACGTTAAAGTAGTAACCGAAAACGGTGTGGTTTATTTAATGGGCCTAGTGACGCAAGCAGAGGGTGAAGCGGCTGTAGAAATTGCGCGCAACACAGATGGCGTGAGCAAAGTCGTTAAAGTATTTGAATACATCAACCCATAAGCAATCGGCAAAGCGATATCAACATGACCAAAAAAAATGTGGAAATTATTATTGAAGGCCTAACCCGCGCGGGCAAACCATTCCGCCCAAGCGATTGGGTTGATAGAACTTGTAGCACCTATGCAAGCTTTGGCCCTGACAAAAAGCTGGTGTATTCGCCTTATTTAAAGCCAAAAGTGATGAACGGCGTACGCTGTTTAGCGGTGGATATGCGCTTAAAAGATAGCAGCCCAGAAGGTTTTGCGCAGCTGATGCAATTTGCCGATGAAAACCAGCTGAATATCTTAGATGCCGATGGCAATAGTATTGCGGCAATGATTTAGCCGTCTATTTTTGAAGCTTTAAGGACTCCGTCGCCATTAAAGTTTCAAGATAAGCCTTTGTCACCAATCCGCGCTTGGTTTTAACCAAAACTCCGCGCGGATTATAAATGTAAGTGGTTGGCATCACTTCAGCACTGCCGATTTGCTTAATCACAGCATCATCGCCCAGAACAATGGGATATGACATCAGCATATCGTCCACATATTCAGCTACTTCTGTCGTATCTTTATAATCAAACACCACACCTAGCAACATTACATCTTTGTTTTTGCGGCTATCGTACAGCGCCACTAAATCAGGCACCTCTTCTAAGCAAGGCGGGCACCAAGTAGCCCAATAATTCACAATGACCCACTTGCCTTTATATTGCGAAAGCCTATGTGTTTTGCCTGCGGTATCTTGTAAAACAAAGCTTTTATTTAATGGCGCATCAGCCGCATGCGCTATTAAACTCATGCTTAAAATAATAAAAATTGTTATGGCCCACAAAAACTGTTTTTTAGCTAACATAGTATTTTTCAATCTAATATATAATCTGTATTAATAAATCCGTGAATTCATTATTATAGAATTAACTTTCGCTATTCAATGGTTTGCAAATTAAGCAGTCATGCGTTTAATTTGCTTATAACGCTTTATGATTTTAAAAGTGACAAATTTTAAATTAGCACCCAATACTATGTGGAGTTTGTATGCCGATCAGTCTTAAGCTACCCAATTTAGATAG
>JAZKDM010000185.1:0-2835 GCA_040387535.1 Pseudomonadota bacterium | reverse complement strand
CTACGCGCGTTTTTGTCGTTTAACAAAGCATATTCGGCTGTGCCTGGGCGCAACACATTGCTTGGCTTTTTCATGCGACCTTCTGCCGACATACTTACTTGGCCGTAACGACCTTGAAAGTAGTTTTGTGACACTGTCATTGGTGATGTAATACGCACCAACATACCTTCATACGCTTCTAAATCGCCTTCTGTTACTTCTGGCAGCGCAATATCAGTAGGCACTACAGGGTTGCCAGTGCTTAATACTTGAATATTGCTGGCGCCAGATAACTGCGTCACGGTATTAAATTCAGTCACGTTTGCGTTTAAGCGAATTTTGTCGCCAACGTTTACCAGACCTAAGCTTGCTGTACCAAATACAAAAATACCATCTGATGTTAATGCATTGTTATCGCCTGTTTCATCTTGCAAGGTAAAACCGCTTAAACCTGAAAATTTGGCCGTCACAATACCTTCGGTTACCACACTAGTGCCTGCAAGTGGGCTAACTGATGCCACACCTAATGCGCTACCTTGAATGTTGTAAATACGGGTTACCGATGCCGCTGCTTGCACATTAACATTCACTGTACAGCTTGCATTTTGCGCATCATTATTGGTGAAGCGCACAACTACTGGGTAGCTACCTGCTGGCACTGTGTTTGCCACTGTTAAGCCAATACTCGCTGGCTGACCAACGCCAGATGCTGCGTTTAGCGCACCTAAATTAATGCCAGCTACTGCAGCGCTTGTTTGCGTTGCACCGTTTACAATGCCGTCTGCATCGCTTGCCGTTAATGATGTTGCACCGCTAGAGCCTACATTTACGTTTAACGCTGGGCAACTAGTCACAATCGGTTGATTGGCTGGTGTACCGCCACCGCCACATACGTTGAACGCTGAGCTGGTATTGCGCGGTGCGGCTGCACCCACACTGAAATCGCTGCTGTTATTATTGGTATCGGTGCAACCGTTAGCCACACGTAAAGCCGCGGTGGTTGAAGTGATGGCCGGTGCAGCGGCTGATTCAAAATAATTTGCACTGCCGAAACCGATTAAATCCACAATTTGTGCGGTTTGTGCTGCATTACAAGGTTGCGCTGCAGAACCGTTACAAGCTAAACCCGTGCTGTTATTAACCAACACCACTTTGCCAGCTGTACCGCTCATATTCGTTGTGCCAACCGCATCTACTGTTGGCAATGCCGCGCCGGGCGCGCCAGCAACAGTGGCTAAACCCACAAGGAAATATTGGCCTGGCTGAAGCGTGCCACTCAATGGTGTAACACCGTTCGCCGAAAACAAGCCTGAACCTGTAGCGCTAGAGTACTGAATAGACCAGCCTGAGATATTCACAGCTACTTGTGAGCCATTGAATAACTCCACGTAATCGCGATTAAACGTATTACCGTTGCCGCCGTACACTTGGCTGATTACAACGCCACTATCAGATGCAACAGCCATATTGACTGTTGCAAAAGATAATAGGGCGATTGCCACACTACTTGCCGATTTGAATACGGCAGGACTAAATAAGTTTTTCACCATGATCACTTTTCGTAAAAGTTAAAAATAACCTAAAGCCGCTTTTAACAGCTTTAACATGCGGCTACTTTAGCAACTAAAAATTGGTGAAAAATTAAGATTAGGCTTTGCGGCCTAGTCCGATTAGACTAGTTTGTGCACAAACAGATTAAGCCAAAAAGATTGGGTACTAGAAAGTATCCGTTTGGGAGAAAAAGCATAAAGACTTGCTTGAAGATTAAGCAAGGTAGGCATTAAGCGCTTGATTTTAAAATTTAATATTTAAACCAAGCACAAACTGAAAGGTGTATTTAGAAATGCGTTTCTAAAGTGCTTAATGTTTCGCTAATAGTTAGCGCATCCAAATCGGCATCCACTACTAAACTAAAATTAAATAAATTCATATTGTCTATCATGGCGTCAACGCTATTAAATAGTTGCACAATTTTATTAAGCATACTCATGGTCATCGCCTTTACATATGGATTGTAAAAACTGGACTATGCCTGCAAATTATGTCAAAAATGTTTAAAAATTAAGACAGTTTCATGGCTTTTTACAGCTTTAATTTTGGCGCCTACATAAATCTAAATTTCATACTATCCAAATTCAGCTCATCCAAAATACTGGCTAAGCGCGCTTGCGCGTTTTTACGCGGCTGACCTGTGTATTTGGCAATAATCAGCTCATTTTTCATGGAATGTTCCCAGCCCACTAATTCTGTCACAGTCACTTGATAACCCGATGCTTCAAGCTGCAAGCAGCGCAATACATTGGTAATTTGGCTGCCAAATTCGCGCGTATGTATGGGGTGGCGCCAAATTTCGGATAAGGCTGTTTTGCCAAAACTTTCTACTTTGTGCTGACGCAAGGCCTCTGCCACTTCTGCCTGACAGCAAGGCACTAGCACCATAAATTGCGCTTTCTTTTGCAAGCCAAATTGAATCGCATCATCAGTTGCGGTATTGCAGGCATGCAGGGCTGTCACAATGTCCACTTGGCTGGGCAGCGCGTTTGAATGGATGGATTCTTCAACCGTTAAATGCTGAAATTGCATGCGGTTAAAGCCACATTCGTTAGCTAGTAAAGTAGATTTTTCAACTAACTCTGCACGATTTTCAATGCCTATTACCTGCCCTGCTGCATGCTGTTTTAATAATAAATCATACAAAATAAAACCTAAATACGATTTACCAGCACCATGATCAACCAAGGTGGGATTAGGGTTGCTGGCAAGTAGCGTAGTCAGTAGCGGCTCAATAAAATTCACCAAGTGATACACTTGTTTTAATTTACGGCGGCTATCTTGATTCAGCTTGCCATCTACAGT
>JAZKDM010000184.1:0-3743 GCA_040387535.1 Pseudomonadota bacterium | reverse complement strand
TCACTTCAACTTCGTCGCCTAATTGAGCGATTTTGCCTGGGTGAATATTTTTGTTCGTCCAATCCATTTCTGAAACGTGTACCAAGCCTTCGATACCTGGCTCTACTTCAACGAATGCGCCATAGTCAGTAATGTTTGAAACTTTACCGAATAAACGTGTGCTTACTGGGTAACGGCGAGTTAATGCAACCCATGGGTCATCGCCTAATTGTTTAATACCTAATGAAACACGGTTTTTCTCTTGATCGAATTTCAAGATTTTCGCTTCAACTTCTTCACCAACTGTTAGCACTTCTGATGGGTGCTTAACGCGACGCCATGCTAAATCGGTAATGTGTAGTAAGCCATCAATGCCGCCCAAATCAACGAATGCGCCATAATCAGTAATGTTTTTAACAATACCTTTAATGATTGCGCCTTCTTGCAATGTACCCATTAACGCTTCACGGTCTGCACCCATGCTCACTTCCATTACAGCACGGCGAGAAACCACGATATTGTTACGTTTGCGGTCTAATTTAATAACTTTGAAATCCCACTCTTTGTTTTCGAATGGCGTAGTGTCTTTTACTGGGCGAATATCAACCAATGAACCTGGCAAGAAAGCCATGATGCCATTAACAGAAACGCGTAAACCACCTTTAACACGGCTAGATACGAAACCTTTAACAACACGGCCTTCGTTCATGGCGTCTTCTAAATCAAGCCAAGCTTCCATTTTCTTCGCTTTTTCGCGAGAAAGTTGGGTAGAGCCAAAGCCATCTTCCAATTTTTCGATACATACTTTTACGAAGTCGCCAACGGCCACTTCAAGCTCACCTTGAGCATTTTTGAATTCTGCAGCATCAATGACGCTTTCAGATTTTAAGCCAGCGTTAACAATCACGTGGTCGTTATCAATCGATACAACCTCGGCGGTGATTACTTCACCAGAACGCATTTCCTGACGTGCCAAGCTTTCTTCAAAAAGCGCGGCGAAAGATTCCATCGAAGATGGGGTAGAGTTAGAAGTAGAAGCCATTAAAAGAGTTACCTAAATAATACTTAAAGTTATTTTTCAAATTAGCCATAATTTAAATAGCGCTGAAAAACACCTGTAAGCGTTCCCACCTAGCAGTGGGGCAGTTATTAAACGTTAAGCGAACAATAATATTGTTTTAAACTTAACACGAATCGTGCATGTTACACAAAAAATAGCTTGTGTTCAATGACTTAATGCATTTTTTGTGCTGAATTCACACTATTTTTTCATGGCTTTTTATTGATGTTTTTGATAGGCGTTTAAAACGAATTGTACCGCTTGTTCAATACTGCATTCAGAGGTCTCTAGTAGTAGCGCATCGGCAGTTTGAATGAGCGGCGCGGCGCTGCGTTGACTATCGCGCTCATCGCGACTTTGTAGGTCTGCTAAAATTTGTGTGTAATCGGCAGTTAAGCCTTTATTAATGAGCTGTTTATAGCGACGCTCAGCGCGAATTTGTACGCTGGCGGTTAAAAAAATCTTAAGCACGGCGTCTTTAAATATGACTGAGCCCATGTCGCGGCCGTCACCTACCAAGCCTGGTGCTTGACGAAAGGAACGTTGTAAGCTCAATAAGGCATTACGCACTGGTGGGTGAATCGCCACTTCCGATGCGCCACGGCTCATTTCTTCACTTCTCACGGCTTCTGTAATACGGTCGCCATCCAAATAGATTTCACCTTGGCTAAACTCAATCTTCAAGCCTTTTGCCAATTCGCCAAGTTTTTCGGCGTCATTCCACTCAATATTATTTTTATAAGCCGCAAACGCGACTATTCGATATAAAGCGCCAGAATCCAGATAGTGAAAATTTAATTTTTCAGCCACTAGCTGGGCAACCGTACCCTTGCCGCTGGCAGAGGGGCCGTCAATAGTAATAACTGGGATTAATGAAAGTGAGAGGTTGCTAGTCATAAGTAAAACTTATCAAATAGATAGTAAGAATGAATTGGATTAAAAAAATTAATGGACCAATAATAGCTTCACAAACATAAGGAGCCCAAAATGGCTAAAACAATTTCATTTGCAATTTTACACTTTAGCGTTGCTTTTACGGTGGGTTATTTGTTAACGGGCAGCGCTTTGGTAGGCGGCTTGTTAGCCGTGATTGAGCCAGCTTGCAACACCGTTGTTTTTTATTTTCATGAAAAAGCATGGAATAACTTTGAGCAAACCAACCCAGAAAAATATGCCAAAGCGGTTAATTTAGGCTGGTTGCACTTGCATTAATTAGGCTTGACTTGCTTGATTGTTAATTAGCTAACCAGTTTTTTAAACTCATCAAAATAATTCGGGAATGTTTTATTCACGCATTTTGGGTCATTGATGGTAATTGGCACACCACCAAGTGAAACCAATGAAAAGCACATCGCCATGCGGTGATCGTCGTATGTGTCAATCACGGCATTTGGCGTTAACTGTGCTGGTGGTGTAATCGTTAAATAATCTGCACCTTCAATAACAGTCGCACCCACTTTGCGCAATTCGGTTGCCATTGCAGTCAAGCGATCGGTTTCTTTAACGCGCCAACTAGCAATGTTTCTAAGCGTAGTTATTCCATCTGCAAACAACGCCATAATTGCCAACGTCATCGCGGCATCTGGGATATGGTTGCAATCTAAATCAATGGCTTTAATTTGATGCGCTTTTTGCGATTGAATATGATTTTCGCCATAGTTAATTTTGCCGCCCATTAGCTCAATGGCCTCTGCAAAACGCACATCGCCTTGAATGCTGTTTTGGCCTAAACCCTCTACTTGAATATCACCGCCAATTGCGCCGGCCGCTAAGAAGTAAGACGCACTTGAAGCGTCACCTTCAACAAATATTGTTTTAGGGCTTACATACTGGCAGTTAGCTGGAATCGTGAATTGTTGCCATCCATCCCTCTGAACATGCACACCAAATTTAGCCATTAAATTAAGTGTGATTTCAATATAGGGTTTTGAAATCAGTTCACCAATCACTTCAATCGTCGCTTTTTCGCCGCTTAAAGGTAAAGCCATTAGCAGCGCTGTTAAAAACTGGCTAGAAACATCACCGCGAATTTGAATCGGATTACTTAAATCTAAGGAGGCTGGTGAAATATTAAGCGGCGGAAATCCATCATTGGCTAAATATTCAATACCAGCGCCAGCTTGACGTAGGGCATTGACTAAGTCGCCAATCGGTCTTTCATGCATGCGTGGCACACCGCTTAAATGGTAATGACCATTTGAAAAAGCCAGTGCAGCAGTTAAAGGCCTAAAAGCAGTACCCGCATTACCTAAAAATAACTTAGCATTTTTATTGGGGAAATTACCTTTGCAACCAGTAACTTGCCAAGTATTTTTGGCGATATTTTCACAATTAATGCCCAATATAGCCAATGATTCCAGCATGCGGCTGGTGTCGTCAGAATCTAATAAATCATGAATTTCGGTAACGCCATTTGCCAGCGCTGCCAGCAATAAAGTGCGGTTTGATATACTTTTAGAGCCGGGTAAGGTGATGCTGCCTTGTGCTTGGCTGGCGGCGGGTAGGGTTAGTTGTTCCATTAACGATTTTCTTTGATTTATTTTGTTTTGCTATTTGCTAAATTGTCACGTGCCCAATTATTGCGCGCCACACTAGCGCGCTCAAACAGGGCTTGCAGGCCAGTACCATCTTCATGCTCAAGCAGCTGTTTTAATTGACTTAACTCAAGTTGGTAAGCGGTTAATTCACTCAATAAAGCCGCTTT
>JAZKDM010000183.1:0-11322 GCA_040387535.1 Pseudomonadota bacterium | reverse complement strand
ATTGCCCTGGCTGCATTAAAGAAATGCCTGATTTAATCAATACCTACAACACTTATAAGTCAAAAGGTTTTGAAATTATCTCGGTGGCAATGCCTTACGATCCACCTGCGCAAGTGCTTAATTACACCAAACAAAAAGCGTTACCCTTCCCTGTGATGCATGATGGATTTTCTGAAGTGACGCAAGCATTTGGTGGGGTGAATTTAACGCCTACCGCTTTTATTTTTGATAAAAAAGGTAATCGCTTACAGCGCACCATTGGCGAACTGGATTTTGCTAAATTACATCAATTATTGAATATTGAGCTGGCCAAATAATGTTGTGGATTAAAGCTTTACACATTATTTTTGTTACCAGCTGGTTTGCAGGTCTATTTTATTTGCCGCGTTTGTTTGTCAATCATGCCATGGTAACTGACGCAGCCACCAAAGAGCGCCTCAGTTTAATGGAACACAAGCTGTATCGCTTTATGTTACCGCTTGCAGCGCTGGCATTGGTATTCGGTTTATGGCTTTGGTTGGGTTATGGCATTAGTGGTGGCTGGCTACATGCCAAGCTGGCATTGGTTGCCGCCTTAATTGTTTACCACATTTATTGTGGCAAACTAATGCGCGATTTTAAATCGGGTAAAAATGCGCATAGCCATGTGTGGTATCGCTGGTTTAATGAAGCGCCTGTGCTAATATTGTTTGCTGTGGTTGTTTTAGTGGTTGTAAAGCCGTTTTAAAATTGAATTTACAAGGCTATTCATGAATATTTTAGATACAAATTTGCTGAACTCGGATTGGCTGATTCATATGCTAAAAAAATCCAGCGCCAAACCCAGCGTGCGGTTATTAAGCTTATTTGATATTTTAGAAGATTGGCTGGACGCACCAGTAGTAGGTGAGCAATTAAGCCAAAAAACATTAGATTCTGCGCAAGATTTCAATCATCAATTACAAGACTTTTTAACGTTAGAAGCAGCTAAAGCAGGTGCAGCTATGCCAGAAATGCTAGCTAGCCAGCTATATTTTATGGCCATTGCGGCTAGTCAAGAAAAATTGAATGCTAAGTCTGAAACCGACGCGCATAAATCCAGCTTAATGCATGCCAAAAATGCCGCAAGAGCACTAATTGCCGCACAGACTGCGCCAGAATTTCACATCAGCAAAAACTCGGCTTATGCGATTGCCGCCAGTTTCTTAGGGGCTATGGTTGTTGCTGGCAGCTTGTTTATGTTCAATCAAACCAGCCCCAATACCGTAGCGCAAGTGGCATATATAGAACCCATCAGCACAACAAATGTCAGTCTTATTGCTAGCCCAGAACAAACATCTGCATTAATTGCGCAAATCAATCAAATGCGTAAAGGTAACTGCCAATTGATTGAGGCATTACAGCTTCCCGACTCCTACAAAAAAGTCTATTTTGAGAATGTTGTATCAGGTCAAATCTCAACCAATATTCAGGATCAAAAATTGGTGCGTGAAATACTGGACATGGTGCGTTGCAACTACACGCCAATGCTAATGGCAAACTCAACTAACTAAATCAATTCATATTAAAAAAGCTAGGTACGTAAAGCATACGCAGCCTAGCTTCTTTAAACACACATCTAAATTACTCTGTAATTTTTTTCAAATTATCTAAACCACCACGAAATACGGCTTTAATAGTGCTTAATGCAGCCGCGTCATCTTTACCTGCCGCTGGCGTATCTGAAAAGTCTTTACGTGCAAAATTAGCATTCCAAACAACCTCTGAAACGTTGGCACTAATTGGCTTAACGGCAATTTTTGCCGAATAGTGGCTCACTGGTAATACGCTTTCGTTGATGACATAGGAATAAGTCATATTTGCCGCGCTGTAATTAGTTAAAGTCTCGTTTACTGTGCCGCCATCTTGCAGTGTTAGCAAACGCACCGCACCTTTGGTATTGTTAGTACCGCTTTTGATTTCTGTTTTTGCAACAGCAGGATGGAACGCACCTAAATCACCATAATTGGCTACTTTAGCCCACACTTTGTCTGCTGGTGCATTAATGGTCACCTTTTCTTCAACGGCTAAATTGGCTGCTTTGTCTTTTGGCATAGAAGCACAAGCACTTGATAATACCGCTACCGCTAAAATTGTTGCATTTGTTAGTTGATTCACTTGTAACTCCTCATTTGATTGTCAAAAACTTAGTATACAGAACTGTATACTTTGTACGCAAACTAAATAATATGTTTATAAATATTATTATTTACATTAGTCACTTATGCACAAACTAAATTCACTTTATAAAAAATATTATTACCTGTAGGTATATTTGACAAAGCCAATTAATCTCATGCTATACTGATTTTATGAGCTTGTTAAAAGACAAAATTCTATTAGTCGCAACTGACTTATTTCACACCAGAGGCATCAATTCGACTGGTGTAGATACGATTGTGGCTGTTGCTGGCACCACCAAAATGACGCTATACAAATACTTCAATACTAAAGAACAATTAATTATTGAAGTACTACAAAAGAGCCAGCAAGATTTTCAAAGCTGGTTAGATGAAAAACTCAGTTCTAACACCAAAAAACCAGCCGATAAAATTCAGCATTTATTTGATTACATTGAAGAATGGGTCAATTCCTCAGCCTTCATCGGCGTGGGCTTTATCAAAGCTTCAGCTGAGTTTCCTAATGAAGAAAACGCGATTCACAAATTGTCTTCTCTGCAATCACGCGAATTTAGGCAATTTATTAGCAAGCTAGCAACAGACGCTAATATTAAAGATGCAGATGGCTTAGCCTTGCAGCTTTCATTACTGTTTGAGGGCGCGGCCCAAGCAGAGCAAATGAAGCGTGGTTCTGGCGCTATTAAATATGCCAAAAAGGCTGCCAAAATCTTAATCGATGGTGCGATTAAACAGCCATAAGAGATAAGCAGTTACATTAAGTGATTGCTTACACTTGAAATTCCTCAAAACATTGCTTGCCTAGCTTAGGTGCACTCTAAGATAATATCGTTTTAAAATATTGGTATTATTATGCACACGCTTATTTGTGGCTCACTCGCTTTCGACACCATTATGGTGTTTCAAGATCAATTCAAAAATCACATTCTGCCTGACAAAATTCATAAACTGAGCGTTGCGTTTTACGTGCCAGAAATGCGCCGTGAATTTGGCGGTACAGCGGGTAATATTGCCTATAACTTGCAATTGCTAGAAGGCAAGCCCTTAATCATGGCAACTGTTGGTGAAGATTTTGGCAATTACACCAGCTGGCTCAATAAAAACAAGCTCAATACAACGCACATTAAGCAAATTGATGGTAGCTTTACCGCGCAGGCTTACATTACAACCGATATCGATGATAATCAGATTACTGCTTTTCACCCAGGCGCCATGGTGGAATCGCATCAAAATAGCGTTAAGGAAGCCAAAGAAGTAAGCCTAGCCATTATTGCGCCAGATGGCCGCGATGGTATGTTTCAGCACGCCAAAGAATGTTTTGAGGCTGGTATTCCGTTTATGTTTGACCCTGGCCAAGGCTTGCCCATGTTTAACGGCGAGGATTTGCTGTATTTTATTGAAATGGCGACTTACTTAGCCGTGAACGATTATGAAGCGCAAGTGCTGCAAGACAAAACAGGCTTAACTTTAGAAGAGTTGGCACAAAAGGTTAAGGCGCTGATTGTCACTTTAGGTGGCAGCGGCTCTCACATTTATGCGGATGGTCAACGTTTTGAGATTCCATGCGTTAAGGCAGATAAAGTGGTAGACCCAACTGGGTGCGGCGATGCTTATCGTGCAGGCTTGTTATACGGCATTGCTAATGGTTGGGATTGGGTGACTTGCGGCCGATTGGCTTCAACTATGGGCGCCATTAAAATTGCTAGCCGTGGCGGCCAAAATCACAACCCTAGCCGTGTAGAAATTGAAAATATTTACGCGCAAGCGCTGATCTCAGAAGTTTCGGCGGAGCAACAGGTTTTGCAAGAACAACAGGCATTGAAAGAAATAGTGCCCGCAAATAAGTTGAATTAATATTGGCATAAAGCGTTCTATACACATTAAGCGTATAAACAAAATTTTGTAGTGATAAAAAGGAGTCAAAAATGAACATCTCAAAATTATTGGTAATTGCTTTTTTAGCCGTTTTAACAGCTGCTTGCGCCAGCTCTAATTCTGGCAACGTATATAAACGCGATGATGCTAGAAAAGTACAAACAGTGAGAACTGGCGTGGTTGAAAGCGTGCGTACGGTTAAATTAGAAGGCACCAAGTCCCCTGTTGGTACTGTGGCAGGTGGTGCAATCGGCGGGATAGCTGGCAGCTCAGTTGGCGGTGGCCGTGGTAGCGCCATTGCAGCCGTTATAGGCGCTGTTGTGGGCGGCCTTGTTGGCTCAGCGGCAGAAGAAGGCATTACGCGCAAAGACGGCCTAGAAATTACGGTTAAATTAGATGGCGGCGCTATGATTGCAATTGTGCAAGAAGCGGATGAACAATTTAACCCTGGTGACAGAGTGCGTATTGTTGAAAATGCAGATACTTCGCGCGTCACCCACTAAAGGCGCTGGCAATTAATATAGACCTTTCATGTAGTACCTGCATTTTTGTTGTCATCATTTAGTCATCTAATTTTCATAACTCATTCATATTCAGCACATAACATCTCTCAAAATATTGGAGAGATGTTATGTTTGATAATAAAACGGCTCAGCAACAAGTAGGTAATCAGCTAGGCAATCAGCCAAGGGGCTTAAGCATTAGCCTAGCCCGCAACCAAGCAGAAGTAGCTGAAGCACAACGTTTACGCTATAAAGTATTTGCAGAAGAAATGGGCGCACAACTATCTGGCAGAGGCGGCTTGGATATTGACGGTTTTGACGAATTTTGTGAGCACTTACTGGTTCGCGAAACCGCTACAAATCAAGTGATTGGTACTTATCGTATCCTAAGCCCAGAAAAAGCTAACGAAGCTGGTGGCTACTATTCTGCAGGTGAATTCGATTTAACGCGTCTATCCCATCTATTTAATAGCACAGTTGAAGTTGGCCGTGCTTGCGTGCATCAAAATTACCGCAATGGCGGCACTATTACGATGCTTTGGGCAGGTTTAGCCAAATACATGCAAACGCATAATTACGAATATATGATTGGTTGCGGCAGTGTGCCAATTCACGATGGCGGCCATATGGCGGCTAGCTTGTACAATAAACTCAAAGATGAATATTTATCGCCTGCCGAATACCGCGTTTTTCCACGTACACCTTTGCCTATTCATGCACTGAATCAGGATGTGCAAGTGGCATGCCCTCCCCTAATTAAAGGCTATTTGAGATTAGGCGCGTATATTTGTGGCGAACCAGCATGGGATGCCTATTTCAATACAGCCGATATGCTGGTAATGTTACCGTTATCAAAAATTAACGGACGATATGCTTCGCATTTCTTAAAATAATTGCTTCAAGCCAGCTTAATCGCACAAATTTACCGTACCACACGCGTTTTCTTTCACACCATCATTGGCTTAATTATCGCCTCTGTATTTTTGCCTTTTATGGCTAAAAATACTAAATTGGCGCTTATTAAGTGGTGGTGTGGCGGCTTGTTGCGCGCCTTTCATATCAAGGTAATCACTTTTGGCGACTTACCTCCCAGTAGCACAAAGGGTGTGATGTTTGTGGCCAATCACATTTCATGGTCCGATATCCATGCGCTAAACAGTAAAATTGCCTTACGCTTTATTGCGAAAGCCGAAATTAGAAGCTGGCCTGTATTTGGTTATTTGGTTGCAAAGGCCAATACTTTATTTATTGATAGAAGCAAAAAACAAGAGGCCGCAAAAATCGTCAATATAACGGCCGCAAGCTTAATGGCAGGTGATAATTTATGTTTTTTTCCAGAAGGCACAACAACCGATGGCAAGCAGGTGTTGCCTTTCAAAAGCAGTGTGTTACAAGCAGCGATTGCGGCTAATAGCCTTATTTGGCCGGTAGCAATTCGTTATGTGAATGCAGATGGTAGCATTAATACCAATATCGCTTACGCAGGTGAAATCAGCCTTATTGATTCAATGCATCAAGTTATTAAACAAAAAAACACCTGTGTGGAATTGCATTTTTTAAGTCCGATTGATTCAGCTGGCAAAGACAGGCGCCATTTAACTCAAGCAGCTTATGATGCGATTGTGGCTAAACTAGCTTAACTCTTTATCTCTTGTGTCGTGTTGTACTTGTGTAATAACACCCGTTTCTATGCAAATGGCACTCAGCTGACCGCCCCATAAACAACCAGTATCAAGGCTAGTCACATTATTACGTTGACTCAAGCCCAACGCGGACCAATGTCCACAAAATATTCTGGTGCTTTCTGATTGTCGATTTGGGGCATTAAACCAAGGCATGTAATCCTGAGGCATATCCTGCAACTGCCCTTTAAAAGCAAATTCCATTTCACCATCTGCTTTGCATACGCGCATACGCGTCATTGCATTGGTAATCACTTTAAGTCTGTCTATGCCTAACAAACCATCATGCCAAATAGCAGGCTCATTGCCATACATATTCGCCAAAAAATTCGGATAATCGTGTGCTTGCAGCGCGGCTTCTACCTCTTTCGTAAAAGCTAAAGCAGAGTTTATGGTCCATTGCGGTAATAAACCTGCATGCACAATGGCATAATCCATTTGCGCATCATCCACATCAGCAATCATCAGCGGTTGATGACGTAGCCAAGTCAGCAAATCACCACCATCAGCAGCATCCATAATCGCCTGCAAGGTGTCGCTTTTATGTGCCTTCTTGAGTTGATGCGCTACCGCAAGCGCGTGTAAATCGTGATTGCCCAATACCACTTTAATGGATGACTGATGCTGATAACACCAGCGCAATACTTCAAGCGAACCATTACCGCGATTAATTAAATCACCCACCAATCGCAGCTGATCATGGTGTGGGTTAAATGACAGGCGCGTTAGCAACGCACTAAAGGCGTGGTAACAGCCCTGAATATCACCAATTGCGTAAGTTGCCATATAGGTTTAATAAACAAAAAAGCCGCTGATATAAGTTAGCGGCTTTTTTTGTTTGAATATGAATCGATTAACTAGCTGGTGCTGGCTCAGCAACAGGCGTACCGGCATCAGCTGCTGGCGCTGCTTCTGCAGGAGCTGGTGGCGTAAAGCTTGCACCAGATGCATTAGCCATATGTGCAACCGCATTAGCCACTTCACCATCTGTTAAATCAGGATTGCCGCCACGTGCCGGCATATTACGAATGCCTTCAATAGCGTGCTTTACCAAGGTCTCGTAGCCTTGCGCAATGCGCGGCGCCCATTGTTCTTTATTACCAATGGTTGGCGCTTGCATTAAGCCTGCCGCATGGCACATCGCACAAACATTTTTAGTGACTTCTTCACCACTTTTATCCACATGAGGGCCTGTGCTTGCAGCCGCTACTTCAACCGTAGCAACTGGCTTAATCGCTTCTTCTACCTTAGCAGATACTTCTGCAGGCGTAGGCGCTGGTGTTGTTGGCACTTCAGTTTTACCAAAAAAATAGGCTAATAATGAAATTAACAAGGTAAACGCTAAAATAGTGCCTGGAATAGCAATAATTAATTGCCAGAAACTAGAACCTGAATAACTATCATCTTTCTTGCTCATTGCTTTTAATCCCTAAATATTAAAAATAATTTAATTATAATTTTACACAAGCAATTATACCTACTCGCCATCAAGGTTAAAAGCATACAAGCCTAGATTGCGCATAAAAAACTTTAAAACTAACACTAAATTACAGTCCAGCTTAATGCGCATTATCTTAATGGCACTTGCTTTGTTATAATGCGCCATCACAAGCGCCCGTAGCTCAGCTGGATAGAGTGTTGGTTTCCGAAGCCAAAGGTCGTGGGTTCGACTCCCGCCGGGCGCGCCACAGTATTAAGCTTATAAAAGCCTAAGTCTATATTTTCCAGTAGTGATCCACTAATAGCGCTGCAAAAATCAGTGTTAAATATAAGATAGAATATTTAAAAGTAGCTTTCGCTAGATCATCTGAATATTTTCTATATAAACCAATGACATACCATAAGAATACGGCATTTAATAAAATAGCAGAAACCAAGTAAATCAAACCGCTCATGCCTAAGCCATAAGGCATGATTGAAACCACAACCAAAATCACGGTGTACAGCAAAATATGTAATAGGGTAAATGCTTCGCCATGCGTCACAGGCAACATTGGCATGCCAACTTTAGCGTATTCTTCACGGCGATATAGTGCAAGCGCCCAAAAATGCGGCGGCGTCCAAGCAAAAATAATCAAGAACATGATTAGGGATTCTGGCGAAACAGCATTATTGACCGCCGCCCAACCCAATATTGGCGGCATTGCACCAGATGCGCCGCCAATTACAATATTCATTGGCGTTGCTGGCTTTAAAAATACTGTGTAGATAACGGCATAGCCCACAAAAGTGGCGAAGGTTAACCACATGGTTAGCGGGTTAACGAATAGATACAAAATTAATAGACCTGAGCCACCTAAAAGTGTGGCAAAAATCATGGTTTCTGTATGCGATACTTGGCCAGTAGGCAAAGGCCTGCCACGTGTACGCGCCATCACAGCATCAATTTTATGTTCAATTAAACAGTTAAATGCCGCCGCCGCACCAGAGGCGAACGCAATACCAACTGTTGTAGCCAATAAAAGCGGCCAAGGCACCATGCCAGGCGTTGCCAAGAACATACCAATAATGGCCGTAAATACAATTAACATGGTGACGCGTGGCTTGCACAGGGCGTAGAAATTCTTAAAGCTCGCCACAAAAGCTTGCAAGTGATTCACTGTGTTTACATTTGATTTCTGACTCAATTCATACTCACTTTATTTCATTTAATATGGTTGCAAGCGCTTATGAGCGATTGACTTTGCTGCCAGTGATTTTGGAATTAAAAATCACCAGAATAATCACCAACAAAGCTGCCCCCAAATTATGACCAACAGCCAAAACCAGCGGCAAATGCAACACTAAATTTGCAATGCCAAGGCTGATTTGCGCAAACAGCACAGCAATTAATAGCACGCTTAGGTTTTTCAATTGCGCGTATTTTAAACTATTTAATGCTAAAAAACCCAAATAAATCAAAGTAATGATAGCGCCAATGCGGTGTGTCCATTGAATGGCGGTTAATGATGCCAGCGATAAATTTCCACCATCTGCGCTTTGGCCTAATTCGCGCACCATATGAAATGCGTCTTTGAAATCCATGTCAGGCATCCATGCGCCATGACAGGTAGGAAAATCGGTACATGCCAGTGCGGCGTAATTAGTGCTGGTCCAGCCGCCCAAGAAGATTTGCATCAGCAAAACCACTAATGCAAAGCGAATTAAATTTCTAGAGCCGCTGCTTTGCACAATGCTTGATGAGTATTCGCCCCAATTTCGGTGTGCAATCCATGTCAGCAAGCCCAGTGTTGTCATGCCGCCCAATAAGTGCGCACTGACAATAACGGGTTTAAGTAACATAGTGACTGTCCACATGCCCAATGCGGCTTGAAACATAATAATGGCTAATAAGGCGGTAGTCAGCCAGGGTGACACTTTGATTTGCTGTGGGTGTTGGCTCGCTTTTTTCCAAGCTAATATAAATAGCGCCAACACTACCAAGCCTAAAGTACCCGCCAAATAGCGGTGTAGCATTTCACGCCAAGCTTTTCCTGTTTCAACAATACTATCCGGATAAATAGTTTGCGCTTTTTGAATTGCGGCTTCGCTTTCCGGCACAGTGAGTGTGCCATAGCAACCTGGCCAATCAGGGCAGCCTAAGCCAGCGTCTGTTAAACGCACATAGGCACCTAAAACCACCACACATAAGGCCATTACCGCGCCCAACATTGCTAAACGTTTAAACAACATATTATGCCGCCCAAGAATATCTTAATAGTCGTGCTAAATCTTTACGTATATCTGCTGCCGCTGTGCTGCCAGGATAACTCATCATGATGTGGCCTAAAGGGTCCACAAAATACAGCCTGTTTGATTGCATGGCGACTTCATTCGCCACATTAAACTGCTGACTAAGCGCGCTAATATCGGCCGTTGTTTGATTAATAATGTTTAAATCAGGAAAGTCTTTTTTGATGGCGGCAACATCTTGCATAGTAGTCACCAGCACACGTTGCGTACGTGGAATATCTTTGTACATGGACACATGAATTTGGCGCATATCTCTCAGCTTGGCCATGCAGTTTGCCTCACACACGTCTGCCACATAGACCATAGTCCACTTTTCACTCCAAAAACGGCTACTATCTTGACCATCACTATTTTTTAAAGTGGCCGTTGTTTCAAGTAATCTTGGCGGCACCATTAATTCACCACGGCTTGTGCCTGTTGGCTTAAAGTCGTATTTAAACATTAATACAACTGCAATAATTGGCACCACAAAAAACGTCAGCATCATTAAAAATACGGCTCGTCCTTTGCGCTGATTGTCTTGATAAGTCGTACTTGTTTGCTCTGTTTGCATAAAAACCTTCACCTTTTTCAACAAATCTTACTTAACTAATATTGCTTAATTGGTCTTAATTGCCTAATTTAATTTCTTAAAACTTAAATACAAATAAATCACTATCGCCGCAAATGCAAATCCAAACCACTGATAAGCATAACCCATGTGCGTCACTATGCGGTCAGCCGACATTTCCCAATTGCGCACAAAGCCACCCGCTGTACTGTCATTATCCAGCTTTACAATCACTGGTAATATTTTGATTGGTGCTGTCTGTACATACTTCTGCATATCTAAATTCTGCCAAACCAATTGCCAAGGAGTATTTGCAGCTGGCTGTACTGTTTTATCTTCTAAAGTAAATATTTTTTTAGTCGGCAACCAAGCCATTCCTTTTACTTTTAACTCACCTGCTGGTGTATCAAAAACTGGTATATCAGCGCGTGCTTTATTACCTTGAATCCAACCGCGATTCACCAAAACATAAGTATCTGAATCTTGTATTTTTAGCGGCGTAATTACATGAAAACCAGCCAAACTATTTTCCACTTTATTATCAATCAGTATTTGATAAGTAGTTTCGTACTCACCGCTAACCTCAACTTTCTTAAACTCCAAGCTTTCTGAGTTAAGAAGATGATCATATAAATTTGGAATTTGGCTTGTGCTTACTTGCTCAAAATTAGCTTGAATCTTCTGCTTTAATGCCGCTTTTTCGTATTGCCAGAAACCCAATTTAATAAAAGTTGGAATACAGATAAGCGTAATCAGAGTGCCAAGCAATGTTGGCTTAAATTCTACATTCAGAAATCTAAATTGCATTTATACTAGACCAGTCG
>JAZKDM010000182.1:0-3310 GCA_040387535.1 Pseudomonadota bacterium | reverse complement strand
TTGATTGGGCTTCTTGGCATTTAAAGATTCATACGCAAAACTCCTAAAAATGATTAGAGAATCTGCTTTTTGATAGCTATAAAAATAGATATTAAAAAGATTAGATTTAGCGCAATTTTAATCGTCGCCTATATTGTGTCTGTACGGCGCCGTACATTAATACAATTCTTTTATATTTTTCTATAAGTTGTGTACCGCACACACTAACATTTGTAAAGGTCTATAATAAAAATTAACATTTCAAAAAAGTTTTTATGACTATTGTGTCAAATCCCCGCCAAAACCATCTATTAGATGCCCTTCTCGCAAGCGAATATGATCGGCTATCTCCAGATTTGCATCTGGTTACACTGCCTTTAGGTCAAGTGCTGTATGAATCTGGCGAACAATTGCATTATGTGTATTTTCCCACCACCGCAATAATTTCGATGCTGTACGTAATGGAAGATGGTGCATCGGCTGAAATTGCTATTGTGGGCAATGAAGGTGTATTAGGCATATCAATTTTTATGGGCGGCGATACTACGCCAAGCCGAGCTGTGGTGCAAAGCGCTGGTTTTGGCTACCGCTTAAAAGCCACTCTAATCAAATCTGAATTTAATCGCGCTGGCCCTGTGCAACGTTTGCTATTGCGCTATACGCAGGCATTAATCACGCAAATGGCGCAAACAGCGGTATGTAATCGACACCACACCGTTGAGCAGCAACTTTGCCGTTGGTTATTGCTGAGTTTGGATAGGTTGGCCAGTAACGAATTATCGATGACCCAAGAGCTAATCGCCAATATGCTTGGCGTACGCCGCGAAGGTGTAACCGAAGCGGCCAAAAAATTACAAGAAGCCGGTTTAATTAAATATAGTCGCGGCAAAATTACCGTAATTGATAGGCCAGAACTAGAGGTACTTTGTTGCGAATGCTACGGCGTAGTTAAACAAGAATTCGATCGCTTATTGCCGTCATTACACGGTATCGCCAAATAATTAGCACCTTTTAATTCACCTGCCTTTCACAAAAAATCCCATTTAAATGCTTTTAAATTAAGCCTTATAAGTGCGTTATTGCACAGACTGCTTTTGATGGTTGCGGATAATCGATGAATAAACAAATCATTCTGCAAGCCAAAGAAAGCGACTCTTTATGGATAATCTGGTCAAAAAGATGGTGGGGAAAGTCACCAAAACCAGACTACTTTCTGAAGATAATTTACTTTTCAGAAGCATTCATTTTAAAAGCACTGCACATAAGCAAATCTCAAAAAATGCGCCCGCAGAGCCAGATGAATACGGCGCTCAAATTGCACTTAATTCAATTAGCGATGCCGTTTTTTATACCGATATTTTAGGCAATGTTAATTACCTTAATGTTGCCGCCGAAAAACTGACCGGCTGGACAAGTAAAGCTGCCTATGGGCGCCCAAGCTGCCAAGTATTTAATATCATCAATGGCACCACTCGCAAACCCGTACCTAACCCCGTGCTATTAGTGTTAGAAACTAACCTGGCTAATGGCTTGGCTGCCGATACGGTTTTAATTAAACGAGATGGTAGCGAAGTTTCGATAGAAGATTCTTCTTCACCTATTCACGATGAAAAAGGCCAACTCACTGGCGTGGTAGTGGTGTTTCATGACGTAAGTGAGGCAAAAGCCATGTCCATGAAAATGGCACATTTAGCGCAGCATGATTTTTTAACTAATTTGCCCAATCGTGTTTTACTAAATGATCGCATCGCTCAAGCAATTGCAACAGCAGACCGAAATGACACAAAACTAGCCTTACTTTTTTTAGATTTAGATAATTTTAAGCATATTAACGACTCATTAGGCCATGCAACTGGCGATAAACTTTTGCAATCGGTATCTAAGCGACTAAGTGACTGCGTGCGCAATGCAGATACAGTAAGCCGGCAAGGTGGCGACGAATTTATTCTTTTATTAGCCGATATCAAACAGGATCAGGATGCCGCGTTAACTGCCCAGAAAATTTTGGATGAGCTTAAAATGCCCTACTTGTTGAATAAATGCAATTTGCATATTTCGACCAGTATTGGCATAAGCGTTTACCCTAACGATGGCGTAGATGCTGAAACTCTGATTAAAAGTGCCGATACCGCTATGTATTATGCCAAAGATAAAGGCCGCGCAAATTATCAATTTTTTAAATCTGAAATGAATACGCGTGTGGTACAGCGGCTAATGATTGAGGCGCATTTGCGTATTGCTGTTGAAAAGCAGCAGTTTTTTCTAAATTATCAATCCAAAGTTAATTTGAAATCTCAAAAAATCACTGGGGTTGAAGTGCTAATCCGCTGGAATCACGATGAATGGGGCGATGTTGCACCTAAAAAATTCATTAATATTGCTGAAGATTCTGGTTTGATTATACCCATTGGCAAATGGGTACTTAGAGAGGCCTGTAAACAAGCCAGAATTTGGCTAGATAATGGCCTGCCAAGGCTTAATATTGCCATTAACATTTCGGCAAAAGAGTTTTTGCAGAAAGATTTTGTTGAAGGCGTACGCGCTGTATTAATTGAAACACAATTGCCAGCAGAGAATTTAGAACTAGAGATTACCGAAACGGTATTAATGCGCGATGCTTTAACCAGCACGATTATCTTGCAACAGCTTAAACAAATCGGCGTTAAACTGGCGGTGGATGATTTTGGTACTGGGTACTCTAGCTTAAGTTACCTCAAACAGTTTCCCATAGATGTACTTAAAATTGACCAATCGTTTATTAAAGATATTGAGTCTGTGCTAGATGATGGGACGATTGTGAATGCGATTATATGCATGGGCAATAGCCTTGATTTAAAAGTAGTCGCAGAAGGTATAGAAAACCAAGACCAGCTGGATTTTTTAAATAAGCACCATTGCGAAGAAGGTCAAGGTTACCTTTTTAGCCCTGCTGTTAATGCAGAACAATTTGCTTTGTTATTAATAAAAAATAAATAAAATCAATATTTTAAATACATTTATTAATGTAAAATATTAGCTATTGTTTGTCTTGCCAATCCGATAGTTGATGTTCGGCTTCTTCAAAATTAACCCCATACATTATTTGAATTTTCCCTGCTAAATGATCACGTTTGCCGGCTATTGAGTTCAATTGCTCATCGGTGATTTTTTCCCAATTTAGCCTGATATGGCTTTTATAGTCATTCCAATTACCTTCTATTTTGTCCCAGTTCATCGCGGCAATCCTTTCAAATAATCAATCCATTATTTGCCTTATTATTGTTGTGGCAAGCGGAAACTAAGATTAAATGCTGCGAAATAATGCGTCAGTTGGTTAACGCACATAAGCTAC
>JAZKDM010000181.1:0-2940 GCA_040387535.1 Pseudomonadota bacterium | reverse complement strand
CCCATGTAGATTTTGTCTTTTGCATCTTCAAAATCTTCCATATCCACTGTGCGCTTGCTACGGCGCGCTGCAAACAAAGCGGCTTCGTTCACCAAGTTGGCCAAATCTGCACCACTAAAACCAGGTGTACCACGTGCCAAAATATCGGCTTTTACATCTGGATCAATTGGTACTTTACGCATATGCACCAACAAGATTTGCTCACGACCTTTAATATCAGGCAAACCAACCATTACTTGACGGTCAAAACGGCCTGGACGCAACAATGCTTTATCCAATACATCGGCACGGTTTGTTGCTGCAATAATAATCACGCCAGAGCTAGCTTCAAAACCATCCATCTCAACCAATAATTGGTTTAATGTCTGTTCACGCTCATCGTTACCGCCGCCAGTACCCGCGCCACGGCTACGACCTACCGCATCAATCTCATCAATAAAGATAATGCAAGGCGAGTTTTTCTTGGCCGTTTCAAACATATCACGCACGCGCGCAGCACCGACACCAACAAACATCTCAACGAAATCAGAGCCTGAGATTGAGAAGAACGGAACTTTTGCTTCACCTGCGATTGCACGGGCAAGCAAGGTTTTACCAGTACCAGGAGGGCCCACAAGCAATACGCCACGTGGTATACGGCCACCCAGTTTTTGGAATTTAGTTGGCTCTTTTAAGAAGTCTACCAACTCAGTCACTTCTTCTTTTGCTTCGTCGCAACCTGCTACGTCGGCAAAAGTGGTTTGATTTGAGCTTTCGTCTAATTGACGCGCTTTGCTTTTACCAAATGAGAATGGGCCACCGCCTTTGCCGCCGCCTTGCATTTGGCGCATAAAGAAAATCCAAACGCCAATCAATAAAATCATTGGGAACCATGACATGAAAATCTCAAGCAACACAGAGCGTTGCTGCTCTGGCTTGGCTTCTACAACGACATTGTATTTAAGTAAATCATTCACCATCCACAAGTCATTGGGCGCGTAGGTGCTAAATTCTTTGCCATCTTGTGTTTTTCCATGCACAACACGGCCATCAATCTGCACTTTAGCAATACGGCCATCTTTTACTTCTTGCATAAATTGTGAGTAAACCATTTGGCTGTCTGCCTTGCTTTGACTGCCAAATTGGTTGAACACCATCATCAGCACAAGTGCCACTGCCAACCAAATTGCGATACTTTTTGCAATATTATTCACGTGCCCATTCCTATAAAATTAGGGAGTTAATACTTTATTTTAAACCATTTGTAATGCGCATACTGTTAATTTTATTAGCAGCATGCAATGATTAAACCATTATCAAGCTTTTTTATTTAAGCCCAATAAATACACTTCGCTGCTACGGTCCCGCGAAGCTTTTGGTTTACGCGTGACCACTTTAGTAAATTGCTGACGCATCATTTTCACAATTTCGTCAAAGCCTGATCCAATAAAAACTTTGACTAGAAAATGTCCGTCTGGTTTCAGCCAAACCGAACTAAATGCTAATGCTAGCTCAGTTAAATATGCCGAACCAGCTAGGTCAACATCTTTTATACCACTTATATTGGGTGCCATATCGGCAATTACAAGGTCTACTTTTTTACCATTTAAAGTATTTTCTAACTCTTTTAAAACGGCATCTTCGCGAAAATCACCTTGTATAAAGGTGACACCTGCAATCGGCTGCATGTCTAAAATATCTAAAGCAATCACATTGCCTTGGCCTTTTAGGCGCTGCACCACCACTTGCGACCAACTACCAGGTGTTGAGCCCAAATCGACCACGGTCATACCTGGTTTAATTAGTTTATCTTTATCATCAATCTCTATTAATTTATAAGCAGCGCGCGCGCGATAGCCTTCTTTTTGGGCGCGTTTTACAAACTCGTCATTGAGATGTTCTTGCATCCAAGCCTTGCTGGTACGGGTAGGTTTCAATTACTCATGTCTTTCAAATTAAAAACGGTGGTTCATGATAAAATATTGCATTAATTAAAAGGTATCACAATGAAACTTAGCACTAAACAAATCGCGCACTTACGCGGCTTAGCCCACAGCTTAAGCCCTGTTGTCATGATTGGCAATAATGGATTAACCGACAATGTGATTAAAGAGGTTGAGCTTAATTTAAACGCCCATGAATTGATTAAAATTCAAGTGGCTGGTGATGACCGTGAAACACGCAAAGCGATGTACGTGGAAATTTGCGCCAAAACCAATGCGATTGCTGTGCATCATATTGGTAAACAATTGGTGGTTTATCGTAAAAGCGATACGATTAAAGAATCGGCTAAAGTGGTAATACCAAAACCTTAACCAGTTTTTAATAAAGCATTAAGTTTAAAACGTTAAATCTAAGTTTTTAATTCTAAGTCTTTAAACCTAAGTCTTGGCTTTTTAAGACCTTGCTTTTAATACCAAAACAAAACCCAACAAACATTCAGCCAAATAAGCCACACTGGCCACACCATGCCAGTTTCTAAAGCGGCTGGCAAATACGCTGTTCATTACATCGGCTGGCATGGCATCCGCTTTTAATTGCGCCAGTAATGGCTGAATACCAAAGTGGCCTGCCAGTACTAATAGCAACATCGCCAAGACAGCCCAAAAGAAACTTTGTTTCAGCGCGGCGGTGCCATAATCCATCAGGCGCTGAATCAGCAAGTAAAACGCGCTACCCATGCCAATATAACTAACGATAGTAAACAGCTTACCTGCCAAGCGACCCGCCAATTGCTTATCTTGCAAGGTATCAAACAGCACATACGCGCTAAAGCCTGTAGCCCACAGCGCGCCTACCCACAAGGTAATGACAATCAAGGTTAAACGATACATATTATTGATTTAATTGATTAGATATAAAGTACGACTATATGTAAAGTACGTCTAGCACTTCATACTCTTTAATGCCACCTGGCGCTGAAACTTCTGCCACATCACCCGCTGATTTACCGATTAAAGC
>JAZKDM010000180.1:0-11676 GCA_040387535.1 Pseudomonadota bacterium | reverse complement strand
CCAATTGCCAAGGCCGCCGCCGCTCGCGGGTGCTCACCTGGCAAGCTAGCCAGAATAGCCTCTGGTTCAAAGGACGACAAATCGTGCAGGTTGGCAAAATCCAAATTATTTCCAGAGAATCCGTTATTTGTAGTCATAGTAGTTGCCTACATCGACATTCTCTAGCACGGCAATCGCGTCATCGGTAAGCACTGCCAATGAGCAATAAAGTGAAACTAGGTATGAAGCAATCGCTTTATGGTTGATACCCATAAAACGTACTGATAAGCCCATGCTTTGTTGGCCAGGTAAGTTTGGTTGATACAAACCAACCACGCCTTGACGACTTTCGCCTGTGCGTAATAGCAAGATATTGGTTTTGCCTTTTGTCACTTTAAGCTTATCGCAAGGGATAATTGGCACACCGCGCCATGTGATGAACTGTGAGCCAAACAAGGCAACCGTTGGTGGTGGTACGCCGCGGCGTGTGCACTCACGACCAAATGCGGCAATGGCTTGTGGATGCGCTAAGAAGAATGCAGGCTCTTTCCATACTTTTGATAGCAATTCATCAAAGTCATCTGGTGTAGGTGAGCCAGTGCGTGACTTCACTTTTTGAGAATCCGCAACATTATTCAGCAAACCGTATTCCGCATTATTGATGAGTTCGCTTTCTTGACGCTCTTTTACCGCTTCAATGGTTAAACGTAATTGCTCTTTGATTTGGTTATGCGGGCTACTGTATAAATCTGAAACGCGGGTATGCACATCCACCACAGTGTTAACCGCATTCAATACATACTCACGGCCCCACTCTTCATAATCCACAAAAGTGTTTGGCAAAGCGCGCTCATCTTTTGCTGAACAATCCACCTCAATCGCGCCAGGGTCTTTGGCTTTATTGACGCGATAAATACCTGCCTCAACCGGCAACCAATGCATTAAATGCACCAGCCAGCGTGGCGAAATGGTACTCAACATTGGTACCGTTTTGGTTGCATTGGCAAGGGTGCGCGCGGCTACGTCACCTAATGCGGTTTGAATTTGTTGTTCTGATATATTTTGTTCTGCCATGTAAATCTCCTAAAAATATGGGCTAATGAGTGTGTGAAATTTCTGGTAAATTGGTTTTTGTGGGGGTGGCAACCGTTGCTAGCGGGCTTGCCAATGTTTGCGCTTGAGTAATATTGCTATTGGCTGGCACACTGCGTGTTAGCCATACATTGCCGCCTATTGCAGAGCCTTGCCCAATGGTGATGCGGCCTAGCACTGTGGCACCTGCATAAATCACCACGTCATCTTCTACAATCGGGTGTCGCGCATAGCCTTTAATTAAATGGCCATCTTCATCGGTGGGAAAGCGCTTGGCGCCAAGTGTTACGGCTTGGTAAATACGTACATGCTTGCCAATAATGCTGGTTTCGCCAATTACCACGCCTGTGCCATGATCAATAAAAAAGCTCTCATCAATCTGCGCGCCTGGGTGAATATCAATGCCTGTGGTGGAATGTGCAATTTCAGAAATCATGCGCGCAATTAGCGGCAACCCTAAGTTATGCAAAGCGTGCGCTAAGCGATAATGAGTAATCGCCAATATACCTGGGTAGCACACCAGCACCTCATCTACACTTCTGGCGGCTGGGTCACCATCAAATGCCGCTTTAATATCGGTATCCAGCAAAACTCGAATGGCAGGCAAATGCTTAGCAAAAGCCCGCACAATGTCGGTGGGCGAAGCGGCGTCTGTTTGTTCTTGATTCAAAGTATCCGCCGCAAAATTAAGCTCTAGCTTTACTTGCGTCACCAAATCGCGCAGCACTACATCTAAAGTGTGCCCAACAAAGTAATCAATACCTTCGTCTTTTAAGTCTGGCAACCCTAAACGGTTAGGGAATAAGGCCGCGCCCAAACCTTCAACAATGGATTGCAGCACCTTGCGCGAAGGTAGTTTTGGCGGCTTATCGCGGCGCTTTCTGTGCTCAAGCGAAGACAAGCGCAAATCGCGCAAAGTGGTCACGATTTCGCTAATGCCTAAATCGTGATTATCGGTTGTAGGCAAGTTTTGATTATTTGAAATTTTTTTCATTTATATTCTTTCCCGATATTTTTATAGCGTAAGCAAGCTTATTTTCTAAGCATCAAAAACAAAAAAAGCCAGTGGTCTATTCGACTCACTGGCTTCCGGTTGTCCGGTCAGCACTAGCTAACACCTTAATTTTTAACAGCTATTACGCTGCGGGTTTTGATTTGTTTTGCAAATTATCTGGCTGACTGCTAATTAATATGGCTTAAATATATCAGATAAAAAATTCTCTGCAAGTAATTTAACGAATAACTTGCCATTCTTTTTTATATAACTTTTAGATATAAACATATCACTTATTATTCTTTTACATTATTAAAGGCTGTGCGTAAAGTGCACGTATTCAAACTTTAAAAAACAAAGGCAATCGATATGTTTAAAAGAATAAAGCTAATTAGCGTCATCATTTCAGCAGGATTATTAATGTCAACAAACGCATTTGCAGATAGCAGTTTGTTGAATGTTTCATACGATGTAACGCGTGAGTTTTACAAAGATTTTAACCCTGCGTTTACTAAATTTTGGAAACAAAAAACAGGCGAAACCGTCACCATTAATCAATCGCATGGCGGTTCTAGCAAACAAGCGCGTTCTGTTGCCGATGGGCTTGAGGCCGATATTATCAGCATGAACCAAGCGCCTGATATTGATATTTTGTATGAACGCGCTAAGTTGATTCCTAAGGATTGGCAAAAACGTTTACCACATGCAAGTTCACCCACCTCTTCAACGATTGTATTTTTGGTGCGCCAAGGCAACCCAAAGCAGATTACCGATTGGGATGATTTAGTAAAGCCCGGCATTGCGGCGGTGATTCCTAACCCTAAAACTTCTGGCAACGGCAAATATAGTTACTTAGCGGCTTGGGGCTATGTGCTTAAAAAAGGTGGAAACGAGGCGCAAGCAAAAGATTTCGTAAAAAAACTATTTAAAAATGTGCCTGTTTTAGATACAGGTGGACGCGGCGCTACCACCACTTTTGCACAGCGCGAAATTGGCGATGTGTTGCTAACCTTTGAAAATGAAGTGAATTTAATCAACAAAGAGCTAGGCAATAAATTTGATGTGGTTTACCCAAGCACCAGTATTTTGGCGGAAAACCCAATTGCGGTAGTGGACAAATATGTAGAAAAACACAAAACGCGCGACCTTGCGCAAGCCTATGCCGATTTTCACTACTCTGAAGCGGGACAAGAAATTGCTGCCAAGCATTACATCAGGCCAAGCTTAGCGTCTGTGGCGGCAAAACATAAGGCCGATTTTAAAGCGATTGATTTATTTAGTGTAGATGAAGTATTTGGCGGCTGGACAAAAGCGCAAAAAACGCACTTTGCCGATGGCGGCAGCTTTGATTCGATTTACAGCAAATAACAAAAACAGATTAAGAATAAAAAGGAAATGAAAATGACAGACACACAAAACAAAAACTTGAAAATTGCGGCTTCACACATCGAGCAGCTGAGATTACAACTCAAAGAATCATTATTTTTAGAGCTAGATGAATACGGCTTAGCCGAACAATCAACTGGTGAGTTTAATAGCACCTTTTTAGGTGTGCAATTAAATAGCGCCTTCCAGCCGATTTATGACAGCGTGGCAGGTGATTTATTTGGGCATGAAGCCTTATTACGCCCATCACTGGGCGGCGAATTGCCCAGCACTTCAGAATTCGCCTATAGCTATGCTGAACAATCGGGCAAATTAGTACCGTTTGACCGCGTAAGCCGTGCTTTGCATGTGCTGAATTTTAGGCAGATTTTTGCCGAAAATGGCCTGCTGTTTTTAACAGTGCACCCAAATTTATTAATCTCGGTAAATGCGCACGGCAAAGTATTTGAGCGCATTTTGCATGCGAACTCAGTACCGACTGAGCGCGTGGTGATTCAGATTGATGAAGGTTTAGTAGCGCAAGATAAGCAGCTAATTGAAGCCGTTAGCAATTATCGCGACCGTGGTTACCGCATTGCGCTTGAGCACTTTGGCAATACTCATTCACACATTGACCGCTTATGGAAATTGGCGCCTGATTTTGTGAAATTGGATAGTAGCTTAATTCAGCAAGCCGAAACCCATAACGATTTATACAAAGTATTACCAAGCTTAATTAATGTGGTGAAAGAGCTGGGCGCGCGCGCCGTGGTAACGGGTATTGAATCGCAGGCACAGTTAAATATTGCTGTTGAAAGTGGTGCGACTTTATTACAGGGTAATTTTCTGGGCAAAGCTGTTGCTGCAAAAGAATTACAAAAAACGGATTTATTTAAATTCTCTACCAAAAGGCAAGCAGCGGCTTAACGCGTTCATTTGATAGGTTAATGTTCAAAATGGCAAAACAAAAAAACATACTCCCCGGCTTTAATTTATCGCTTGGATTCACGATATTTTATTTAAGTTTGATTGTGCTAATTCCACTTTCGGCGGCGTTTATTAAAACCACTGAATTAAGCTTGAGTGAGTTTTGGAATGTGGTTACAGCGCCTAGGGTAATGGCTTCTTACCAGCTCACTTTTGGCGCATCTTTACTAGGCGCACTAATCAATGCTGTATTTGGCTTATTAACCGCTTGGGTATTAGTACGCTACACCTTTCCAGGCAAAAAAATTATTGATGCGCTGGTTGATTTACCCTTTGCATTACCAACCGCCGTGGCTGGTATTGCTTTAACGGCGGTGTACGCAGGCAATGGCTGGATTGGCCAGTGGTTAGAACCGCATGGCATTAAAGTGGCGTTTACACCTATCGGCGTGATTGTGGCGCTGACATTTATTGGGCTGCCATTTGTAGTGCGCACAGTGCAACCCGTGCTTGAAGATTTAGAGGCGGAAACAGAAGAAGCCGCGGCTAGCTTGGGGGCTAATCGCTGGCAAACCTTCTCAAAAATCATCTTTCCCGCCATCTGGCCTGCATTGCTTACTGGTTTTGCGTTGGCTTTTGCCAGAGCCATTGGTGAGTATGGATCGGTGATTTTTATTGCAGGCAACGTGCCATTTGTATCTGAAATCACCCCGCTGATTATTATTACCAAGCTTGAGCAGTATGAGTATGCCAGCGCAACCGCCGTTGCGGTGGTGATGCTGGTGATTTCATTTTTACTTTTATTTGCGATTAACGGCTTGCAATGGTGGGTTAGCCGCCGTAATGGCTCTAGTCACTAATTTACTTGCCCGCAAACCGGCAAAAAATAGACTACCCAAAAATATACTAGAAAAAATATAAGGAATAATTGATGTCAACATCAACCACAACATTAGCACCATCGCAATATAGCAATTATCAAAAAAGGGTGGCCCGTAGTCGCGCTACATCTGAACCTGTATGGGTGCGCTGGGCGCTGATTGCTACTGTATTAATCTTTCTAAGCTTATTTTTAATTGTGCCTTTAGCCGCCGTTTTTACAGAAGCTTTGCGCAAAGGCTTTGATACTTATATCACAGCCTTAACGGACCCTGACGCATTGTCATCCATTAAGCTTACCCTAATCGCCGCCGCGATTGCGGTACCGCTTAATCTGGTATTTGGTGTAGCCGCCGCTTGGGCAATCGCCAAGTTTGAGTTTCGCGGCAAGAGTATCTTAATCACTTTGATTGATTTGCCGTTTGCGGTTTCGCCAGTGATTGCGGGTTTAATTTATGTGCTGATTTTTGGCCTGCAAGGCTGGGTAGGTTCTACCTTGCTCGATCACGATATCAAAGTGATTTTCGCGATTCCTGGCATTGTGTTAGCCACCATTTTTGTGACCTTCCCTTTTGTAGCGCGCGAGTTAATCCCGCTAATGCAGGCGCAAGGCAAAGATGAAGAAGAAGCAGGCTTGGTATTGGGCGCCTCTGGCTGGCAAATTCTGTGGCGCATTACCTTACCCAATGTGAAATGGGGCTTGTTATATGGCGTTATTTTAACCAACGCGCGTGCCATGGGTGAGTTTGGCGCGGTATCGGTGGTGTCTGGCCATATTCGCGGCTTAACCAATACTTTGCCCTTACACGTAGAAATTTTGTACAACGAATACAACTACGCCGCCGCCTTTGCCGTGGCCTCATTACTGGCGATATTGGCCTTAGTGACACTGGTACTCAAAAGTTTTGTTGAGTGGAAAGTGGCGCGTAATGCAGAGATTGATGAAAAGTCCTAAATAGAAATCTTAATCCTTACAAAAATTGATTAGAACTGGAATAGAAACATGAGCATTGAAATTAAAAATATTAGAAAAAACTTTGGAAACTTTAGTGCGCTAAACGATGTAAGCTTAGAGGTACCCAGCGGTGAATTAGTCGCCTTGCTAGGCCCATCTGGTTGCGGCAAAACAACTTTGCTGCGCATTATTGCCGGGCTAGAAACGCCAGATTCAGGCAGTATTCATTTTCATGGTGCAGATGCGACTGAGCAACGAGTGCGTGAGCGCCAAGTGGGCTTTGTGTTTCAGCATTACGCCTTATTTCGCCACATGACGGTTTTTGAGAACGTAGCCTTTGGTTTGCGCGTACGTCCAAAAGAAACGCGCCCAACGGATGCTGAAATCAAAAGACGCGTACATGAACTATTAGAGCTGGTACAACTAGATTGGCTGGCAGACCGTTACCCGCCACAATTATCAGGTGGTCAGCGTCAACGTATTGCATTGGCGCGCGCATTGGCTGTAGAGCCAAAAGTGCTATTACTGGATGAGCCATTTGGCGCCTTGGATGCCAAAGTGCGTAAAGAATTACGCCGCTGGTTGCGCCGCCTGCATGATGAATTGCACATTACCAGTATTTTCGTAACGCACGATCAAGAAGAAGCGCTGGAAGTATCAGACCGCGTGGTGGTGATTAACAAAGGTCAAATTGAGCAAATTGGCTCGCCACAAGAGGTGTATGACCATCCTGTATCGCCTTTTGTGTATCAATTTTTAGGCAATGTTAATCAGTTTCATAGCCAGATTCATCAAGGTGAAGCCAATATTGGTGGCGTAGGCTTAAAAATTAACGCCCATCACGATACCAATCATAGTGCTGGTTTAGCTTACGTGCGCCCGCATGATATTGAAATCTTTAAAACTCGCAATGGCACAGCACCTGCATTTGAGGCGGTTATCCATTATATTCATGCCATTGGCCCACTGGTTAGGTTGGAATTACAACGTGCCGACCAAGAAGATTTGATTGAAGCGGAACTGACGCAAGAGCGCTTTAGGGAATTGGGCTTAAGCCAAGGCGAAAACGTATTTGTTTACCCCAGAAATGTGCGTGTATTTTTAAATAGCTAAACTCGTTATCACGTGCTTACTCAATATCATGCTGTTGAGTAAGAGCGTGATTGCCAGAACGTCTCAAACACTTCAGGCGTTTCTGGTTTTGAAATGAAATAGCCTTGTGCAAAATCACAGCCAGCCTCAGCCAGTAATTTATATTGCTCTTGGGTTTCTACGCCTTCTGCAATCACTTGCATATCCAGCTTGTGTGCCATTAATATAATCGCCTCACATAAGCCCAAATCACTTGAGTTGGCTGTCATGTTTTTAACAAATGACTGATCAATTTTAATGTAATCAATATCGTATTTCTTTAAATAAGAAAGCGATGAGTAGCCTGTACCAAAATCATCAATGGCAACTTGAATCCCCGCATCTCTAAATCTAAGTAACTTATCCACCACACTATCACTGGCATCCAGCAATGAGCCTTCGGTAATTTCTACAACAATACTGCCGCCTGGCAGACCGATTTTATCAAGATGATGAATCCACGTTAGACTAGGATTTTTAAATTGAACGGGCGATTTATTAATGCTGATTTGAAACTCTGGGTGCAGCGATTGCCGCCATTCTTGCACTTGCTGTATCGCCTCGCGAAACACCCATTCACCCAGCTCATAAATCAGCCCTGTGTCTTCTGCAATGGGAATAAATTGGCTAGGGCTTATCAAGCCCAATTGTGGGTGATGCCAGCGAATTAAAGCTTCTGCCTTACGAATATTGCCTGTCTTAATTTCGACAATCGGCTGATACACTAGCTTAAACTCTCCGCGCTGAACTGCATGCCTAAGGTCGTTTGCCAAGCGCATTCTGGATTGCGCTGCGGCTTGCATAGATGGCGTAAAATAACTGTAGCGATTGCGGCCAGTGGCTTTAGCCACATACATCGCTTGATCAGCATTTTTTAATAAATTATCAAAATCCATTGCATCAGATGGGTATAAAGTTACCCCAATGCTGGCAGAAATGTAAATCGGCTCGCCACCTAGCTCAAACGGCTTCACCAGTTGTGCCAAAATATTTTCAGCCACCCGTTCCGAATTGGTTAAATCATCCATTTCGCTTAACAGAATCACAAACTCGTCACCGCCCAAACGCGCTACCGTATCGGTTTCGCGTATGCAGCCTTTAATTCTTAAGGCGGCCGCTTTTAACAAGTCGTCACCTTTGTCATGGCCCATGGTGTCGTTTACTTCTTTAAAGTGGTCTAAATCTAAAAACATGACCGCTAGCGATAAACCGGTGCGCTCTAGTTTTCTGATTTCTTGCTCTAACCTATCTCTAAACATACGGCGGTTAGGCAAACTGGTTAAGGTGTCAAAGTTAGCTTGTTGCCAAATCAAGTCTTCAGCTTCTTTTTGTTTGCTAATATCGCGCACAATACCTAGCACACTGCGCTTACCGCGAAACTCCACGCGTGAGGCATGTAAATCCATCCATATGGATTTTTGTCCGCCTTTCATCAAAAACTCTGCCTGATAATGTTTTACTGGCTCAATATCATCCCCCATGCGCAGCAGAAATCGTTGATTCCACAAATCTAAGTAGGCTGGAGCGATGATTTTTTCAAATGGCAAACCTATAAACTCATCATAACTATAGCCCAGCATTTTTGGTAAAACAGGGTTGCAAAAAATAAAACGATAATCTTGTGCCACAAAAACGCCATCCACCATCGCTTCTAGTAAAGCGCGCTGATTTGAGTCACTTTCTCTTAAGGCGGCCTCAATTTTTTTAATATCATTAATGTCCGTATGCGTGCCTACAACACGCTCAGATTTACCTTTTTCGGTAAAGCTGACTATTTTGCCGCGGCTTAGCACCCATTTATAGTCACCGTTTTTGCATAAAATACGGTGCTCAATGGCGTATCGATCTGATCGGCCAAGCACATAGGCCTTGAGTGCCTCTAACACTTTTGGCAAATCGTCAGGATGCACCAACTTTTCCCACTCAGTCACACTGGCAACAAGATCTTCATCGCTATAACCCAGCATTTCTTTCCATTGGCTAGAATAAGTTACCTCTTGCGTAATCACATTCCAATCCCAAACACCATCGCGCGCACCGTCTAGGGCAAATTTCCAGCGCTCTTCACTGATGCGAATTGCATCCAGTAACCGCATATCTTTCAACACAATGCGCCGCGTTAAAAAGATACCTATCGCCATTAACACCACGGTAAAGGCAATCATAAAAGTCACAATTAATGCCTGTGCTTTTCGAGATGCGTCGCCCAGCGCGTTAGAAAAGGCATCTTCTACAGGCGTTAGCTGAAAATTAATTTCATTCACCTGTGCAATCAGCTGATTCACCTTATCTTGATTCACTTCCCTACTGTTGATGTGTTGATGCAACTGCTGGGCTAGCTGCAAAATTTGCTCAATCATGCGGTCGCCCTGCATCCAATACCCAATAGAGGGCTTCATTAAGCTAGTGTGTTGAAAATTAAGGAACAAGGTCACTAGACCAGCAACATCATCAGGATTGTTTTTAGCTTTGATAAAAGCTTGTGTGGCTTGCTGAATATTGGGCTTTGATTTTTGCAAGGCAAGTCGCGCGACTTTATCCTGCAAGGGCACTTCTATCTCAACTAAAAATTGCTGATAATCCGCTTCGGCACGTGTTTTAGCGTAGCGATTTAAATGATTGATGGATTCTTTTTGTGCTTTTGACCAAAAACTTTCGCCACTGACATAGGCCCGAACTGCAGATAACGCGCTCATGCTAACAACGCCAACAACCAACAAAAGAGCCACAATAATACAAAATGGCCAAATGGTTTGTATCAGCTGTTTGTTAACCGAAGTAATGCCAAACGTATGAATAAGTGTTTTTTTATTTTTCATCAAATTACAAAATTTAACAATTTGAGCTAGCTTAAATTATTATCCGTAATTCAACTTAACACAACTTACTATTTAATAATGATGATGAATAGTTTCTAACACTTCTAAGAAATCATCGCCATAGCGGTCTAACTTGGCTTGCCCCACACCTGTGATACGGCTCATTTCTGTCAAGCTTTGCGGGCGCTGATTGAGTATTTCTAACAGCGTGCTGTCATGAAAAATTACATAAGGTGGCACACCTTGTTCACGCGCTAATTCCAAACGTCTGGCTTTTAATGCCTGCCACAGTGGGTCATCCGCTAAGCCGTCGTAAGCGGCTTTGGCATTTGAGCTGCGTTGCGCTTTGCTTAAACTAGCCTTGGCTTTTCCTGCCACCTCAATATCGCGCCTTAGCCATATTTCCGCCTCACCTTTTAATACTGGCCGCGCCGCTTCAGTCAGCTTTAAACCGCCATAGGCTTGAATATCGCTTTCTAAATAGCCACCCGCCACTAGCTGCCGAAATACGCTGCTCCACTGTGTAGACGCTATATTTTTACCCACGCCAAATACGCTTAAGGTTTGGTGATTAAATTGCGCTACTTTTGTATTGGTTTTGCCCAGTAATACATCAATCAAATGCACAACGCCAAAACGCTGCCCTGTGCGATATACCGCAGACAATGCCATTTGGGCGGCTTGCGTAGCATCCCAAGTATCGACTGGATTTAAGCAGTTATCACATTGACTGCAATTGCCGGCGTGTTGCTCACCAAAATAGCGCAATAGCGTTTGATGACGGCAGGCGGTGGATTCACAAAACCCCAATAACGCATCCAGCTTTTGCCGCTCTACCTGCTTGCGCTCTTCTGGCGCATCACCAGAATCCAGCATTTGGCGCATACTCACCACATCACCCAAGCCATATGCCATCCAAGCGTTTGCAGGCAAACCGTCGCGCCCTGCACGGCCGGTTTCTTGATAATAACTTTCCATGCTTTTGGGTAAATCTAAATGCGCAACGAATCTAACGTTAGGCTTATCAATACCCATGCCAAACGCAATGGTCGCCACAATAATCACGCCTTCTTCACGCAAAAATCGGCGTTGGTTTTGAGTGCGAATACTGACATCTAAACCAGCGTGATAAGGCAGCGCATCCCAGCCGCGCTCTTTAAGCCAACTGGCAGTTTCTTCTACTTTTTTGCGCGATAGGCAATACACAATACCCGCGTCATTGGCATGTTCAGACTCTAAAAATGCCTCTAACTGCTCACGCGCTTTAAGCTTATGGGTAACGCGATAACGAATATTGGGCCTATCAAAGCTAGCCACAAATTGGCGTGCATTTTCAAGTGCTAAACGCTCTACAATTTCAGCACGCGTAGGCGCATCAGCGGTGGCGGTCAGCGCAATGCGTGGTACGTTGGGGAATTGCGTATGTAATGCGGTTAGCTTGCGGTATTCAGGCCTAAAATCATGCCCCCATTCCGATACGCAATGCGCCTCATCAATGGCGAAAAGCGCAATACCAGTATGCATTTCAATTTGTT
>JAZKDM010000179.1:3282-5591 GCA_040387535.1 Pseudomonadota bacterium | reverse complement strand
TCTTTTAAACCATCTAATGTTGTCACATTTTCACCATCTTTTTTATAGCCGCCAATCCATTCATCGCGCGGGGTGTGCTCTTCTAGCCAAGTATAGGGTGAGGTAATCATTAGTACACCGCCAATATTTAATCGGTGATGAATATTACTTAAAAATTGGCGCGGGCTATAAAGTCGATCAATCAAATTTGCCGCCAGAATAAAATCGTAGCCTGTAAATTGTGCTTTTAGGTTGCAAGCGTCTCCTTGCCAAAACTCTACCTTGTGCGCAACGTCATCTAAATTAAGCTCGCTCAAACTACGCTCTTGATAGCTGACTAAATCACCTTCATTCACCATGGTGTAGCGCAATATACCTTGCTGCGCTAGCTTTAGGGCTAGCCCGATAAACCGTGCAGAAAAGTCAATGCCGGTCACGTGTTCAAAGTGTTTAGCTAGCTCAAAGGTAGCTCGCCCTGTTGCGCAACCTAAATCTAATGCAGTTTTAAGCGGTTTCGATTGCAAGTTTTGTATCGCATAATCGCTCAGTGCTTTGGGGAAATTAGGCACACCGTAATAGGTTTCACCGTAATGAAACTCGGCATATTCAGAAAGCTGTTTATCAGATTCGTAATGCGATGCGTTATCTTCGATTGGGGTATCAGTCACAATATAGCGGAATCCTGCGTGTTGAAAAAAATGTCGCCTAAAAGCATAACGGGCACTCTTTAAAGCCTCATTACCTGTTGCAATCCATGAGCCGCCTTTAAGCAAATTATGACGGCCATCAAAGGTTGGCGTAGTAAAGTCATCGTATAAAGGATGCACCTTAAATCCATCAAACGGAAAAATTGGCGTCTCGAGCCATTGCCAAACGTTGCCAACCACATCATACAAATCGCCATGCGCAAACTGATTAACAGGACAAGATGACGCAAAGTGATCTAATTGAAGATTTGCATTCTTGCTATTAGCTACACTTTCATCTGACAAACCAGCATGCTCATATAGACTATACCACTCATGCTCAGTTGGCATTCGCACTTGTTTGCCCGTTTGCTCCGATTGCCAATTACAAAATGCTTTTGCCTCATGGTAGTTCACCTCTACAGGCCAACTCCACGGCATATTCACTTCCTGAGTCATTAATCTTAAGTGCCAAATGTCACCATGTTTTAGCCAAAAAACAGGATGTTCAGGCTTTGTGTATTGCTTCCATGCTAAGCCCTCTTCTTGCCAATATTGATCATTTTGATAACCGCCTGCTTCTACAAATACTAAAAATTCAGCATTAGAGGTCAAATATTTTGCCGCCTGAAAAGCAGGACAATGCGCGTTAAATTGACCGTATTCGTTGTCCCAGCCGTAATAGTCAGTTGATTTACTTAATTGAATATCTATTGCGGGAATATCTACCAAGCTATTCACTGGCGCAATCGCATCAAAGGCTTGGCAAGGCGCCCAATCCTTCAAAGGTTGTAGAAAATGTAGAGCATGCTGCCGAATTAATACCGAGCTGGTTTCTAAATGAATACGCTCATGCTCAATACCCATCAAAATAGGCCACCATTTGCTCTCCCAATCAATTGGTAAGCTTAATGGAAGCGTATTAATTAATTCATCAATCACGACGCGCACACTTGCGCGATACGCTTTTACCTCTGCAGGCGATGGCCACTGATAGTTTTTATCGTTTACGTCATCCCAACCCATTTCATCCACACCAACAGCAAACATAGATTCAAACTGCGGGTTTACACGCTGCGTGATTAAGCCAGCCAAAATCAATTTATTCACAAAAAAAGTATTGGTATGGCCGTAATAAAAAATAAGCGGATGCCTTAAATGAATCGGCTTAACGTAATAAGCTTCATCACTTTTTAAGGCTTGAAACAAACTTTCATACAAATCTGCCGTTTGATGAAAATAAGCGCGAATCTGCTCGCGCGTGGCTGATGCATTGTTACCGTTAATGATGATGCTACGATTTGAAAGTTTGTTCATACTTTATTCGAATTGGTTTGATGGCATTTATTGCGCCATTTAGATAGATTTTGAAAAAATGTTACCAACTATAAAGTTTTAATACTTCATTTTGCCAAACAATATAATCCACTATTTGTTATATTTTCAAAATATTAGTTCATTAAATATAATTTAAAAAAATAATCCCTAACTTTTTACATTTCGTTCTATATAAAATACCAAGAATATACAAAATCACTAAGAAGTCTAAACATTACAAGTCAAGCGTTGCGCTATCAATAAAAGCTAGGTGTAAAAAAACGCCTACAAACTAAAGCCTGTAGGCGTTTTTTATTGTGTGTGTTT
>JAZKDM010000179.1:0-3182 GCA_040387535.1 Pseudomonadota bacterium | reverse complement strand
ACCAATAAAACCAACATCACGTCTACTAAGGGCGTGGTGTTGATTTCGCTCATGGGCTGTGTGTGCGCCTCATTGTTGGAAGCATTGCCGCCTATCATGCTGGCACTCCCATAGGTTTGGCGTTTTGCGCGTGGATTGATTTAACGTTGTGCGGATTGCTTGCGTTTTGTTTAATGAATAAAGGCGCGCCTGTGGTTAGCAGCACATGCAAGTCTTGTCCAAACGTATCTAAAGTGGCATTAATAACACGGTTTTGTTTTACAAAGGCGTTATAGGCTAACACGGCTGGAATCGCCACTGCCAAACCAATCGCGGTCATAATCAAGGCTTCACCTACTGGGCCTGCTACTTTATCTAAAGTGGCTTGGCCGCTAGCGCTGATGCTGGCTAATGCATGATAAATACCCCACACCGTACCGAATAATCCGACAAATGGTGAAACACTGCCTACTGAGGCTAATACCGATAAACCTGACTCCAGTTTAGCCGTGGTTTGCGCCACACTACGGCGCATACTGCGCGCAATAAATTCATCGTAGCTACAAGATTCTTCAATATGCTTTGAGGCATGCAATTGGTGGTGATGCGCGGCATCTACGGCATTTACTGCCAAATGTTGTGCGGGTGAATCAATTTTGATGGTGCTAATCGCAGTTTGCAAGTTAGGTGCTGCCCAAAATTCGGCAATATAGCGTTTTAAAGCGCTTTTGACCTGAATGCTTTGCACGGTTTTAACAATCATAAAATACCAGCTTGCTACGGACATCATCAGCAAGATTAGTGCGACTGAAATGGAGACAAATCCACCTTGCATAATAAAAGCGAGGCTATCAAACTCTGTTGTGTGTTGCATGTTGCTTCCTTTAATTTAAAACGTTTTTTAATTTACTTTATTAATAAGTAATTTTTGATATTGGTGCTAACTTTTAACTATCTAGTGAAAACTTCACTGGCACAATCACATAAGCACTCATTGCCTGATTGTTTTTCTTGGCAGGGATAAAACGCCAGCGTTTTACCGCTATGATGGCGGCATCGTCTAGGCGTTCTGATCCGCTACTTTTTTCAATTTGCACATCTTCGGCCTTACCATCGGCAGAAACCAATACTTTCATTAATACGCGCCCCTCTTCACCTAATCGGCGTGAAGTGGCTGGGTAATCGGGTGCTGGATTATTTAAATAGGACACTCCAAAACGTGGCGGTTCTATTTTTTCCTCTACTGCTTTTTCGACGACTGGTGGCGCTTTGGGCGCCTCTGCTGCTTTAACAGGCTCTACAGGCGCGGCAGGCGTTTCTTCAACTATGGGCTGTTCTGTAGTCGCTTCTACTAAGCGTTCTGTTGGTGTTTCAATTGGTTTGATTTTTTCAACCACTTTTTTAGGCTTAACAATTGGTTGTACTTTAGGTTTTATTTGTGGCTTTGGCGGCTCAATCACGGGTACTAATTCTGGCTCTGGCGCTGGCGGCGCAATCAAACTCACCATCATTGGCTTGGCAGGTGGCATTTCAATTTTGGTGAGAGGTTTTTGTGTCAATAATAAATAGATAACGCCAATATGAGCGAGCGCAACAAATAATGTAGTTAACCAAGCATATGTTTTTTGCGGTGGCGTGGGGCCGCTGAAGCGCGTGCTTTGCAAAGGCAAGGCATATAAGCGGCTTACTTTTTCATGTTGGTCAGCAGAATTTAGCTGACGCAATTTTGCATGACGTGCCGCAAATAAATTAACCACCGTAGATGTTTGGCTGCTCATAAATGTCGATTCAGAGGATTAAAATTGCTCAATAATTTAGTGAAAGCTTAAATCGCCCGCTTGGGATTGCTCAAAATTGGCCTTTTCTAGACGATAATAACTAAGGCGAATATCGGCATCTTTAAATAGCGCGCTCAAGGCCTCTAGCGATGGCGCATCTACGCGCATGCTCACAGCGCCCATTTCCAGTTCAATCACATCGCAAGATTCGCAATAGGCAACGCTACCGCCATCATTTTTTGCCAGCAGAATGCGCGAGTGTTGATTTTTGGGCGACATGGATTTTCCTTTGGCTATTTGGTTAATATCAATTTATTTTGCTTAGTAATGCGCAAAACATAAGTCTCGTTTAAATGCTCAATCATCACTTCTTTTACATCGGTAAATAGCTGCTCTGTATTTAAGCGCTTAATGCGCGACATTTTGATGTCGTGATTGGGCGTTTCATCCGCCACAATCGCCACATCAAAACTCATGTGTTCTTTTGCCGTTAAATTAGTGATAACTTTCATATAAATTCAAATAACTGCCTTGCCAAAAAGTGACCGCCTTACATGACCGGTTTATGTTGAGTAAACATCGTCAATGCAGCCATAAATCAAGGAGATGCATTTGCATGCATTTGCAACATTTAAGACGTTGTTAGGGACGCCTTAAATTCTGTTGCTAACCGCTTAATTACACGCGGTTAGCGTAATATTCCACCACCAATTGCACATCGACTGGAAAAGGCACATCGGATACCGCAGGTAGATGCGCTACTTTTACAGTGAGTGCTGATTCATCCCAAGATAACCACTCTGGGCGCGCCAATGATGGTTGCTTGATGGTTTCTACCACCATTGGGATATTTTTACTCTTAGCTTTAATCACCAACTCGTCACCTACTTTTAAGCGAATAGATGGGATGTTGGCGGCCTTGCCATTTAGCATTAAATGACCATGTGAAACTAACTGACGTGCCGCAATTACCGTTGGCGCATAGCCTGCTCTAAACACCACGTTATCCATGCGGCGTTCTAATAATTGTAATAAGCGCTCGCCAGTTGGTTCTTTGCCTTTACGCGCATCTAAAATCAATTTGCGCATTTGCGTTTCGGTTAAGCCGTAGTTAAAACGAATTTTTTGTTTCTCTTGTAGCTTTACACCAAAATCAGAGCGACGTTTACGTGATGCTTTATTACCGTGTTGGCCAGGTGGCGTTGGGCGTGCTTCAATGCTTTTACGTGATAACCCAGGCAAATCAACGCCTAATGCGCGCATAATTTTTACTCTTGGGCCAGTTAATCGTGACATATCTATCCTTAATGCTCTTGGTTATTTGTACTCTTAGTTATTAATGCTCTTAGTTATTTTTAGGCTATTGCAAGGTTGCATGTGCGGGTAATACTTTTACTTCTAGCGATTGATGCTCGCCAACAATTT
>JAZKDM010000178.1:0-5990 GCA_040387535.1 Pseudomonadota bacterium | reverse complement strand
GTTAATCCAGCGTTAAATACCGTAGCCATTAGCATAGAGGTCGATAGCGGCCAAAGTTTCACCTTTGGTGAACTAACAGTGGAAGGGCTAAGCCGCTATCCTGCCAGCATTATTCAAGATTTAAATCGCATAAAACCTGGCACAACCTATAGCCAGACAAGGTTACAGCTATTGCAAACGCGTTTAGAAGAGAGTGGCTATTTTCAGGGTGTAGAAGTGACCGCCAGCACCGCAACGGCAGTCAATGATGTGGTGCCTGTACGCGTCGTGGTGCAAGAAAACCCAGCTGTAAAAATGGGCGTGGGCGCAGGCTACAGCACCAATACAGGCGCGCGGGCACAGCTTACTTATGATGGTTTAAATTTATTTAATCGCGGTTGGCGCTTAACCAGCAGCTTAAAACCAGAACAACGCGCGCAATCATTAAGCGCGCTGGTTCGCTTGCCTACAGATAGCGACGGCTATCGCGATAGCTTTAATGCAGGCTTAGAGCGCAGAGTGATTGAAGGCCAAATTACCAGCTCTGGCCAAACTGGTATTAATAGAAGCTGGGGCCCGCGCAGAACTGAGCAAACCATTGGTGCCGCTTATTTGGTTGAGCATCAAGTGTTGGATGATGCGCCATCGGCCACCAAAAGTGTAGCTACTTTGTCATATGGTATTACCTTGCGCCGCACTGATAATGACCGCAACCCAACGCTGGGCTATTTGTTTAATACGCAGTTAGCCGTAGCGCCAATTGAGCAGCTCTCTAGCGGGCGCTTTGTACAAACTTATGCCAAAGTGCAGGGTTATTATCCAATCACCAAATCAACGCAGTTAATCGCTAGGGCGGAAATAGGCGCTGTGAGCGGTAAAAATAGCGCGCCCGCCGCCTTTTTATTCCGCGCAGGCGGCGATCAGTCGGTGCGCGGCTATGCCTTTGAGAGTTTGGGCGTGAAAGAAGGCGATGCCATTGTTGGCGGCCGTTATTTGGCAACAGGTAGCGTAGAGGTGATTCAATGGCTGACTCAGCAATGGGGTGCTGCGCTATTTGTGGATGTGGGTAACGCGGCCAACACCTTGCAGGATTTAAAACCCGTTTATGGCTACGGTTTAGGCGCGCGCTGGAAAAGTCCGATTGGCCCGATTGGCGGCGATATTGCCTATGGTGAGGCAACAGGCGAATACCGTCTGCATTTTAATTTAGGCGTTGCATTTTGAGTTTAGTTAGCAAGCAACACTGGCATTACATTAAAGCGCTATTGCTCAGCTTAGCCTTGCTGATGTTTACGCCTGTGCAAGGCGAAATGACTATTCATGGCAGTTCTAATCTAGATACGCTGGATTACGATGTGGATAATATTCATCTACAACTCACTAAATTAGAATCGCGCTGGCAACTATCACCCTTTGATAGCAGCTTGCTAGTGGAAAAAATGCGCGCAAAACGTTTGGTCATCACCTTGCGCGATACTGAAAAGAAAGCGGATAAATCCGGCTTGCCAGAGCGTATCAACTTACCTTTTCCTGTGCAGATTCAGCAGGCAGAAGTAGTAGAGCTGGTTATTGTGACGCCAACTGAAACCTATACGCTAAACAATGTGCAGTTTGATTTAAAAGCCGATAGCAAAACCATACAGCTGAATTATTTACGCGCAGCAACGCCTTATGGGCAAGCGCAAGTGCAACTTAATCTGCAAAATACGCGCCCATTTGCATTAACGGGTGAAGCCAGTATTAAGCAAGCAAGCCTTGATGGCAGTCTGCCTTATGATATTAAAACGCAGTTGGCGGGTGATTTAAATAGCTTGAAATTTGAGCTAAATCCGCTGTTAATTTTGCAAAATAATCAGCTGGCAATAGCCCAAACCGCCGCAAACGATTTAATAGCGGCGAATATGCAAATCAATGGCGAAATAGGATTGGCCAATGATTACCCACTTAAATTGTATGCGCAACTCAGCAATTTAAAGCCTGAAAAATTAGGTGGCTACCCAGCAGGCTTGCTGAATATTGATGTGGATGTGCAGGGCGATTTAGGCAAACAAACTGGCTTGCAAGTACAAATGTTAGCTAAAGATAGCTACTTACAAACCGATAATGCCCAACAAACTTTAGCACTTGCAGGCGGATTTACCGTGTTAGGCAATCAAATAAAAGCTCTTGATTTAAATGCCAATATCGCCAGCAATGTTTTTAAAGCAACAGGCAGTCTAGGCGCTGCAGATAGCATGCTGGAATGGCGCGCCGATTTGCCACAACTCAGCACATTTGGCCGCGAATTTTCAGGCCAAGCCACTGCTAACGGCTCACTGGCTGGCACATTTGAAAACTTAGCGTTGCGCCTAAAATTGGCAGCGCAAAAAGTGCAATTACCTAACAAAATCCAATTAGAAAAATTAGATGGGCAAGCGACAATTTCAGCCGATAGCAATGGCGTAGTAGATGCTACATTCAATGCAGATGGCTTAAAAGTGGCACAAAACCCTGTGATGAATGCGGCGCTTAGCTTGCAAGGTACGCGCGCGGCGCATCAGCTAAAATTAACCGCCGCTTCTCAACAAAAAATCGTGCCATTTCAATTTGAAACCTTGTTACAAGGTGGTTTAAGTGGCGATACTTGGCAGGGCTTTATTCAAAGCTTGCAATTAAAAGGAGAAACGCCTGTGACTTTACAAGCACCTGCAAAATTGAGCGCTACCCTGCAAGATATCACCTTGGGAAATGCTGTGTTGCAGCTCACAAAAGGCAGCTTAGAAATTGATGGTTTACAGGCTGGCAAAAAAGGCTTTGTCAGTCAAGGCAAGCTCAGTCAGCTTGCTCTAGATGACATACCACCAAGTGTGTTTACATTGCCTGCCAAATTAAAAGGCAATCCTGTTTTTTCAGGCTATTGGAATATTAACGCAGTGGAATCCGTTAATGCGCAAGCACAATTTAAACTGGATTCTGGTGATTTAAGCTTAAGCGATTCAGCGGGTGTAGCCAAGCCGCTTGGCTTGCAAAACTTAAGCGCCGATTTGAAAGTGGTGAATAATCAAGCCGATTTGGCGTGGCTATTAGATGGCAAACAACTTGGGCATTTTGATGGGCACGTAGCAACAATGCTCACTAAAGTAGAGTCTGGATTTGCACTAATGGCAAATGCGCCACTCAAAATTAACAGCAATGCACAACTTAATACCTTGGCTTGGCTGCCACTATCCGAAACGCTGGCCGATGCACAATTAGATGGCGCACTAAGCATGACGCTAAGCGCTGATGGCACCATGCAAAAACCTAATTTACGCGGTAATGCCATGGGTAAAAATCTACAGCTTGTGCTGCCTTCGCAAGGCGTTTCTTTAACAGAGGGAACGCTACAAGCCAACTTTGAAAATGATGTATTGCTCATTAAAGAAGCCGTTTGGAAAGGTGGTAGCGGCTATGTGCGCACTAACGGTACTTTAAAAATGCTCAATCAACAGCCGAATGTGGCCTTGGATTGGCAAGCCGAACAATTTACAGTGCTATCAGGCGCGGATAGGTTGTTAGTGTTAAACGGCGCTGGTAAAACGACTTTAGACAATGATTTGCTGACTATTTCGGGCGATTTTAAAGTGCTTAAAGGCTTGGTAGGGCTACCCGATGATGACGTGCCAACGTTGGCCGATGATGTAGTGGTGCTTGGGCGTACTGAAATAGTGAATGATGATGCGCTAAAAATCTTGCTGAATAATTTACGTATTGATTTGGGTGATGATTTTACCTTGCGCGGCCGCGGTTTGGATGCGCAATTATATGGCGCGGTAACGCTGGTTGGCTTAACGCAATATCTGCCACATACCGAAGGTACAATTCGCATCAAAAAAGGCACTTACACGGCCTATGGCCAAGTGCTTAATATTACGCGCGGCGTGATTGCTTTTACTGGGCCGATTGATAACCCAAGTTTGAATATTCGCGCCATGCGCAATGCGCCATCCAGCAATGATAGCATTATCAAAAGCAACGCAGAAACTACCAGCAATAACGATGCTGTAACTGGCAGCAACTTCAGTCAAACCACGTCTTCAGCGGTACAAAATGTGAACGCGGGTGTCGAAATCACCGGTAATGGCTTAAATCCAGCGGTTAAGTTGGTGTCAGAACCAAATGTGCCAGATACTGAAAAACTATCTTGGTTATTGCTAGGTCATGGCACCAGTCAAGCAGGTAAGAATGATTTTGCCATGCTGTCGTTGGCGGCGGGCGCGGTATTATCAGACGATAATTCGCTTCCTCTGCAAACAAAACTAGCGCGTGCCGCAGGTTTAGATGAGCTAAGCTTTGGCGGCGCAGATGCTGATACTGCCTCACTAACGTTTGGTAAGCGTTTGTCTTCTAGGCTATATTTAAGCTATCAAAAAAGTGTTAGCGGCTTGTTGGATGTGGCAAGACTAACGTTTAATATTACGCCGCGCTGGGCACTGCAAGCTGAAACAGGAACAGAAAGTGCTGTGGATGCTTTGTATACCTTTAGTTTTAAATAAGCGGGGAAGCGGTAATATTAAAATCGGCTTATCGTTGACCACCCAAGCAGGCGCGCGTAGAATTCGCGGCAATTACTAAGGGTATTTAATGAGTCAGCCAGTGTCAGCTAATCTTGCCAAAAAACTAGTCGTTGCCAATTGGAAAATGCATGGCAATCTTGAGCAAAATAAAGCCCTTTTAACACAATATATCGCTACGCTTTCTAATTTAAAGCAGACCAAAGTAGTGGTTTGCGCGCCTTATCCTTATTTGGCGCAGTTGCAACAACTATTGCAGCATACCGATATTGCATGGGGTGCGCAAAATATGGCTAAAAATGTAGAGGGCGCCTATACAGGCGAGGTAAGTGCTGCCATGCTCAAAGATTTTGGTTGCGAATTTGTGATTATTGGGCATTCTGAGCGCGCAACCGCCTATTGCGAATCCGATGAAAATATCGCGCAAAAATTCATGCAGGCTAAAAAGCATGGATTAACCCCCATTTTATGCGTAGGCGAAACCTTAATTGAGCGTGAAGCCGGCGTGATGGAGCTGGTGATTGGTAAACAACTTGATACCATTATTGCGCAACATGGTGCTGCCATTTTTGCCGATAGCATTATTTCGTATGAGCCTATTTGGGCGATTGGTACAGGCTTGGCCGCTACGCCAGCTCAAGCGCAAGCCATGCACAAGTTCATTCGCAATAAGATAGCCAGCTTAAATAAAGAGGCGGCTACCAGCTTAAAAATCCTGTATGGGGGAAGCGTAAACCCACAAAATGCGGTACAATTGTTCGTTGTATCGAATGTCGATGGCGGGCTGGTTGGAAAATGCTCGCTTGAAGCGCAGGGGTTTGAAAAAATCTGCTCTGCGGCCGACATGGCGAATTAATTTGTTGATTTAAAACAACAGTAAACGGTTGATAAGCAAGCGTAGTGCTTGCGATTTAAGCAACCACTTTTTGGAATTGGTTTGATGGAAAATTTAATTACAGTTATTCACGTGCTTGCAGCGGCTGGCGTCATTGGCTTAGTGCTTATTCAGCACGGCAAAGGCGCTGATATGGGTGCTGCTTTTGGTAGCGGCGCATCGGGCAGTTTGTTTGGTGTAAGTGGCTCATCTAATATTTTAAGCAAGCTAACAGCTGCGTGCGTAGTGGTGTTTTTCTGCACTAGCTTAACACTTGCTTACATGGCAAGTCATCGTGCAGGCAACAGCAGCGTCATTAAAGTGCCTGCAACATCAAATGAAATAAATGTTGCGCCAAGTGCAACTAAAGCGCCAGAAACAGCACCAAGCGGTAACACTGCGAAAGATATACCCAACTAAAATTGTTGAAGTTAGCATTAGATAAAGCTGACTATTTTAGTTGTCCTCAAAATTTGGTAATTTGTAATTTAAGTAACCTAAATTGCTGATTTGAATTGCCGTCGTGGTGGAATTGGTAGACACGCTATCTTGAGGGGGTAGTGACGAAAGTCGTGAGAGTTCGAGTCTCTCCGTCGGCACCATAA